>NZ_PDIG01000005.1:0-352322 GCF_004745185.1 Escherichia sp. E2661
ACGAGCGTACATCGATCGATGCTCAGCGTCGTAGCTGTCATCTCGATGCTCAGACGTACGTGCTGTACTCGATCGATGCTCGCGTACGTAGCTGTACATCGTCGATGCTCAGACGTCGTAGCTGTACATCGATCGATGCTCAGACGTACGTAGCNNCGACGCGAACGGCATCAACTCTAACGCAACCAGTGCGTCCCTACAGTTGACCCAGTCCATTTTCGATATGTCGAAATGGCGCGCACTGACTTTGCAGGAAAAAGCTGCCGGTATTCAGGACGTCACTTACCAGACCGATCAACAAACTTTGATCCTCAACACCGCGACCGCTTATTTCAACGTGTTGAATGCCATTGACGTGCTTTCTTATACTCAGGCACAAAAAGAGGCAATCTACCGTCAGTTAGATCAAACCACCCAACGCTTTAACGTGGGCCTGGTGGCGATCACCGATGTGCAGAACGCCCGCGCACAGTACGATACCGTGCTGGCGAACGAAGTGACCGCACGTAACAACCTCGACAACGCCGTTGAGCAGCTGCGTCAGATCACCGGTAACTACTATCCGGAACTGGCGGCGCTGAATGTCGAAAACTTCAAGACCGACAAGCCACAGCCGGTTAACGCGCTGCTGAAAGAAGCCGAAAAACGCAACCTGTCCCTGTTACAGGCACGTTTGAGCCAGGACCTGGCGCGCGAGCAAATTCGCCAGGCGCAGGACGGTCACTTACCGACTCTGGATTTGACGGCCTCTACCGGAATTTCTGACACCTCTTACAGCGGTTCAAAAACCCGTGGTGCGACCACAGGCCAGTATGACGACAGCAATATGGGCCAGAACAAAGTGGGCCTGAGCTTCTCGCTGCCGATTTATCAGGGCGGAATGGTTAACTCGCAGGTGAAACAGGCACAGTACAACTTTGTCGGTGCCAGCGAGCAACTGGAAAGCGCCCATCGTAGCGTCGTGCAGACCGTGCGTTCCTCCTTCAACAACATTAATGCATCTATCAGTAGCATTAACGCCTACAAACAAGCCGTGGTTTCCGCCCAAAGCTCTTTAGACGCGATGGAAGCGGGCTACTCGGTCGGTACGCGTACCATTGTTGATGTGTTGGACGCGACCACTACGCTGTACAACGCCAAGCAAGAACTGGCAAATGCGCGTTATAACTACCTGATTAACCAGCTGAATATTAAATCAGCTCTGGGTACGTTGAACGAGCAGGATCTGCTGGCACTGAACAATGCGCTGAGCAAACCGGTTTCTACTAATCCAGAAAACGTTGCGCCGCAAACGCCAGAACAGAATGCTATTGCTGACGGTTATGCACCTGATAGCCCGGCACCAGCCGTTCAGCAAGCATCCGCACGCACTAACACCAGTAACGGTCATAACCCTTTCCGTAACTGATGACGACGACGGGGCTTCGGCCCCGTCTGAACGTAAGGCAACGTAAAGATACGGGTTATCTGCCGCATTCTTCCCCCTTCTCGCTTCAATTTCGACCAGCCATCCTCTATTCTGATGGGTATTTACCACTGGTCCCGGAAGACAAAAATGAAACGGACAAAATCCATACGCCACGCATCGTTCCGCAAAAACTGGAGCGCACGCCACCTGACACCTGTCGCTCTCGCTGTTGCTACTGTTTTTATGCTGGCAGGCTGTGAAAAGAGTGATGAAACTGTGTCTCTCTATCAAAATGCTGACGACTGTTCAGCTGCAAACCCAGGCAAAAGCGCCGAATGTACCACCGCGTACAACAATGCGCTGAAAGAAGCAGAACGTACTGCGCCGAAATACGCCACTCGTGAAGACTGTATTGCCGAATTTGGTGAAGGTCAGTGCCAGCAGGCGCCAGCCCAGGCTGGCATGGCACCTGAAAACCAGGCGCAGGCCCAGCAATCCAGCGGGAGTTTCTGGATGCCGCTGATGGCCGGTTACATGATGGGACGTCTGATGGGCGGCGGCGCGGGATTTGCACAGCAGCCGCTGTTCTCCTCGAAAAACCCAGCCAGCCCGGCTTACGGTAAATATACCGACGCGACGGGTAAAAACTATGGCGCAGCCAGCCAGGCCGCACCATGACCGTACCGAAGACGGCAATGGCACCAAAACCGGCGACCACCACTACCGTTACTCGCGGCGGCTTTGGTGAATCTGTTGCCAAACAAAGCACTATGCAGCGTAGCGCAACCGGCACCTCTTCTCGTTCAATGGGTGGCTGATACCGATGGAAAGAGTCAGTATTACCGAGCGCCCAGACTGGCGTGAAAAAGCCCACGAATACGGTTTCAATTTTCACACCATGTACGGCGAGCCGTACTGGTGTGAAGATGCTTACTACAAGTTGACCCTCGCCCAGGTTGAAAAGCTGGAAGAAGTCACCGCCGAACTGCACCAGATGTGCCTGAAAGTGGTGGAAAAAGTGATCGCCAGCGATGAGCTGATGACCAAATTCCGCATACCGAAACATACCTGGAGTTTTGTGCGTCAGTCCTGGCTGACTCACCAGCCATCGCTTTATTCGCGTCTTGATCTGGCGTGGGATGGCACTGGCGAACCTAAACTTCTGGAAAATAACGCTGATACGCCCACATCACTGTATGAAGCAGCATTCTTTCAGTGGATCTGGCTGGAAGATCAGCTTAACGCGGGCAACCTGCCGGAAGGCAGCGACCAGTTTAACAGTCTGCAAGAAAAGCTGATCGATCGCTTTGTCGAGCTGCGTGAACAGTATGGCTTCCAGTTGCTGCATCTCACCTGCTGTCGTGACACGGTGGAAGATCGTGGCACCATCCAGTATTTGCAGGACTGCGCGACGGAAGCTGAAATTGCTACCGAGTTCCTGTACATCGACGATATCGGTTTAGGTGAAAAAGGTCAGTTCACGGATTTACAGGATCAGGTCATCGCTAACCTGTTCAAACTGTATCCGTGGGAATTTATGCTGCGCGAGATGTTCTCCACCAAGCTGGAAGATGCTGGCGTACGCTGGCTGGAACCGGCGTGGAAGAGCATTATCTCCAACAAAGCGCTTCTGCCGCTACTGTGGGAGATGTTCCCGAATCATCCGAACCTGTTGCCCGCTTATTTTGCGGAAGATGATCATCCAGAAATGGAAAAATATGTGGTTAAGCCAATCTTCTCGCGTGAAGGCGCAAACGTGTCGATTATCGAGAATGGCAAAACCATTGAAGCAGCAGAAGGTCCGTATGGCGAAGAAGGCATGATTGTTCAACAATTCCATCCGCTGCCGAAATTTGGCGACAGCTATATGTTGATTGGTAGCTGGCTGGTGAACGATCAACCCGCCGGAATTGGCATTCGTGAAGACCGTGCGTTGATCACCCAGGATATGTCTCGGTTTTATCCACATATTTTTGTTGAATAACACTGCTTAATGTTGCCCCGATAATCGGGGCAACTTTTCATAATCCATCATTTATAATCTCCATCAATATATAAACCTATACATCTCCAACCTTTATTTAACATTAATAACCAATTTAATGTTAAATCGTCATATGTAAGTGATATTGCAATTAAAGTAAGCGAATAAATCACCGCATAACACATTGATATAGATTAAATATTTTATTTTTATCTCTTCATGTTTTAATTTAATAATTAAAAAACAATGTCGAAGAGATCACACTACGCAATATTGAACATTGTTATTGATATATCGCCACCCTACTATCCATTAAAAATAAATAGTTGTTTCAACAAATAACAACATATTCAAAAGCAGCAAAACATTCTCATATTTTATTAGAGTCACATTTTTCATTCACAAAACAAATTTATTAGTACCATCTCAACAGTCGATATTCATCATTATTATATATTTGCGTTATATAAGGAGATATATCCATGTTTGATAAATATAGAAAAACACTGGTAGCTGGAACGGTGGCATTAGCTCTGGGATTGTCTGCAACTGGCGTAATGGCGGCGGGTTTTAAACCTGCACCACCTGCCGGGCAACTCGGTGCAGTCATTGTCGATCCCTACGGCAATGCCCCACTGACTGCTTTGGTTAACTTAGATAGCCACGTCATTTCTGACGTCAAAGTTACCGTCCACGGGAAGGGCGAAAAAGGCGTTGAAATCAGCTATCCCGTAGGCCAGGAGTCACTAAAAACTTACGATGGTGTACCGATTTTTGGTCTTTATCAGAAATTTGCCAACAAAGTGACCGTTGAGTGGAAAGAAAACGGCAAGGCCATGAAAGATGATTACGTGGTGCAAACTTCAGCCATCGTCAACAATTACATGGATAACCGTTCCATCTCTGATCTACAGCAGACCAAAGTCGTTAAAGTCGCACCTGGTTTTGAAGATCGCCTCTATCTGGTTAATACCCACACCTTTACGGCACAAGGTTCCGATCTCCACTGGCACGGTGAGAAAGATAAAAATGCCGGGATCCTCGATGCAGGTCCGGCAACCGGCGCACTGCCTTTTGATATCGCACCCTTTACTTTCATTGTCGATACCGAAGGTGAATACCGCTGGTGGCTGGATCAAGACACCTTCTACGATGGCCGTGACCGTAATATCAACAAACGTGGTTATCTGATGGGTATCCGCGAAACACCACGCGGCACCTTTACCGCAGTACAAGGCCAGCACTGGTACGAGTTCGACATGATGGGTCAGGTGCTGGAAGATCATAAACTGCCGCGCGGATTCGCTGACGCCACTCATGAATCCATTGAGACGCCTAATGGTACGGTACTGTTGCGCGTAGGTAAGAGTAACTACCGTCGCGATGACGGCGTACACGTCACCACCATTCGTGATCATATCCTCGAAGTCGATAAATCTGGTCGCGTTGTCGATGTATGGGATCTGACGAAGATCCTCGATCCGAAACCGTGATGCTCTGCTCGGTGCACTGGATGCTGGCGCAGTTTGCGTTAACGTTGATCTTGCTCACGCCGGACAGCAGGCAAAACTGGAACCAGATACGCCGTTTGGCGACGCGCTGGGTGTAGGACCAGGTCGTAACTGGGCGCACGTCAACTCCATCGCCTATGACGCGAAAGATGACTCAATTATCCTCTCTTCTCGTCACCAGGGCGTTGTGAAAATTGGTCGTGATAAACAAGTGAAATGGATCCTTGCCCCCTCGAAAGGCTGGGAAAAACCATTGGCCAGCAAATTGCTGAAACCCGTTGACGCTAACGGTAAGCCGATCACCTGTAACGAAAATGGCCTGTGTGAAAACTCAGACTTCGACTTCACCTATACCCAGCATACCGCATGGATCTCCAGCAAAGGTACACTCACTATCTTTGATAACGGCGACGGTCGCCATCTGGAACAACCTGCCTTACCAACCATGAAATATTCCCGTTTTGTGGAATATAAGATTGATGAGAAGAAAGGTACCGTTCAGCAAGTTTGGGAATACGGTAAAGAACGCGGTTACGATTTCTATAGCCCAATCACCTCCATTATCGAATACCAGGCTGACCGTGACACCATGTTCGGCTTCGGTGGCTCCATTCATCTGTTTGACGTCGGTCAGCCGACCGTCGGTAAGTTGAACGAGATCGACTACAAAACCAAAGAAGTGAAAGTGGAAATCGACGTGATGTCTGATAAACCCAACCAGACTCACTACCGTGCGCTGTTAGTCCGTCCAAAACAGATGTTTAAATAATTAAGAAGGGAATAAAAATGTCGAAATTAGGGATCTCATCACTGTTTAAAAGCGTACTACTTACTGCGGCTCTGGCGGTTTCATTTACTGCTTCTGCATTTACCGAAGGCACGGATTATATGGTCCTGGAAAAACCGATTCCGAATGCCGACAAAACGCTGATTAAGGTATTCAGCTACGCCTGCCCGTTCTGTTACAAGTACGACAAAGCGGTTACCGGTCCGGTATCGGAAAAAGTGAAAGATGTCGTTGCTTTCACGCCGTTCCATCTGGAAACCAAAGGCGAATACGGTAAACAGGCGAGCGAAGTCTTTGCTGTCTTGATCAATAAAGATAAAGCAGCAGGTATTTCCTTATTTGATGCTAACTCTCAGTTTAAGAAAGCCAAGTTTGCCTACTACGCGGCTTATCACGACAAAAAAGAACGCTGGTCTGACGGTAAAGATCCCGCGGCCTTTATCAAAACGGGTCTGGATGCTGCTGGTATGAGCCAGGCGGATTTTGAAGCTGCACTGAAAGAGCCAGCGGTACAAGAAACACTGGAAAAATGGAAAGCCTCTTATGAAGTCGCCAAAATCCAGGGTGTTCCAGCTTATGTCGTTAATGGTAAGTACTTGATCTACACCAAAAGCATCAAATCCATCGACGCGATGGCAGACCTTATCCGTGAGTTAGCAAGCAAATAACAGGGAAACAGGCTATGGGTATTAAGGGAATGTGGAAAGACCTTCGCACATCACCAGTCGACACACTGGTCAGATGGCAGGAGCAACGCTTTTTGTGGTTGTTAATGGCCGTTGCGATGGGCGCGTTAATTATCCTGGCGCACTCTTTCTTCCAGATCTATCTCTACATGGCCCCCTGTGAGCAATGTGTATACATTCGCTATGCCATGTTTGTGATGGTTATTGGAGGATTGGTTGCGGCGATCAACCCGAAGAACATCATCCTTAAGCTGATTGGCTGCGTGATGGCATTTTACGGCAGCATCATGGGGCTGAAGTTTTCATTCAAACTGAACGATATCCACCATGCGGTGCATAACCCGGATCCCGATTCACTGTTTGGCGTTCAGGGTTGCTCTACCGATCCAACTTTCCCCTTTAACCTGCCGCTGGCACAGTGGGCACCAAACTGGTTCAAACCTACCGGGGATTGCGGCTATGATGCGCCAATCGTTCCCGATGGCGTCACACTGAGCAGTATGCAGCAGTGGTTTGTGGCGATGTATCAGCAATCTGAAGGCTGGTATCTGCTACCGCCGTGGCACTTTATGAACATGGCTCAGGCCTGTATGTTGGCTTTTGGTCTTTGCTTATTGCTGCTATTAGTGATGAGCGGCGCATGGGGACTCAAGCTGCTGAGAAAGTAAGGTAATGCAAACCGAAGCCAGAAATTGGCTTCGGTTTTCTTCATCTATTAACCTACCTGCACCGACAACATACTTAAACTGCCCATTTCTATACCATCGACCGGAATGGTAATTGGCTCCTGCCCATCCCATGCACCTAAAACATACAATAGCGGCAGGTAATGCTCCGGTGTTGGATTCGATAACGCGCCACCTTCATGGTCGAGATAATTCACCAGAGGATGCTGCTCCACCGATCCTTGCCACGTCAGATTCGCTTTCACATACTCATTAAACGACGTCGCCCACGGATAGGGGGAACTATCGCCATGCCATTTCACCGTGCGCAGGTTATGCACCACGTTACCGCTGGCGACCAACATTATTCCTTCATCTCGCAGCGCTGCCAGTTTACGCCCCATCTCAAGGTGCCAGGCGGCGGGTTTGGTGCTATCAATACTTAACTGCACCATCGGGATATCCGCTTGCGGATACATCTTAATCAGTACGCCCCACGAGCCGTGGTCAAAGCCCCAGGCTTCTTTATCCAGTGTGACAGGCACTGGCGCTAACAGCTCAACCAATCGCTGAGCCAAAGCCGGTGAGCCAGGAGCCGGATAATGGGTGTCGTACAGCGCCTGCGGAAAGCCGCCAAAGTCATGAATCGTTGGCGGCGTCTCCATCGCAGTCACTCCTGTACCACGGGTAAACCAGTGAGCCGAAACCACGACAATCGCTTTCGGACGTGGCAATGTCATCCCCAACTTCTGCCAGCTGCGGGTATACAAATTATCTTCCAGCACGTTCATCGGACTACCGTGACCTAAAAACAATGCTGGCATACGTGTTGAAGACATGATGATATCCTTAACTAAAGGTGTCATTTTGATATCCTCACAATACGCTTGTTCGGCGGAGTAAGAACCCGGATAACGATGATGATCATCATCAGTTATTTTGACGATCTGCCTGAAGGTGAAGATTTATAAGGAGTTGTCGATGTCAGTACCTCTCATTCTGACCATACTGGCGGGGGCAGCCACGTTTATTGGCGCGTTTCTCGGCGTTCTCGGGCAAAAACCCTCGAACCGACTGCTGGCGTTTTCGCTAGGGTTTGCGGCGGGGATCATGTTGCTTATCTCATTGATGGAGATGCTCCCTGCCGCATTAGCCGCTGAAGGAATGTCCCCCGTTCTGGGCTACGGGATGTTTATCTTTGGTCTGCTGGGCTATTTTGGTCTGGACCGCATGTTGCCGCATGCGCATCCGCAGGATTTAATGCAAAAATCGGTGCAACCGTTGCCCAAATCGATCAAGCGCACTGCTATTCTGCTCACTCTTGGAATCAGTCTGCATAACTTCCCGGAAGGGATTGCCACCTTTGTTACGGCAAGCAGTAACCTGGAGCTGGGCTTTGGCATCTCACTGGCCGTGGCGTTGCACAATATTCCTGAAGGTCTGGCGGTTGCGGGGCCGGTTTACGCGGCAACGGGGTCGAAACGCACCGCAATTCTGTGGGCGGGGATTTCTGGGCTGGCGGAAATTCTCGGCGGCGTTCTGGCGTGGTTAATCCTTGGTAGCATGATTTCCCCGGTGGTCATGGCGGCAATCATGGCGGCGGTTGCAGGAATCATGGTGGCGCTCTCCGTGGACGAATTAATGCCGTTAGCCAAAGAGATTGATCCCAATAATAATCCCAGCTATGGCGTGCTGTGTGGGATGTCAGTAATGGGATTTAGTTTAGTGCTGTTACAAACGGCGGGAATTGGTTGAAAACAACTTCAGATGTTGTCCAGCATGGACAACATCTGCAGGCATCGCAGAAGCACTACTCCAGCTTTTCTGCTGTCTCTTCTCTCGCACTGTTTAAGTATTTGTTTCTCGCTTCAAGCAGTGCGTCTCTGTCCTGGCGAAACGCCCGACAATAACGTTTCAAATGCAGGAAATACCCCACCACAACCAGCGCAATCAATACAATCCAGTACCAGGAGATAAACATCCTTTTTACCCTTAATATTTAACAATACCAAACATTTAGCGCATAAATTTCACATATCCATTTTCGGATATATTTATATGGTCGCATAATATCGGAACATTTATATGATTTTGATCATAATGAAAAAGGTTGTCTGATATTAGTGAAATTTACTCATAGATAAAGCGGTGAAATTTACATTCAGCAGGGTAAGGGCAAAATAAAACCGAAGCCTTCTACAGCTTCGGTTTCTTTGATTATCGCACCAGTCTTAGCAGTTATTTTCAGCTAGCTTTGCGCTCATGCGCCTGACGGTATGCAACCAGATCCTCAATAGTGACCAGCGCCATATTGTGTTTGTTGGCAAACTCGATGCACTCTGGCGCGCGGGCCATGGTGCCATCGTCATTAGTCAGTTCACACAGCACACCTGCAGGTTTAAAGCCTGCCAGCGTCATCAGATCAATAGTCGCTTCGGTATGACCGCCACGAGTCAGTACACCCCCCGCCTGTGCGCGCAATGGGAAAACGTGGCCAGGGCGATTCAAGTCTGAAGGTTTAGCACCATCAGCAATCGCAGCGCGAACAGTCGTGATACGGTCAGCAGCAGAAACACCGGTAGTCACACCTTCAGCAGCTTCAATGGTCACGGTAAAACCAGTGCCATAGGCGCTGGTATTATTTTCGACCATCATTGGCAGATCGAGTTGTTTACGGCGTTCTTCGGTTATGCACAAGCAAACAATACCGCTACCGTGGCGAATGGTCAGAGCCATCTGCTCAACGGTCATGGTTTCTGCCGGGAAGATCATATCGCCTTCGTTTTCACGGTCTTCATCATCAAGCACCATCACACCGCGTCCTTCACGCAGCGCAGCCAGTGCATTTTCAACACGTTCGAAAGGCGTACCAAAAGAGGAAAGTAGCGTCTGATTCATGGTAAAAAAACCTCACTAAAATTATGGTTACCAGAATCAGGGCAGTCTTAGGAGTGGCGGCATATAGCCAAAATAACGTGAGCGGGTCCATGCCCGACAGAATCGTTACTCTCTCCCATCCGGACTCTAACCGTCGGCCCCGGAATTACACCGGATCTGCTGTCCTTTGAGTTCGCACCCAAAGCGCTCGCGGGCTTTCAACTGAGTTGATTTACCGCCGGTGGGGAATTTCGCCCCGCCCTGAGAATAAGCGGATTCACTATAACGCTAATGATTAGCGGCAGCAACGCATAGGTTCACATAATTCTGGTTTATGACTTACCCTTATCGCACTACAATGGCACCAAACACCTATCAGTACAGGGAAACTACAATGATTGACCCGAAAAAAATTGAGCAAATTGCTCGCCAGGTTCACGAATCAATGCCTAAAGGAATCAGGGAGTTCGGGGAAGATGTGGAGAAAAAAATCCGCCAAACCCTACAAGCACAGCTGACTCGCCTCGATTTGGTAAGCCGCGAAGAATTCGATGTGCAGACGCAGGTCCTGTTACGGACTCGTGAGAAACTGGCGTTACTGGAGCAGCGCATCAGTGAACTGGAAGCTCGTAGTAATCCGGCAGCAGAAGTTCAATCTCCTCCCGCCATCCCGCCAGTTGATAAAGCAGAATAAAGCACCACAAAAACGGGCCTGACGGCCCGTAATATCAATGTTCTAGTTCCAGTTCTCTTGACTGTGTCATTTGCTGGCAATACCAGGCATAACGAGCGCAAAACCAGGTTCTGTGTTCTTCATCCATATTACCAGTGACGGCCAGAATATCGACCGGTCGACCTTCAGCATTCATTCTGGCAAAACTACGCGCCAGGAAATCGAAATTATTTAAAGAATTAAGACCATGATCCATAAGCACATCCTCCGGTTATCGCATACCTTTTAAGGCCATATGCTTTTTCTGATTTCAGTATTCCTTAATCAGTGTAGTGCCTTTAAACATAACGTGCGTAAATATATTGTTTTGGATCACACTTTTTATTGAAAATAATTACAACGTTAAAAGACTTTCCCTTTTAAAATTTCACTAACGCATGTTATTATTAGCAAAGATAAATGTAAGGAAGGAAATCATACCATAGTAAACAATGCGTCACTGAATGGACGATGGAGTGACTGATGATTTTATTTGCCGACTATAACACACCTTATCTTTTCGCTATTTCCTTTGTACTTTTGATCGGCCTGTTAGAAATTATTGCTATTGTCTGCGGTCACATGCTCTCCGGTGCTCTTGATGCACATCTTGATCATTACGATTCCATAACCACAGGTAATATTAGTCAGGCACTTCATTATCTTAATATTGGAAGGCTACCAGCCCTCGTCATCCTCTGCCTGTTAGCTGGTTTTTTTGGCCTTATCGGCATCGTTCTACAGCATGCCTGCGTGACGGTCTGGAAAGCTCCGCTCTCAAACCTGTTGGTGGTTCCTGTTTGTTTACTGCTCACTGTTATTACAGTGCATTATATCGGCAAGGCGATCGCCCCCTGGATTCCTCGCGATCATAGTTCTGCTATTACAGAAGAAGAATATATTGGCTGCATGGCATTAATTACCGGTCATCAGGCAATATCTGGCAGACCCTGTGAAGGAAAACTTACCGATCAATTTGGTCAAATACACTATTTATTACTGGAACCTGAAGAAGGAAAAAACTTCACCAAAGGTGACAAGGTATTGATTATTTGCCGACTTTCTGCAACACGATATTTAGCAGAAAAAAATCCCTGGCCAAATATATTGTAAATATTTAATCAAAAGGAAATTTAATAATGGATGATATTGTTAACTTAGTACCGTCATGGATGTTTATGGCGATTGTTGCCGTATGTGTTCTGTTTATTATCGGTATTATTTTCGCGCGACTTTATCGTCGGGCATCTGCCGAGCAGGCATTTGTTCGTACCGGGTTAGGCGGGCAAAAAGTGGTAATGAGCGGCGGCGCAATCGTAATGCCGATCTTCCACGAAATCATTCCTATCAATATGAATACGCTCAAGCTGGAAGTCAGCCGTTCTACTATTGATAGCCTGATTACGAAAGATCGTATGCGTGTTGATGT
Organism: Escherichia sp. E2661; assembly: GCF_004745185.1. Taxonomy (NCBI): domain Bacteria; kingdom Pseudomonadati; phylum Pseudomonadota; class Gammaproteobacteria; order Enterobacterales; family Enterobacteriaceae; genus Escherichia; species Escherichia sp. E2661. Next base: position 12,060 of record NZ_PDIG01000005.1, read on the forward strand.
TGTAGTGGCTTTCTTTGTACGGGTAAAACCGTCAGTAGAAGGCATTGCCACTGCGGCCCAGACGTTGGGGCAACGCACGCTATCACCAGAAGATTTACGTATGCTGGTCGAGGATAAATTCGTCGATGCCCTACGCGCCACCGCTGCGCAAATGACCATGCATGAGTTACAGGATACCCGCGAGAACTTCGTGCAGGGTGTACAAAATACCGTGGCAGAAGACTTGTCGAAAAACGGGCTGGAACTGGAAAGTGTTTCACTCACAAACTTTAACCAGACTTCGAAAGAGCATTTTAACCCGAACAACGCTTTTGACGCCGAAGGTCTGACCAAACTAACCCAGGAGACGGAACGCCGTCGTCGCGAGCGTAACGAAGTTGAACAGGATGTAGAAGTTGCGGTGCGTGAGAAAAATCGAGACGCTCTTTCGCGGAAGCTGGAGATTGAACAGCAAGAAGCGTTTATGACGCTTGAGCAGGAGCAGCAGGTTAAAACCCGTACCGCTGAGCAGAATGCGAAAATTGCGGCTTTTGAAGCTGAACGTCGTCGTGAAGCAGAGCAGACGCGAATTCTGGCTGAACGACAGATTCAGGAAACGGAAATCGACCGCGAACAGGCCGTCCGCTCAAGAAAGGTTGAGGCTGAACGTGAAGTTCGCATTAAAGAGATCGAACAGCAGCAGGTCACCGAAATCGCCAACCAGACGAAATCAATCGCCATTGCGGCAAAATCAGAGCAACAATCCCAAGCAGAAGCGCGTGCCAACCTCGCACTTGCAGAAGCGGTAAGTGCGCAACAAAACGTAGAAACCACTCGCCAGACAGCCGAAGCCGATCGTGCCAAGCAGGTGGCGCTGATTGCCGCAGCGCAAGACGCAGAAACCAAAGCGGTCGAACTGACCGTGCGGGCGAAAGCAGAGAAAGAAGCCGCAGAGATGCAGGCGGCAGCGATCGTTGAGTTAGCCGAAGCTACGCGTAAAAAAGGCCTGGCGGAAGCAGAAGCGCAACGTGCGCTGAACGACGCTATCAACGTACTTTCTGATGAACAAACCAGCCTTAAATTCAAACTGGCGCTACTACAGTCGTTACCTGCGGTAATAGAGAAATCCGTTGAACCGATGAAGTCTATCGACGGCATCAAGATTATTCAGGTCGATGGATTGAACCGTGGTGGCGCTGCGGGGGATGCGGCATCAGGCAGCGTTGGTGGCGGAAATCTGGCGGAACAGGCATTGTCTGCCGCCCTTTCTTACCGCACACAGGCACCGCTGATTGACTCCTTGCTCAATGAAATTGGCGTTTCAGGCGGCTCGCTGGCGGCATTGACTTCAACCTTAACCTCAACAACTCCCGTCGCAGAAAACGTAGAATAAATATTCATCTATGAATATCCCTGGCCCAAAAAGCCGGGGATTTTTTATATCTGCATTCCGGTAAAAAGTGCAAATGATCAGGTTGTTACAGCGTTTTGCGAGTCGACTCGGGGAAGAGAAAACTGCATCAGGGAAAGCGTTGCGCGGGGTCAGGCGCTAATCAACAATCGGGGAGCCAGCAAGGGGCTGAAACGGGAAAGCCCCTCCCGAGGAAGGGGCCTTACAGAAGGAAAGGGTTATGATGAAGCTTGTCATCATACTGATTGTGTTGTTACTCGTAAGTTTCGCAGCTTATTAACAGCCAATCAGAGGGGGGAGAAATCCTCCCTCACCCTTATTCCTTTACTCTAGGTTGAAAAAACAACAGCGTCAAGAAGGTTTCATTAACGCATATCCCTGGCCCAAAAAGCCGGGGATTTTTTATATCTGCATTCCGCTAAAAAGTGCAAATGATCAGACTGTTGCAGCGTTTTGCGAGTCGACTCGGGGAAGAGAAATCTGCATCAGGGAAAGCGTTGCGCGGGGTCAGGCGCTAATCAACAATCGGGAAGCCAGCAAGGGGCTGAAACGGGAAAGCCCCTCCCGAAGAAGGTAATGCCGATCAGTTAAGGATCGGTTGACCGATCCTTAAACTGCGGCACTATAACGGCTTCCACAACAGGGAGCCGTTTTCTTATGCCACTTCTAAATGATCTGCTCGATTTCAGTGACCATCCGCTTATGCCACCGCCCTCTGCACAACTGTTTGCAGAGCACCTTCCCGTCGAGTGGATACAGCACTGTCTGACGCTTTCTGCGCATGCGACCGTTCGCCGCCGTCGTTTACCGGGGGACATGGTTATCTGGATGGTGGTGGCCATGGCCTTTTTCCGCAATGAGCCTATTACCGATGTGGTTCGCCGTCTGAACCTGAGCGCGGATGGCGAAGCGGGGATGAACCTGCTGGCCCGCAGCGCTGTCACCCAGGCGCGTCAGCGCGTGGGGGCCGCCCCGGTGGAATGGCTCTTCCGCCAGACCGCACAGACATGGGGCTCGGAACGTTACCTGAAGGATGACTGGCACGGCCTGCAGCTTTTTGCCATTGATGGCGCACAGTTCAGGACACCTGATGAACCTGAGTTGCGTGAATATTATGGCTCTGCCAACACATCCACTGAGCGGCAGAGCGCCTACCCGGTTATGCGTCTGGTGGCGTTGATGAATCTGGGAAGCCACATTTTGCTGAATGCCGTAACCGCGCCTTACCGGCGGAGCGAAACCGTGCTGGCCCACTCCATGCTCGCCACCATCCCGGATAACTCCGTTACACTGTTTGACAAGCTCTTTTACAGCGCAGACCTGCTGCTGACACTGAACCGGCAGGGTTGTAACCGCCACTGGCTACTGCCTGCGTGGAAGAATATCGCATCAGAAACAGAAGAAAGTTACGGTCCCGGAGACAGGCTTCTGAAACTGAAGGTGTCGCCACAGGCGAGGAAAAAAAATCCTTCACTGCCCGAGTTCTGGTATGCCCGGGCGGTGACTTATGAGGTGAACGGTGTGGAGAAAACAGTGCTGACATCACTCCCGGCAGACCGCTACAAAGCAAAAGAGGTGGCGGAACTTTACCATTCACGATGGGAAATCGAAGTCGGGTTCAGAAACCTGAAAAGCAGCCTGCTGAACAATGCCCTGGTGCTGAGAAGCCGTAAGGTTGAGCTGCTGGAACAGGAGGTGTGGGGCATCTTGCTGGCTTACAACCTGATACGGCGTGAGGCAACAAAAGCGGCTGAGAAACACAAAAAAGCGGCGTCAGAAATCAGCTTTAAGTTCGCGTTCCAGTTTATCGCGACAGAAATGATAGTGCTGGGAAATACGGCATCACCGGGGACCATCCCGAAACGACTGGAGCATCTGCGGGGGGCTCTGGAAGCGGTGTTCATAACAAAACGCCCCCGACCATCAAGGCCGAGGGCAGTTAAGATATCAAAAACCCGTTATCCGGTGAAACGCAGCACCGCTCCGCTTAAGTGAACGGCATTGACCTGCGGGTTGGCTTTTTTATACAAGGGAAATAAGAAAAGCGAGAGTTACAGCCCTCACTTATTTGTTATTACTGCGAATTTCCTGCCAGACCTTATCACAATCGGCTCTCACTGCCTGGTCATTACCGGTTTGCGTTGCCTGGATGCACTGCTGATAATCCAGCACGCGGACACTTTCCTGCTCGGCAAATTGCTGATGTTGTTTCTCTTTCTTCAGCACGTTTAACACGCTCTGACAGGCTTCAATTTTTTCCGGCGAACCTTGCGCGGTATTGATACAGGCGCTGTACGCCTCTTTCAGGCGGCTGTCTTCCTGTGGCGCGGTTGATTGCGCACAAGCCACCAGCCCCGATGCCATCATGGCGATGAGAATCAGTTTTTTCATAGCGAATTCCTCAAATGTGCGGCAGGCACAAAACCTGCCGCGTCGGGCATCAGAAGATGGTGAATGGTGCGATTACCATGAATTTCACGTCGCGCTCATCCTGGAAGATGTTACCGTAACCGCCGCCCCAGCTTGGGATGTCGGAGTGGTTGTCGTATTCGGTGAAGTGCAGTTTGAACATCGTGCCCTTGGCACGACCGTCCTGAATGGTGTAGACCGCATCCAGGCTGTATGCAGACTCTTCAATAGTCCGGTTCTTGTCGTAGTACGCATCCGGATTGCTCTGCCAGGTCGCAGGTTTAGCATCCCATGCGTAAACGTAGGAGGCGCCGATGGCGAAGCTGGAAGATTCCAGTTTTTCAGGTCATACATCGCGCCGAAGAAGACCGCTTTTTCGCCGTTGGCGTTAAAGTCAGAACGGTTATCCCACCAGATATCCAGGCGACCGTTCGAGGAAGCGTAGGTTGGAGTCATACGTTGCAGGAAGTATCCCTGCTGACCGTCAGCTTTAACCCAGGTGCCTTCCAGACGCAAATCCACTACGTCAGCCGCCCGGTAACCAAAGGTCAGCGCCTGCAGCCAGGCGGTGCCATCATAAAGATCGTTGACGCTACGATCGTCAACTTTATCGCGCGTACCGTAGAACTGGTAGCTGGCGGTTAGCGGGCTACCGGCGATATCAAATTTATAGCTGGCTTTGGCAAAGTACTGATCGATATACCCTTCCGCCTGACCAAACGCCGCTTCCAGCACGAAGTTATTTTTGAAGTCGTATTTCGCACCGATGGAGTGCAGATAATCAACTTTGGTGGTTTTATCGTTCTGATAAAACTCATCCATTTCCAGATGCCACGGCGCTTTGTATTCGTTGGTCCACATGTAGGAGAAACTCAACGCACCAGCATCGCCATAATCAAAATTCGCCCCGGCTTCCGCCCCCTGATAAGTACCCGGCATAAAGCTCCAGTGCGGCGCTAACAGTGTTTGACCAGTTGGCTGAATGTAACCTGCCCTCGCCCATACCGGACCGTATTTAAATTTGGCCGCTGCTTTATACAGGCTTATACCGCTTTTGTCGCCGGACCAGTCTTCGTCATAGGCTTTATTACTTTTTGAAAACGCGATTTCGTTCGGGTGGGAGCTGTCGCCGTTTTCCGCCATTTCAATCGCCGTAAACGCGGCAATATCAAGGCCGAACATATCAGCAGCATAACCGGACTGAAAATCGAGGTTGGCATTCCAGGTGGAGTGAGAAAGGTTGGTTTTGTATTTGTCGCCGTCGGTAACATCTTTACGGTCACGTTCACGCTGCCAGTAATAGATACCGCCGGTTAAGGTTGAATCGTCGATGAATCCTTCGGCGCGAGCCTCCGGCATTGCCACCAGGCCCGACATTGCTGTAACACCGGCGATAGCCAGCGCCAGCGTACTACGTTTGCCACTAAACGTACGCATGGGTTAATCCTCTTTGACGTATAAATTGCTGCACCACAGGTGAACAGCGAAAAAAAATAAAAAATTAAAAAAGTAGCATTGAGAAAAGTCTCGCTGACTACAGGAATAGACTATTTTTCGCGACGCGAATTATCAATCTCTTTCTGTAACGAGAATGTAAGAACATGAGCAACCGCACATATTTTGATGATTTTTGTTACAAGGTTTAAGTTTGCAGTAGAAAGGCTTGTAGAAGAATAAAAGCGTGAATTTCCAGCTAGATGAAAGCGGTTACATTTTATTTAATTATGATTTGTAATTTTAAATTTGTTTTATGAATAAATTACAAAGCGGAATTAATTCGCGAAGAAAAGCAGAAAAAACGCCGCTGAACGCGGCGTTTTGGATTGTTTGCATGTTTCTTGCCGGATGCGGCGTAAACGCCTTATCCGGCAAGGTGAAACTTAAAATTACTCGCCTACTTTCGCCCAGGTATCACGCAGTCCAACGGTGCGGTTAAATACCGGTTTTTCCGCTGTGGAATGGCGGCTATCGAGGCAGAAGTAGCCTTCGCGCTCAAACTGGAATGCTTTACCTGCCACCGCATCTTTCAGAGACGGTTCAGCAAAGCCCTGTTTGATGACCAGAGAATCCTGGTTAATCACCGACAGGAAATCATCCGCAGCGCCTGGATTCGGCACACTGAACAGACGATCGTACAGGCGGATTTCAACCGGTAGCGCATGTGCCGCGCTTACCCAGTGAATAACGCCTTTGACTTTACGACCATCAGCCGGATCTTTGCTTAAGGTGTCGGCGTCATAAGTACAGAAGATGGTGGTGATATTGCCTTCGGCATCTTTCTCCACGCGTTCCGCTTTAATCACGTAAGCATTACGCAGACGCACTTCTTTTCCCAGCACCAGACGCTTGTACTGCTTGTTAGCTTCTTCGCGGAAATCGGCGCGATCGATCCAAATCTCACCGCTAAACGGCACCTGACGGCTGCCCATTTCCGGTTTATTCGGATGGTTCGGCATGGTGACCATTTCGCCTTCGCCCTGATAGTTTTCGATAACCAGTTTCACCGGGTCGATAACCGCCATTGCACGCGGCGCGTTCTCGTTGAGATCTTCACGAATGCAGGATTCCAGCGATGCCATCTCAATGGTGTTGTCCTGCTTGGTCACGCCAATGCGTTTGCAGAACTCACGAATAGAAGCCGCAGTGTAACCACGACGACGCAGACCGGAAATGGTCGGCATACGCGGATCATCCCAACCTTCTACGTGCTTGTCGGTGACCAGTTGGTTCAGCTTACGCTTGGACATCACGGTGTATTCCAGATTCAGGCGCGAGAATTCGTACTGGCGCGGATGAACAGGAATGGTGATGTTGTCCAGTACCCAGTCGTACAGACGGCGGTTGTCCTGGAACTCCAGCGTACACAGAGAGTGCGTAATGCCTTCCAGCGCATCGCTGATGCAGTGGGTGAAGTCGTACATCGGGTAGATGCACCACTTGTTGCCGGTCTGGTGGTGTTCAGCAAATTTAATGCGGTACAGCACCGGATCGCGCATCACGATAAACGGCGAAGCCATGTCGATTTTCGCGCGCAGGCAAGCTTTACCTTCTTCAAAACCGCCGGTACGCATTTTCTCGAACAGCGCCAGGTTCTCTTCAACGCTGCGGTCGCGGTACGGGCTGTTTTTACCCGGCTGCGTCAGGGTGCCGCGGTATTCGCGGATCTGTTCCGGCGTCAGTTCATCAACGTACGCCAGCCCTTTATTGATCAGTTCAACAGCATAGGCGTGGAGCTGATCAAAATAATCGGAGGAGTAACGGACGTTACCAGACCAGTGAAAACCTAACCACTCAACGTCGTTTTTTGATCGAATCGACATACTCGATATCTTCTTTTACCGGGTTAGTGTCGTCGAAACGCAGGTTGCACTGGCCTTTATAGTCCTGGGCGATCCCGAAGTTCAGGCAGATAGATTTCGCATGGCCAATATGCAGATAGCCATTAGGCTCCGGCGGGAAACGGGTGTGTACTGTGGTGTGCTTACCACTGGCCAGATCTTCATCGATGATCTGACGAATAAAGTTAGTCGGGCGGGCTTCTGCCTCACTCATCGTGGATTCCTCAAAGCGTAAACAACGTATAACGGCGTATGATCTTATAAGCGGGACAGGCTGACAACTGTTAGTTAGAGAAAATCGAAAAATCTAACAAAGATTATGGGGATAGTTGATGAAAAAAAAAGCGGCAGAGAAGATCTCCACCGCTTTTGCCAGTCCTGCGTCATTGTTGGATGTGAGGCTTATGCGTCTTATCCAACCTACACAGCGCTTTTGTAGGCCTGATAAGACGCGTCAAGCGTCGCATCAGGCATAAAGCAGATTACTTTTTGATTTCATACAGCGGTGTTTGACCCGCCACAACATGACCCTGAGCTTTAATGATCAAGCCGCTGAAATCGTCGATATTGCTGCAAACCACCGGGCTAATCATCGAGCGGGCGTTAGCGTTCAGGTAATCCAGATCCATTTCCAGAATCGGTTGCCCTGCGCTTACCTGCGCGCCCTCTTCCACCAGACGTTTAAAGCCTTTACCTTCCAGCGCTACGGTGTCGATACCCATGTGGACGACGATCTCTGCGCCTTTTTCAGTTTCAAGGCAGAACGCGTGGTTGGTGTTGAAGATTTTCACGATGGTTCCCGCCGCTGGTGATACAACGATTTTATCCGTCGGTTTCACCGCCACACCGTCGCCCACGGCTTTGCTGGCGAACGCTTCGTCTGGCACCTGATCCAGTGCGACAACATCACCGGTAATTGGCGATACCAGCTCAGCGATAGACACTGCGTTTGGTACAGCCTGCGGTTTCGCTACCGGAGCGGCAGTTGCCGGAGCAGCTTCAGCAGAAGCAGCAGCTACCGGGCCGCGAGCAACGACTTTCTTCATCGCATCGCCGATGGATTCTGCTTTCGCGCCGACAATCACCTGGATGGTCTGTTTGTTCAGTTTCACCACCCCAGAAGCACCCAGACGTTTACACATCGCATCGTTGACACGTGCTGAGTCAGCCACAGTCAAGCGCAGACGAGTAATACAGGCGTCAATCGCTTTTAGATTGTCACTACCACCAACTGCCGCAATGTAGTTGGTTGCCAGTTGAGTTAAGCCTTCTTCGGTATTGCTGTTCGCTTCTTCAGTAACGATCTCGTCATCTTTATCTTCACGACCTGGCGTTTTCAGGTTGAACATACGGATAACCGCACTGAACACCACAAAGTAGATAGCGAAGAAAACAACGCCCATCACCAGCAGCATCCAGACGTTCTGGCTGGCTGCTGGCAGGTTGTACATCAACGCGTAGTCGATAGCGCCCGCAGAGAAGGAAAAGCCCGCGTGGATCCCCAGCAACGTTGCCACAAACAGACTGATACCCGTCAGCAGTGCGTGCAGGAGGTACAGCAGCGGAGCAAGGAACATAAACAGGAATTCCAGCGGCTCAGTCACACCGGTCAGGAACGCGGTGATAGCAACAGAAAGCAGCATCCCGCCAACCATCGGGCGACGCTCTTTCGGTGCTGCGAAGTACATCGCCAGCGCCGCACCTGGCAGACCGAACATCATGATCGGGAAGAAGCCAGACATGAACATCCCCGCAGTGCCGTCGCCCGCATAGAAGCGGTTGATGTCACCGTGGAAAACCGTACCCGCAGAGTTGGTGAATTCACCAATCTGGAACCAGGCGATGGTGTTCAGTACCTGATGCAGACCGGTTGGGATCAGCAGACGGTTGATGAAACCAAAGATACCGGAACCCAGCGCGCCCGCAGAAACGATCCACTCTCCGCCTGCATGGATAGCGTGCTGTACCGGCGGCCAGACGTAACCAAAAATGGCTGCCAGCACCAGGCAGAAGAAGCCGGTGGCGATCGGCACAAAACGTTTGCCGCCGAAGAAGCTCAGGAAGTCCGGCAGTTTAATATCCGACCAACGGTTATAGGCTGCACCACCGACCAGACCGGTAATGATACCTGCCAGAACCCCCATGTTAATTTCTGGGTTGATGGTCACCATCGCTTTAGTTAACACAAAGTAACCAACCGCACCCGCCAACGCAGCTGCACCTGCACTGTCTTTGGACCAGCTGGAGGCCACGCCGATCGCAAAGATCAACGCCAGGTTATCAAAAATCGCGCCGCCTGCCTGGGCAATAAACGCAACATTAAGTAAATCTGGCTGGCCGAATCGCAGCAACAGTGCCGCCACCGGCAGCACCGCGATAGGGAGCTGTAACGCCCTACCGAGTCGCTGGAAAAAACCTAAAATATTCATCTTATTCCCCCTACGAGAACCCTATTTGGCTCGTTTAAAGCCGTATTTTTATTTTGCAGCAAATTGTGCTGCCGATGTTCTGTAATCAAGTTGTTAGATCATCTGCTACAGAGTGTGTGAAAATTTAATTCGTACCGCAAATTAAACGCGCGTCTTTTGTGAGTTTTGTCACCAAATATCGTTATCATTACTCCCTTTTACTGGCTAAACCAGAAAACTTATTTTATCATTCAAAAAATCAGGTCGGATTGACGCCTGTCTGCGCAAATCCAGGTTACGCTTAAAGATGCCTAATCCGCCAACGGCTTACTTTTTACTTACTTGAGGTGAATAATGAGACTGATCCCCCTGACTACCGCTGAACAGGTCGGCAAATGGGCTGCTCGCCATATCGTTAATCGTATTAATGCGTTCAAACCGACAGCCGATCGTCCGTTTGTGCTTGGCCTGCCGACTGGCGGCACGCCGATGACCACCTATAAAGCGTTAGTCGAAATGCATAAAGCAGGCCAGGTCAGCTTTAAGCACGTTGTCACCTTCAACATGGACGAATATGTCGGTCTGCCGAAAGAGCATCCGGAAAGCTACTACAGTTTTATGCACCGTAACTTCTTCGATCACGTTGATATTCCAGCAGAAAATATCAACCTTCTCAACGGCAATGCCCCGGATATCGACGCCGAATGCCGCCAGTATGAAGAAAAAATTCGCTCTTACGGTAAAATCCATCTGTTTATGGGTGGTGTAGGTAACGACGGTCACATTGCATTTAACGAACCAGCCTCTTCTCTTGCCTCTCGCACCCGTATCAAAACCCTGACACATGACACTCGCGTCGCAAACTCTCGTTTCTTTGATAACGATGTTAATCAGGTGCCAAAATATGCGCTGACCGTAGGTGTGGGTACACTGCTGGATGCCGAAGAAGTGATGATTCTGGTGCTGGGCAGCCAGAAAGCACTGGCACTGCAGGCTGCCGTTGAAGGTTGCGTTAACCACATGTGGACCATCAGCTGTCTGCAACTGCATCCGAAAGCGATCATGGTGTGCGATGAGCCTTCCACCATGGAGCTAAAGGTTAAGACTTTAAGATATTTCAACGAATTAGAAGCAGAAAATATCAAAGGTCTGTAATTGTTATCCCTGCCCTGACGCCTTGCTCAGGGCATTATTATTTTTGAAATCGGGGGTCGGAATGTATGCATTAACCCAGGGCCGGATCTTTACCGGTCATGAATTTCTTGATGACCATGCAGTTGTTATCGCTGATGGCCTGATTAAAAGCGTCTGCCCAGTAGCGGAACTGCCGCCAGAGATTGAACAACGTTCACTGAACGGGGCCATTCTCTCCCCCGGTTTTATCGATGTGCAGTTAAACGGCTGCGGCGGCGTACAGTTTAACGATACCGCTGAAGCGGTCAGCGTGGAAACGCTGGAAATCATGCAGAAAGCCAATGAGAAATCAGGCTGCACTAACTATTTGCCAACGCTTATCACCACCAGCGATGACCTGATGAAACAGGGTGTTCGCGTGATGTGCGAGTACCTGGCAAAACATCCGAATCAGGCGTTAGGTTTACACCTGGAAGGCCCGTGGCTGAATCTGGTGAAAAAAGGTACCCATAATCCGAATTTCGTACGTAAACCGGATGCCGCGCTGGTCGATTTCCTGTGTGAAAATGCCGATGTCATTACCAAAGTGACGCTGGCACCGGAAATGGTTCCAGCAGAAGTGATCAGCAAACTGGCAAATGCCGGGATTGTGGTGTCTGCCGGTCACTCCAATGCAACGTTAAAAGAAGCGAAAGCCGGTTTCCGCGCGGGGATTACCTTTGCCACCCATCTGTACAACGCGATGCCGTATATTACCGGTCGTGAACCGGGCCTGGCGGGCGCGATCCTCGACGAAGCGGACATTTATTGCGGTATTATTGCCGATGGTCTGCATGTTGATTACGCCAACATTCGCAATGCCAAACGTCTGAAAGGCGACAAACTGTGTCTGGTCACTGACGCGACTGCGCCAGCAGGTGCCAATATTGAACAGTTCATTTTTGCGGGTAAAACAATATACTACCGCAACGGACTTTGTGTGGATGAGAATGGTACGTTAAGTGGTTCATCCTTAACCATGATTGAAGGCGTGCGTAATCTGGTTGAACATTGCGGTATCGCACTGGATGAAGTGCTGCGTATGGCGACGCTCTATCCGGCTCGTGCGATTGGCGTTGAAAAACGTCTCGGCACTCTCGCCGCAGGTAAAGTGGCCAACCTGACCGCATTCACACCTGATTTTAAAATCACCAGGACCATCGTTAACGGTAACGAGGTCGTAACCCAATAAGAGAAAGTATGACACCAGGCGGACAAGCTCAGATAGGTAATGTTGATCTCGTAAAACAGCTTAACAGCGCGGCGGTTTATCGCCTGATTGACCAGCATGGGCCAATCTCGCGAATTCAGATTGCTGAGCAAAGCCAGCCTTGCCCCCGCCAGCGTAACCAAAATTACGCGTCAGCTTATCGAACGCGGGCTGATCAAAGAAGTTGATCAGCAGGCCTCCACCGGGGGCCGCCGCGCTATCTCTATCGTCACCGAAACCCGCAATTTCCACGCAATCGGCGTACGTCTCGGTCGTCACGACGCCACCATCACCCTGTTTGATCTCAGCAGCAAAGTTCTGGCAGAAGAACATTACCCGCTACCTGAACGTACCCAGCAGACGCTGGAACATGCCCTACTGAATGCCATTACTCAGTTTATTGATAACCACCAGCGCAAGCTGCGGGAGCTGATCGCCATTTCAGTGATCCTGCCAGGGCTGGTCGACCCGGACAGCGGCAAAATTCACTACATGCCGCATATTCAGGTGGAAAACTGGGGGCTGGTTGAAGCACTGGAAGAGCGTTTTAAAGTGACCTGTTTTGTCGGCCACGATATCCGCAGTCTGGCGCTGGCAGAGCACTACTTCGGTGCAAGTCAGGATTGCGAAGACTCCATTCTGGTGCGCGTGCATCGCGGAACGGGGGCAGGAATCATCTCTAACGGGCGCATTTTTATCGGCCGCAACGGCAACGTCGGCGAAATTGGCCATATTCAGGTCGAACCGCTGGGAGAACGCTGCCACTGTGGCAACTTCGGCTGCCTGGAAACTATCGCTGCCAACGCTGCCATTGAACAGCGGGTGTTGAATCTGTTAAAGCAGGGCTATCAGAGCCGTGTGCCGCTGGATGACTGCACTATCAAAACAATCTGCAAAGCCGCGAACAAAGGCGATAGCCTGGCCTCGGAAGTGATCGAGTACGTAGGTCGTCATCTGGGCAAAACCATCGCCATTGCTATCAACTTATTTAATCCGCAAAAAATTGTCATTGCCGGTGAAATCACCGAAGCCGATAAAGTGCTACTCCCTGCTATCGAAAGCTGCATTAATACTCAGGCACTGAATGCGTTTCGCACTAATCTGCCGGTGGTACGTTCTGAGCTGGATCACCGCTCAGCAATCGGCGCTTTTGCGCTGGTAAAACGCGCCATGCTCAACGGTATTTTGCTCCAGCATTTGCTGGAAAATTAATGTGCTTTTATAGTGGCGCTTATTGTTGTCAATATTCTGGGTAGTCCATGACCATTAAAAATGTAATTTGCGATATCGACGGCGTGCTGATGCACGATAACGTCGCCGTACCGGGTGCAGCGGAATTTTTGCACGGGATTATGGATAAAGGCCTGCCGCTGGTGTTGCTGACCAACTATCCTTCGCAGACCGGGCAAGATCTGGCGAACCGCTTTGCCACTGCCGGTGTCGATGTGCCGGACAGCGTGTTTTATACCTCCGCGATGGCAACCGCCGATTTCCTGCGTCGCCAGGAAGGCAAGAAAGCGTATGTGGTGGGCGAAGGCGCACTGATTCATGAACTGTACAAAGCTGGTTTTACGATTACCGATGTGAACCCTGATTTTGTGATTGTTGGCGAAACGCGCTCCTACAACTGGGACATGATGCATAAAGCGGCCTATTTCGTCGCTAATGGTGCACGCTTTATCGCCACCAACCCGGACACCCACGGGCGCGGTTTTTATCCCGCCTGTGGCGCGCTGTGCGCGGGCATTGAGAAAATATCCGGGCGCAAACCGTTCTATGTTGGTAAACCCAGCCCGTGGATCATCCGTGCAGCATTAAACAAAATGCAGGCCCACTCGGAAGAAACGGTGATTGTCGGCGATAACCTACGTACCGACATTCTGGCGGGCTTCCAGGCCGGTCTGGAGACGATTCTTGTGCTCTCCGGCGTTTCGTCGCTCGACGATATCGACAGCATGCCGTTCCGCCCAAGCTGGATTTACCCGTCAGTCGCTGAAATCGACGTTATCTGAATAGCAACCACGTCTCAGGGCGTGGTTGATATTGATGACAAACGCCAAACAGCCTGATGCGCTACGCTTATCAGGCACACGCAGCTCCTGCAATATATTGAATTTTCATGCTTTTGTAGGCCGGATAAGGCGTTCACGCCGCATCCGGCATGAACAAATCGCACTTTGTCAGCAATTTGGCCCCCGTAAAATATAACCATTCAATAAAACCCGCTAAAAATTATCGATTCATCAATAAATACATCCTCACACCAGACCTTTTTTCACCAATCGACAATCACTATTACGTTTTTTTATTTTTCCACTGCCAAATCGCTTGCGCACAGTGCTGCTTTGCGGCATTTTTTTAAACAAGCAAAACACAACAAGCAACAAATACCAGGTTAACGGAGAAGGTTATGTGTTCAATTTTTGGCGTATTCGATATCAAAACAGACGCAGTTGAACTGCGGAAGAAAGCCCTCGAACTGTCACGCCTGATGCGTCATCGTGGCCCGGACTGGTCCGGTATTTATGCCAGCGATAACGCCATTCTCGCCCACGAACGTCTGTCAATTGTTGACGTTAACGCGGGGGCGCAACCTCTCTACAACCAACAAAAACCCACGTACTGGCGGTAAACGGTGAAATCTACAACCACCAGACATTGCGCGCCGAATATGGCGATCGTTACCAGTTCCAGACCGGGTCTGACTGTGAAGTGATCCTCGCGCTGTATCAGGAAAAAGGGCCGGAATTTCTCGACGACTTGCAGGGCATGTTTGCTTTTGCCCTGTACGACAGCGAAAAAGATGCATACCTGATTGGCCGCGACCATCTGGGGATCATCCCACTGTACATGGGCTATGACGAACACGGTCAGCTGTATGTGGCCTCAGAAATGAAAGCCCTGGTGCCAGTTTGCCGCACGATTAAAGAGTTCCCGGCGGGGAGCTATTTATGGAGTCAGGACGGCGAAATCCGTTCTTATTATCATCGCGACTGGTTCGACTTTGATGCAGTGAAAGATAACGTGACCGACAAAAATGAACTGCGTCAGGCACTGGAAGATTCCGTAAAAAGCCATCTGATGTCTGACGTGCCTTACGGCGTGCTGCTCTCGGGTGGTCTGGATTCCTCAATTATTTCCGCTATCACCAAGAAATATGCCGCTCGTCGCGTGGAAGATCAGGAACGCTCTGAAGCCTGGTGGCCGCAGTTACACTCGTTTGCTGTAGGTCTGCCGGGTTCACCGGATCTGAAAGCAGCCCAGGAAGTGGCGAACCATCTGGGTACTGTGCACCACGAAATTCACTTCACTGTACAGGAAGGTCTGGATGCCATCCGCGACGTGATTTACCACATCGAAACTTATGATGTGACCACTATTCGCGCTTCAACACCGATGTATTTAATGTCGCGTAAGATCAAGGCGATGGGCATTAAAATGGTGTTGTCCGGTGAAGGTTCTGACGAAGTGTTTGGCGGTTATCTTTACTTCCACAAAGCGCCGAACGCTAAAGAACTACATGAAGAAACGGTGCGTAAACTGCTGGCTCTGCATATGTATGACTGCGCGCGTGCCAACAAAGCGATGTCAGCCTGGGGTGTGGAAGCACGCGTTCCGTTCCTCGACAAGAAATTCCTCGACGTAGCAATGCGTATTAACCCGCAGGATAAAATGTGCGGCAACGGTAAGATGGAAAAACACATCCTGCGTGAATGTTTTGAGTCGTACCTGCCTGCAAGTGTTGCCTGGCGGCAGAAAGAGCAGTTCTCCGATGGTGTCGGTTACAGTTGGATTGACACACTGAAAGAAGTGGCGGCACAGCAGGTTTCTGATCAGCAACTGGAAACAGCCCGCTTCCGCTTCCCATACAACACGCCGACCTCAAAAGAAGCGTACCTGTACCGGGAGATCTTTGAAGAACTGTTCCCGCTTCCGAGCGCCGCAGAGTGCGTACCGGGCGGTCCTTCCGTCGCGTGTTCTTCCGCTAAAGCGATCGAGTGGGATGAGGCGTTCAAGAAAATGGACGATCCTTCTGGTCGTGCGGTTGGCGTTCACCAGTCAGCGTATAAATAAGACGTGTAATATTGCCCCGGAGAAATCCGGGGCAATTTCAGTTACTGGGGAGCTTGTTGATTCTGATACGCAGTGAGGAAATGTTCCGGATTTGCTACATCGCTGTCAGATAACTCATTATTGTAAGCGACTGACCAGGTTGCCGATTCCTCCGGGATATGCAGGCTTCCATTTCCCTCTTTCAGGCGTAATAACTCAAAAGATTCACCCTTGATTACAGCGGTATAAGATTTCTCACCTTCCTGTAATACTTTTACTTTGCAGCGAAAAATCTGACCATCGATGTCATTATCAACATGAGATACCTGAACGAGTGCCTCATTAGACGCTTTCGGCCCGATTCGCATCATCCATACCACAGCGCCTTCCTGCCCACGATAGCCAAAAACATATTTACCGATTTCCGGTTTGACCGTATCGGCAAACGCGGATTGCATAATTAATAAGACACCCATCAACATCGTCATAAAACGCAGCATAGTATTCCCTCAATAAATCGCCTGAAGTGATAGCAGAGATGCAGGCGTAGCGATCCCTGCCCTGTCCTGTGCAACGGGCCAGTATTTCATGGATTAATTTCCCACCACTATTGTTGAATTCCGAATTTCATCCTGTGTGACAAAAGAATGGCTGTAAGGCAGGGGAAAAACACAAAGTAAACAATAATTGACGAATATAGCGCCACGCTGTTCGCAACCTAACCAAACAGTCACTTTCGAGCAATTTTCCTTGAAAAAGAGGTTGACGCTGCAAGGCTCTATACGCATAATGCGCCCCGCAACGCCGATAAGGTATCGCGAAAAAAAAGATGGCTACGTAGCTCAGTTGGTTAGAGCACATCACTCATAATGATGGGGTCACAGGTTCGAATCCCGTCGTAGCCACCATCTTTTTTTTGCGGGAGTGGCGAAATTGGTAGACGCACCAGATTTAGGTTCTGGCGCCGCAAGGTGTGCGAGTTCAAGTCTCGCCTCCCGCACCATTCACCAGAAAGCGTTGTACGGATGGGGTATCGCCAAGCGGTAAGGCACCGGTTTTTGATACCGGCATTCCCTGGTTCGAATCCAGGTACCCCAGCCATCTTCTTCGAGTAAGCGGTTCACCGCCCGGTTATTGGGGTATCGCCAAGCGGTAAGGCACCGGTTTTTGATACCGGCATTCCCTGGTTCGAATCCAGGTACCCCAGCCATCGAAGAAATAATCTGGCTACGTAGCTCAGTTGGTTAGAGCACATCACTCATAATGATGGGGTCACAGGTTCGAATCCCGTCGTAGCCACCAAATTCTGAATCTGTCGAATAGATTCGGCAAATTCAAAAACAAATTTGTTGGGGTATCGCCAAGCGGTAAGGCACCGGATTCTGATTCCGGCATTCCGAGGTTCGAATCCTCGTACCCCAGCCACATTAAAAAAGCTCGCTTCGGCGAGCTTTTTGCTTTTCTGCGTATATTCAATGCCGAATATGATGCTGACACGTCTTATCCTTCAATGTCGGATGCGACGCTGGCGCGTCTTATCCGACCTACGGTTGGCATGCTTCCGGCAATGTTGTAAGGCTACAACCCTAACGCATATTTCAGCGCCTGACGTTTCAACACGCCAGCACGCTCCGCCGCCATTAATCCGAGATTACGCACAAAAACGCAGTGGTGGCAGATTATTGCTGAATCCGGCATAAAACAGATCCATACCGCTCTGCATAATGAAGTTATCCGCCATGCGCCGCATCTGGTAACGCTTGAGCACAGGATAACTGGCCCACGCTTCGCCATAGCTGCGGGCGTTCACCAGGACATCAATCAGGGCATCGACATCACGATAACCAAGATTCACCCCCTGCCCCGCCAGCGGATGGATGGTATGCGCGGCATCGCCTACCAGTGCAAGCCCTGGTTGCACATACTGCAACGCATGGCGACGTGTCAGCGGAAACGCACCAGCGGCAAGCGGTGTCACGTAACCCAGACGCGACGGGAAATGCTTCGCGATTTTCGCCTGTAACTGCGCCATATTCATATTCTGCAACTGGCGAATGCGCGCCGGAGAGTCATACCACACCAGCGATGCCCAGTTATCAAACAATGGCAGAAACGCACGCGGTCCGTCCGGGGTAAATTGCTGCCAGGTGCTGTCGCCGGGATCGTTCTCACACTGTACGCTAATCAACATACACGACTGCGCATACTGCCAGGCATGAACGCCAATTCCCGCTATCTGCCGCACCTGCGAATTTGCGCCGTCGGCACCAATCACCAACTTCGCGCGGATCGTTTCTCCGCCCTTCAGTTCCAGCTCCTGAAGATCATTATGGCGATGCAGCGCAATCAGCGAGGTTGGCACACGTAACGTTACTTTCGGATGCGCTTCCAGCACCTGCCACAGCGCCTGTTGCAGGACAGTGTTTTCCACCATGTAGCCAAGCAGCGGCAGCTTTAGTTCAGCAGCATCAAACACCACATGCGCCGTTTCCCACTCCCAGGTTTCCAGTCTGCGATAAGGATGGCAACGCATGGCCTGTACCGCATCCCAGACGCCTAAACCTTTAAGCAATGATACCGAAGCCGCACTGATCGCCGAGATCCGCACATCCGGCTGGCTGTCAGCGACAAATGGCGCAGGTTCTGCGTGCTCGATCACCGTTACCGCAAATCCGTGCTGTGCCAGCCCCAGCGCCAGTGCGCCGCCGACCATTCCTCCGCCGACAATGGCAATTTCCGTTGGTTGATTTGTCATGGTCAATCATCCTGTTAGCAATATGCTTTAAGTTTACAGGATTTTTACCCCCAAGGGCTGATAACGCTCATACTGGTCACAACGGCAGCAAAGCATTACACTATGCGCCCTGCATTCCTGGCTACTATTTCGCAAGAGCAAGTCGATGACCAAAAAACTCCATATTAAAACCTGGGGCTGTCAGATGAACGAGTACGATTCATCGAAGATGGCCGATCTGCTGGATGCCACCCACGGCTATCAACTGACCGACGTGGCGGAAGAAGCGGATGTGCTGCTGCTGAACACCTGCTCAATCCGCGAGAAGGCTCAGGAAAAAGTCTTCCATCAGTTGGGTCGCTGGAAACTGTTAAAAGAGAAGAATCCAGACCTGATTATCGGCGTCGGCGGCTGCGTGGCATCGCAAGAAGGCGAGCACATTCGCCAGCGCGCCCACTATGTCGATATTATTTTTGGGCCGCAAACGCTGCACCGTCTGCCGGAGATGATCAACTCCGTGCGCGGCGACCGCAGCCCGGTTGTAGATATCAGCTTCCCGGAAATTGAGAAGTTTGACCGTCTGCCGGAACCGCGCGCCGAAGGGCCGACCGCGTTTGTCTCCATCATGGAAGGCTGCAATAAATATTGCACCTACTGCGTGGTGCCTTACACCCGTGGTGAAGAGGTAAGCCGTCCGTCCGACGATATTCTGTTTGAGATTGCCCAGCTTGCTGCTCAGGGCGTGCGTGAAGTCAACCTGCTCGGTCAGAATGTGAATGCCTGGCGTGGTGAGAACTACGACGGCACCACCGGAACGTTTGCCGATCTGCTGCGTCTGGTTGCTGCGATCGACGGGATCGATCGTATTCGCTTTACCACCAGCCATCCGATCGAATTCACCGACGATATCATCGAAGTGTATCGCGACACGCCGGAGCTGGTGAGCTTCCTGCACCTGCCGGTACAGAGCGGTTCCGATCGCATTCTGAACCTGATGGGCCGTACTCACACGGCGCTGGAGTACAAAGCGATCATCCGTAAACTGCGTGCGGCGCGTCCGGATATTCAGATCAGTTCTGACTTCATCGTTGGCTTCCCTGGCGAAACCACCGAAGACTTCGAGAAAACGATGAAGCTGATTGCCGACGTCAATTTCGACATGAGCTACAGCTTTATCTTCTCTGCACGTCCGGGTACGCCAGCCGCCGATATGGTTGATGATGTTCCGGAAGAAGAGAAGAAGCAGCGTCTGTATATTCTGCAAGAACGTATCAATCAGCAAGCGATGGCATGGAGCCGCCGGATGCTCGGCACCACCCAGCGTATTCTGGTAGAAGGTACATCGCGTAAGAGCATCATGGAGCTTTCTGGGCGTACCGAAAATAACCGCGTGGTCAACTTCGAGGGCACACCGGATATGATCGGTAAATTCGTCGATGTAGAAATCACCGACGTCTACCCGAACTCTCTGCGCGGTAAAGTGGTGCGTACTGAAGATGAAATGGGTCTGCGCGTGGCAGAAACACCCGAATCGGTGATTGCCCGTACCCGCAAAGAAAACGACCTTGGCGTGGGTTATTATCAGCCGTAATTCTCAGGCCCGCCGGTCTGGTAAGTTTTGAGACTGACGGCAAACGCAAATTGCCTGATGCGCTACGCTTATCAGGCCTACATGATTCCAGCAATATATTGAATTCGCATGAATTTGTAGGCCGGACAAGGCGTTTACGCCGCATCCGGCATGAACAACACGCACTTCGTCAATAATCACTGGCCCCGCCGTTCCGGTGGGCCTTGTTTTTTCTCTCTTTATCCCCATCTTTATCGCAATGCTTGCGCCTTTTTCCTGTGGCGTGAATAATTTCGTTATAGGCCGGTGAATGTTCAGCTTCCGGCGGCATACAGATAAGAGGAACAGTTTGAACATAGACACTCGCGAAATCACCCTGGAGCCAGCAGACAACGCGCGTCTGTTGAGCCTGTGCGGCCCGTTTGATGACAACATCAAACAACTCGAACGCCGTCTCGGCATCGAAATCAATCGCCGCGATAACCACTTTAAACTGACCGGCCGCCCGATTTGCGTCACCGCCGCGGCAGACATTCTGCGCAGCCTGTATGTCGATACCGCCCCAATGCGCGGTCAGATTCAGGATATCGAACCAGAACAGATCCACCTTGCGATTAAAGAAGCGCGGGTGCTGGAGCAAAGCGCGGAGAGCGTGCCGGAGTACGGCAAAGCGGTCAATATCAAAACCAAACGCGGCGTAATTAAGCCGCGCACGCCAAACCAGGCGCAGTACATCGCCAATATTCTCGACCATGACATCACCTTCGGCGTTGGCCCGGCGGGTACGGGTAAAACCTACCTGGCAGTGGCTGCGGCAGTTGATGCCCTGGAGCGTCAGGAAATTCGCCGTATTTTGCTGACTCGTCCGGCAGTAGAAGCCGGTGAGAAGCTGGGCTTCCTGCCTGGCGATTTAAGCCAGAAAGTAGATCCGTATCTGCGCCCGCTGTACGACGCGCTGTTTGAAATGCTGGGCTTTGAGAAAGTCGAGAAACTGATTGAGCGCAACGTTATTGAAGTCGCACCGCTGGCTTATATGCGTGGTCGTACGCTGAACGACGCGTTTATCATTCTTGATGAAAGCCAGAACACCACCATCGAACAGATGAAGATGTTCCTGACCCGTATCGGTTTTAACTCAAAAGCGGTTATCACCGGCGACGTCACACAGATCGACCTGCCGCGTAATACTAAATCAGGTTTGCGTCATGCCATCGAAGTGCTGGCCGATGTCGAAGAGATCAGCTTTAACTTCTTCCACAGCGAAGACGTGGTTCGTCACCCGGTGGTGGCGCGTATCGTTAACGCCTATGAAGCCTGGGAAGAAGCCGAACAAAAACGTAAAGCGGCGCTGGCGGCAGAACGCAAGCGCGAAGAACAGGAACAAAAATGAGTCAGGTGATCCTCGATTTACAACTGGCATGTGAAGATAATTCCGGGTTACCGGAAGAGAGCCAGTTTCAGACATGGCTGAATGCGGTGATCCCGCAGTTTCAGGAAGAGTCGGAAGTGACTATTCGCGTGGTCGATACCGCCGAAAGCCACAGTCTGAATATGACCTATCGCGGTAAGGATAAGCCGACCAACGTGCTCTCCTTCCCGTTTGAAGTGCCGCCTGGCATGGAGATGTCGCTACTGGGCGATCTGGTTATCTGCCGTCAGGTGGTTGAGAAGGAAGCACAGGAGCAAGGCAAACCACTGGAGGCACACTGGGCGCATATGGTGGTGCACGGCAGTCTGCATTTGTTAGGTTACGATCACATCGAAGATGACGAAGCAGAAGAAATGGAAGCCCTCGAAACAGAGATTATGCTTGCTCTGGGCTATGAGGATCCGTACATTGCCGAGAAAGAATAATTTGCCAGGCATTTGACTGGCAGATGTCCCCGCCGTTGGTGATTAACGACGGCGTTTTGATTAACTAACATGAGAACCCATACGACGCCATGAGCGACGACAATTCACACAGTAGTGACACGATAAGCAACAAGAAGGGATTTTTCTCCCTGTTACTCAGCCAACTTTTCCACGGTGAACCGAAAAACCGTGACGAACTGCTGGCGCTGATCCGTGATTCCGGGCAGAACGACCTTATCGACGAAGATACGCGCGATATGCTCGAAGGAGTGATGGACATCGCAGACCAACGCGTCCGCGACATCATGATCCCCCGCTCCCAGATGATTACCCTGAAACGCAACCAGACGCTGGACGAATGCCTTGATGTCATCATCGAGTCCGCCCACTCACGTTTCCCGGTGATTAGCGAAGACAAAGATCACATTGAAGGGATTCTGATGGCGAAAGACTTGCTGCCGTTTATGCGCAGCGATGCTGAAGCCTTCAGCATGGACAAAGTGTTACGTCAGGCGGTTGTCGTTCCTGAAAGTAAGCGCGTAGACCGGATGCTGAAAGAGTTTCGCTCTCAGCGTTACCACATGGCGATCGTCATTGACGAATTCGGTGGGGTTTCCGGTCTGGTGACCATTGAAGACATCCTGGAACTGATTGTTGGTGAGATTGAAGACGAGTATGACGAAGAAGATGATATCGACTTCCGTCAGCTGAGTCGTCATACCTGGACCGTGCGCGCACTGGCTTCTATTGAAGACTTCAACGAAGCGTTCGGCACCCACTTTAGCGATGAAGAGGTTGACACTATCGGTGGTCTGGTGATGCAGGCATTTGGGCATCTTCCGGCGCGTGGCGAAACCATCGACATCGACGGTTACCAGTTCAAAGTGGCGATGGCCGATAGTCGGCGTATTATTCAGGTTCATGTCAAAATCCCGGATGACTCACCCCAGCCGAAGCTGGATGAATAAAACCGAAACTGGATAGATAACTACATGGCTTTTGCCTCATTAATTGAACGCCAGCGCATTCGCCTGCTGCTGGCGTTATTATTCGGTGCCTGCGGAACGCTGGCCTTCTCTCCTTACGACGTCTGGCCTGCGGCGATTATTTCGCTGATGGGGCTTCAGGCGTTGACCTTTAACCGCCGTCCACTCCAGTCTGCCGCTATTGGCTTTTGCTGGGGATTTGGCCTCTTTGGCAGCGGTATCAACTGGGTCTATGTCAGTATCGCGACCTTTGGCGGAATGCCTGGCCCGGTTAACATCTTCCTGGTGGTACTGCTGGCGGCGTATTTGTCGCTGTATACCGGACTGTTTGCTGGCGTGCTGTCGCGTCTGTGGCCGAAAACCACCTGGCTGCGCGTGGCGATTGCCGCCCCTGCTCTCTGGCAAGTGACCGAGTTTCTGCGCGGTTGGGTGCTGACTGGCTTCCCGTGGTTACAGTTCGGCTATAGCCAGATTGATGGCCCGTTAAAAGGGCTGGCACCGATAATGGGCGTGGAAGCCATTAACTTCCTGCTGATGATGGTTAGCGGCCTGCTGGCACTGGCGTTAGTCAAACGCAACTGGCGTCCGCTGGTGGTGGCCGTCGTACTGTTTGCCCTTCCCTTCCCGCTGCGTTACATCCAGTGGTTTACCCCGCAACCGGAGAAAACCATTCAGGTTTCGATGGTTCAGGGCGATATTCCGCAATCGCTGAAGTGGGATGAAAGTCAGCTTCTTAATACGCTGAAGATTTACTACAACGCAACGGCACCGCTGATGGGCAAATCATCGTTGATTATCTGGCCGGAGTCAGCGATAACCGATCTGGAAATTAATCAGCAGCCGTTCCTCAAAGCACTGGACGGTGAGTTGCGCGATAAAGGTAGCTCGCTGGTAACCGGGATTGTCGACGCGCGTCTCAATAAGCAGAACCGCTACGATACCTACAACACCATCATCACGCTGGGTAAAGGTGCGCCGTACAGCTATGAATCAGCCGATCGCTATAACAAAAACCATCTGGTGCCGTTTGGCGAGTTTGTCCCGCTGGAGTCGATTCTGCGTCCGTTAGCACCGTTCTTTGATCTGCCGATGTCGTCGTTCAGCCGTGGGCCATATATCCAGCCACCGCTATCGGTAAATGGTATTGAGCTTACTGCGGCCATTTGCTATGAGATCATTCTTGGCGAGCAAGTGCGCGATAACTTCCGCCCGGATACCGACTATCTGCTGACTATCTCCAACGATGCGTGGTTTGGTAAGTCTATTGGTCCTTGGCAGCACTTCCAGATGGCGCGAATGCGTGCGCTGGAGCTGGCGCGCCCACTGTTGCGCAGCACCAACAACGGCATTACGGCGGTGATTGGCCCGCAGGGGGAGATTCAGGCGATGATCCCGCAATTCACCCGCGAGGTGTTGACCACTAACGTGACGCCGACCACCGGACTCACACCGTACGCACGTACCGGCAACTGGCCGCTGTGGGTGCTGACGGCACTGTTTGGTTTTGCCGCTGTGTTGATGAGCTTGCGTCAGCGACGTAAATAATCCCTTCTTATCGTGCCGGAATACATCCCGTATTTCGGCACGCTCGCCGGATGCGGCATCAGTGCGTTATCCGGATAATAAAATTCCCCTATCCAACTTTGGCACATCTATTGCTTTGTTATACAAGGCAAACCCTGAATCAGCATCAGTACAACCTGGTTGCACCACAGTAATCCAGCGGTAGCACTAAAAGAGTGCATTTTAAGAATTTTGCTTCGGAATGGTGCGGCGCATCTCGCAAAAACAAACAATAAAACAGCATTATCTTTACATTTAGCCAAACTAAATGTTACCTAACAAGCACAACACTGCACAATAAAGTTGCAGATGATAACAACACAAACACTCACAACGGGTATCCATGCGTTTTTAACGCAGAAGATAAAGGAGTTGGATATGCAATTACGTAAACCTGCCACAGCAATCCTGGCCCTGGCGCTTTCCGCAGGACTGGCACAGGCAGATGACGCCGCCCCGGCAGCGGGCAGTACTCTGGACAAAATCGCCAAAAACGGTGTGATTGTCGTCGGTCACCGTGAATCTTCAGTGCCTTTCTCTTATTACGACAATCAGCAAAAAGTGGTGGGTTACTCGCAGGATTACTCCAACGCCATTGTTGAAGCAGTGAAAAAGAAACTCAACAAACCGGACTTACAGGTGAAACTGATTCCGATCACCTCACAAAACCGTATTCCACTGCTGCAAAACGGCACTTTCGATTTTGAATGTGGTTCCACCACCAATAACGTCGAACGCCAAAAACAGGCGGCTTTCTCTGACACTATTTTCGTGGTCGGTACGCGCCTGCTGACCAAAAAGGGCGGCGATATCAAAGATTTTGCCGACCTGAAAGACAAAGCCGTGGTCGTCACTTCCGGCACTACCTCTGAAGTTTTGCTCAACAAACTGAATGAAGAGCAAAAAATGAATATGCGCATCATCAGCGCCAAAGATCACGGTGACTCTTTCCGCACCCTGGAAAGCGGTCGTGCCGTTGCCTTTATGATGGATGATGCCCTGCTGGCCGGTGAACGTGCGAAAGCGAAGAAACCAGACAACTGGGAAATCGTTGGCAAGCCGCAGTCTCAGGAAGCCTACGGTTGTATGTTGCGTAAAGATGATCCGCAGTTCAAAAAGCTGATGGATGACACCATCGCTCAGGTGCAGACCTCCGGTGAAGCGGAAAAATGGTTTGATAAATGGTTCAAAAATCCAATTCCGCCGAAAAACCTGAACATGAATTTCGAACTGTCAAACGAAATGAAAGCACAGTTCAAAGAACCGAATGACAAGGCACTGAACTAATTACAAGAACCAGGGGCGGAAATTCCAGCCCTCTCGATTGTTACGTAGCACGGACAGACTATACGCCTGATGGTCGTTCCCCATCGGGCCTGAAAACCGCAATACGCTGGGTAACAATCTTCGAGGGTAGCAGTTAACGCTGCTACCCTCTTTTTTCTGGAGTAGATTTATGTCTATAGACTGGAACTGGGGTATTTTTTTACAACAAGCCCCGTTCGGCAACACCACCTATCTTGGTTGGATCTGGAGTGGTTTTCAGGTGACGATCGCTTTGTCGATCTGCGCCTGGATTATCGCTTTCCTCGTCGGTTCATTTTTCGGCATTTTACGTACCGTTCCAAACCGTTTTCTCTCCGGTCTGGGTACGTTGTATGTAGAACTGTTCCGCAACGTGCCGTTGATTGTGCAATTCTTTACCTGGTATCTGGTGATCCCGGAGCTGCTGCCGGAGAAAATCGGCATGTGGTTTAAGGCCGAGCTGGATCCCAATATTCAGTTTTTCCTTTCATCCATGCTCTGCCTGGGGCTGTTTACCGCCGCCCGTGTTTGCGAACAGGTACGCGCCGCGATCCAGTCGCTGCCGCGTGGGCAGAAGAATGCCGCGCTGGCGATGGGTCTGACGCTGCCGCAGGCTTACCGCTATGTACTGTTGCCTAATGCTTATCGCGTTATCGTCCCGCCGATGACTTCCGAGATGATGAACCTGGTGAAAAACTCCGCCATCGCCTCGACTATCGGTCTGGTAGATATGGCGGCGCAGGCGGGTAAATTACTCGATTACTCCGCTCACGCCTGGGAGTCGTTTACCGCCATCACGCTGGCGTATGTGTTGATTAACGCGGTTATCATGCTGGTAATGACGCTGGTTGAACGTAAAGTTCGCCTGCCCGGCAACATGGGGGGCAAATAATGTACGAATTTGACTGGAGTTCCATTGTCCCTTCCCTGCCATACCTGCTCGACGGGCTGGTGATCACCCTGAAAATCACCGTCACGGCAGTCGTGATTGGTATTTTGTGGGGCACCATGCTGGCGGTGATGCGCTTGTCCAGTTTTGCGCCTGTTGCGTGGTTTGCCAAAGCCTACGTTAACGTATTCCGCTCGATTCCTTTAGTTATGGTTTTGCTGTGGTTTTACCTGATTGTGCCGGGTTTTCTGCAAAACGTGCTGGGATTATCGCCAAAAAATGATATCCGTTTAATTTCGGCGATGGTGGCGTTTTCGATGTTTGAAGCGGCCTACTATTCAGAGATTATCCGCGCCGGTATTCAAAGTATTTCTCGTGGTCAGTCGAGCGCCGCGCTGGCGTTGGGAATGACTCACTGGCAGTCGATGAAACTGATTATTCTGCCGCAGGCGTTCCGCGCGATGGTGCCGCTGCTGCTCACTCAGGGCATCGTACTGTTCCAGGATACCTCACTGGTGTATGTGTTATCTCTGGCCGATTTCTTCCGTACCGCCTCAACCATTGGTGAGCGTGATGGTACGCAGGTTGAGATGATCCTGTTTGCCGGATTTGTTTATTTCGTTATTAGCCTTAGCGCGTCGTTGTTGGTCAGCTACTTGAAAAGAAGGACAGCATAATGATTACCCTGAAAAATGTTTCAAAATGGTATGGTCACTTTCAGGTGCTGACCGACTGCTCAACCGAAGTGAAAAAAGGCGAAGTGGTGGTGGTTTGCGGCCCGTCTGGTTCCGGCAAATCAACGCTGATTAAAACCGTCAACGGCCTCGAACCGGTGCAGCAAGGTGAAATCACCGTCGATGGTATCGTGGTTAACGACAAGAAAACCGATCTGGCAAAGCTGCGTTCCCGCGTCGGGATGGTGTTCCAGCATTTCGAGCTGTTCCCTCATCTGTCGATTATCGAAAACCTGACCCTGGCGCAGGTGAAAGTGCTTAAACGCGATAAAGTGCCGGCTCGTGAAAAAGCATTGAAATTGCTGGAGCGCGTGGGACTTTCCGCACATGCCAATAAATTTCCGGCGCAGCTTTCCGGCGGTCAGCAGCAGCGTGTGGCAATTGCTCGCGCATTGTGTATGGATCCTATTGCCATGCTGTTCGACGAACCGACATCGGCACTAGACCCGGAGATGATCAACGAAGTGCTGGACGTGATGGTCGAACTGGCGAACGAGGGGATGACCATGATGGTGGTGACCCATGAAATGGGCTTTGCCCGCAAAGTGGCGAATCGGGTGATCTTTATGGACGAGGGAAAAATTGTCGAAGACTCGCCGAAAGACGCTTTCTTCGATGATCCGAAATCGGACCGCGCAAAAGACTTCCTCGCGAAAATCCTGCATTAATCCTTCCGGCGCGCATATCCAGGTGCGCGCCATCTCACGCTTTATCGTTTCGGTCCTCGTATCTGTTACATTCCGGCGTTACCCTTGTCGCAAAGAAACACACAACAAGGAGCAACAATGGCACTGCCAATTCTGTTAGATTGCGACCCAGGTCATGACGACGCTATCGCAATAGTTCTCGCCCTCGCCTCACCAGAGCTTGATGTCAAAGCCATCACATCTTCCGCCGGAAACCAGACACCCGATAAAACATTACGCAATGTTCTGCGTATGCTGACCTTGCTTAATCGCACCGATATTCCGGTAGCAAGCGGTGCGGTGAAACCGTTAATGCGTGAGTTGATTATCGCGGACAACGTACACGGCGAAAGTGGACTGGACGGCCCGGCATTACCGGAACCGACGTTCGCACCGCAAAACTGTACGGCGGTAGAGCTGATGGCGAAAACGCTGCGTGAAAGTGCGGAACCTGTCACGATTGTTTCTACCGGACCGCAAACTAACGTTGCCTTGCTGCTCAATAGCCATCCGGAACTACATAGCAAAATTGCCCGTATCGTGATGATGGGTGGCGCAATGGGGCTTGGTAACTGGACGCCAGCCGCCGAGTTTAATATTTATGTTGACCCGGAAGCGGCAGAAATCGTCTTTCAGTCCGGAATTCCGGTGGTGATGGCCGGTCTGGATGTCACTCACAAAGCACAAATCCACGTTGAAGACACCGAGCGTTTCCGCGCGATTGGTAACCCAATTTCAACCATTGTTGCCGAACTGCTGGATTTCTTCCTCGAATATCATAAAGACGAAAAATGGGGCTTTGTCGGCGCGCCATTGCATGACCCATGCACCATTGCCTGGCTATTGAAACCCGAGTTGTTTACCACCGTGGAGCGCTGGGTCGGCGTTGAAACACAGGGGAAATATACCCAAGGGATGACGGTTGTTGATTATTACTATCTGACCGGTAATAAACCGAATGCCACTGTAATGGTCGATGTTGATCGTCAGGGCTTTGTTGATTTACTGGCTGAACGTCTGAAATTTTACGCTTAATACTCCTTATTGATTAAGATCACCACGTTTTACCAGGGTGGTCTTAATCTGGTTATCTCTTTTTCTTTCAAGATATAAATGCAATGGATAATGCAGAACTCGCCATTGGTATCGATCTCGGTACTACCAATAGTTTAATTGCTGTCTGGAAAGACGGTGCCGCACAATTAATTCCAAATAAATTCGGTGAATATTTAACACCATCTATAATTAGCATGGATGAAAATAACCATATTCTGGTCGGTAAACCGGCAGTGTCCAGGCGCACATCGCATCCTGATAAAACCGCAGCATTATTTAAACGCGCGATGGGCAGTAATACCAACTGGCGGTTAGGCAGCGACACATTTAACGCGCCAGAACTGTCCTCTTTGGTATTACGCTCATTAAAAGAAGATGCCGAAGAATTTCTGCAACGTCCGATTAAAGATGTGGTGATCTCTGTTCCTGCTTATTTCAGTGATGAACAACGCAAGCATACCCGTTTAGCAGCAGAGTTAGCCGGGCTAAATGCAGTGCGCCTGATAAATGAGCCAACGGCAGCCGCGATGGCGTATGGCCTGCATACGCAGCAAAATACCCGCTCGCTGGTTTTTGATCTCGGTGGCGGCACGTTCGACGTCACGGTGCTCGAGTACGCCACGCCGGTGATTGAAGTTCACGCCTCCGCTGGCGATAACTTCCTCGGTGGCGAAGATTTTACGCATATGCTGGTCGATGAGGTTTTAAAACGTGCGGAAGTTGCCAAAACCGCGCTTAACGAGAGCGAACTGGCAGCCTTGTATGCCTGTGTGGAAGCGGCAAAATGTAGCAATCAATCGCCAATGCACATTCGCTGGCAGTACCAGGAAGAAACACGTGAATGCGAATTTTACGAGAACGAACTGGAAGATTTGTGGTTACCGCTACTCAACCGCTTGCGTGTGCCGATTGAACAGGCGTTGCGCGATGCACGTCTGAAGCCGAGTCAAATCGACAGCCTGGTACTGGTCGGCGGTGCGTCGCAAATGCCGCTGGTGCAGCGAATCGCCGTGCGTCTGTTTGGCAAACTACCGTATCAAAGTTACGACCCGAGCACCATTGTCGCGCTGGGCGCAGCGATCCAGGCCGCCTGCCGCTTACGCAGCGAAGACATTGAAGAAGTGATCCTCACCGATATTTGCCCCTACTCGTTGGGCGTTGAAGTTAACCGCCAGGGCATTTCCGGCATTTTCTCGCCAATTATTGAACGCAACACCACTGTGCCTGTATCGCGTGTAGAAACTTACTCAACCATGCACCCGGAACAGGATTCAATTACGGTTAACGTCTATCAGGGAGAAAACCACAAAGTTAAAAATAACATTCTGGTGGAATCATTCGATGTGCCGTTGAAGAAAACCGGGGCTTATCAGTCGATTGATATTCGCTTTAGTTATGATATCAACGGCTTGCTTGAAGTTGACGTGCTTCTGGAAGACGGCAGCGTTAAGTCCAGAGTCATTAATCACAGCCCGGTAACATTGAGCGCTCAGCAGATTGAAGAGAGTCGGGCGCGGTTATCCGCATTGAAAATTTATCCGCGCGATATGCTCATCAACCGTACCTTTAAAGCCAAACTGGAAGAGTTGTGGGCGCGGGCGCTGGGTGACGAGCGAGAAGAGATTGGCCGGGTGATCACCGATTTTGATGAGGCGTTGCAGTCAAACGATATGGCCCGCGTCGATGAAGTTCGTCGACGGGCGAGCGATTATTTAGCCATTGAGATCCCATAAATACGGCTGCCGGATGCGGCGTGAACGCCTTATCCGGCCTACTCGTAGGTCGGATAAGATGCATTAGCATCGCATCCGACATTGAAAGATAAGATGCGTCAGCATCGCATCTAACTGAGCAACATCGCGATTTTGCCGAGAGCATAACCTATCACCAGCACCGTTAAGCTGATTTTAATAATGCTGGTAATGCTCTGTGGTTTTTCATCCTCATCATTTATCTCTTCATGATTTTCAGGTATAGGCTCATCGACATCTTCATCCACCGGTTCGAGTTTCACTTTCGTTAACAGCATCCGGGTGATAATGGCCTCTAATGGATGAGCGTCTCCGCCTTCCAGCCTTGTATTAAGACGGGCCAGCATCTCTTGTTTCGGAAACGCTTCCAGTACTACCTGTTCCGCTACCCGATACAGATCCAGTAACGGTGAATCTTGCCCTGTCTCACTACCGACTCTCGATTTCCACCACGCCCATGCTTTGCGTTTGAAGAATAACGACTCGATAAACGATTGACCTAACGGCGATAATTTTCCGCTATGTAAAATTTCCGCCCATAGCAGCCGCGTCCGGGCGCTCTCACCAGGAACATATTTCAACGGTTTACCTTGTGCATCAATCATGCTTCGCGCTTCGATAACCATCACTAATAACGCGAAGTAATCCGGGCAATGACGTTTGCTCCACTGCAATAACAAATTATCGGCTTGTGTAGATGGGTAACTTTCCCAGTATGCGCAGAGATCGGCAAGCAGGCTTTCCCCCTCACCGCAGTACAAGCGTTGTGCACACTGGTAATACCGGGCATCTTCGCTTTCTGGTTCTTCCATTTGCCACTGTTTGGCTACAGGAATGAGTTCCGCCATACCTGTTTGCGCCGAGCTGTACCAGCGCAATAGTTTGCGATGCAACTTCGCATCATCAGGAATTAACCACGGACCTGCCATCGCCAAAAATGCAGTGACATAGTCAGGATGGTAACGACAGCAACGTTCCAGCGCGAAGTAATATTCAACAGTCTGGTTCTGTAACGCAACGGGGTATTCCAGAAGGCTAAGGAAATCGAAACAATCACCAGCCTGAATGGCCTCAAGAAAAGCCTCCCGCTCTTCTTCATCCATTCCTTCGCTGTCACTAAATGAATGCCAGTTCAAACGCTCTGCCAGCAAAGAAGCACAATTTAATGAAAGATATCGCGCTTCTATAGCGATTGCACACAGCGGCCAGCGTAATTGTTCGACATCCTCCATGTTCCAGGTATTTAATTGCTGAATAAATTTCTGCCAGGCGGAGGGCTGAAAACGATCACTTTCTGAATCCAGTAATGTCCTGAATGCACGTAGTATTTCATGTTCAGCGGCGGCATCTTTATCTTCATTATCTGCTTCCTCGACAGGATTTACCGCCAGTCGCAGCGCCTCTTCATAGGCCTGACGTAACGCTTTAAACCCCTGCGGATCGGTTTCGGGATGACACAACGGTAAACGAGCAAGATAAGCCTGACGGATAATATCAACTTGTGTTGTGCTTTCGATTTCGAGGATTTGCCAACATGTTTTCATAGGTCGCTCACATCCTTAAGCGTTACCGGGCATTCAGGTTGGGCAGTTAATGGCTGCCAGGGAAGCGTGGCATAGAAACGATCGCTTCCCGCTACCAGCTCTTCGAACATCCGACTCCCGGCGCTATCATATTTGTACAAGGTCAGCGCCTCGCGTAGCGAAGCATTGTCTTCGCACTGAGCGGATTGCCAGTAGAGACGTCCTAACGAATAGGCGGAAAAATAGTGCATCCAACTCTGATAGTAATGGTGTGCTCGTTCATAGACGCGCGATTGCAGCCATAAACTCTCTTCTTCCGTCAGCCACTTGTTGAGCACACCGACCCGTGACAGAAACCCCATTCGAACATAATCCCAGGCTTTGATTCCCCCTTCCCCGCAGCACATAGCAGTTTGTGCAACAAATTGGGTATAAATCAGACCTCTGTCAGAGCTACCAGCAATTAATGCTTTCCACTCTTCAGGTGAAGAGCGATGCCATGCCAGATATAACCCGGCTAAATCATTTGCGTGACCATCATCGGTCATTTGGTAAATAGTCTGAATTAAATCATCACGATTATTTATTCCCCAGGATGATGACAGATCAAACTCTTTTATTCCGGTATACATTTTTGGCGAGTCATGTGCAGGCTTGCATCCCTTATTAAGAATCTCCATTGGCGTAGAAAGCGCAAATAGAAGGCGTTGTTCTTCCTTATCCATTTATTAACAATCCTTTAAGTACATTAACTGACTACTTTTTTATTAATGATGAGTATAAACTTGACGCTTTCAAAATAAAAAGAAAATCGAAGTATTGATAAATGAACAAAAAAATATATTTTATATTCGCAATATTTATAGTTGCGGCTATCACTTGTATTAGCCAACCTAAGAAAACGACTTTGCGCGATAAAGCTATGGTGAATTATGTCTTTGATTATTTAAGATCACCAGGCAGTCTACCGTTTACCACGGCAGCAACGGAGCTTTCCGCGATTCATGGTCACTCAACGTCGCAATATCGCCTTGGCGAATTTTATCTTCATGGTAGCGACGGTAAACCTCTGGATTATACACAGGCGAGATACTGGTATGAGCAATCAGCAGAACAGGAAAATCCGCGCGCACAAAGCAAACTGGGGTGGATCTACCTGAAAGGCCTGGGAGTCAAACCCGATACCCGTAAAGCAATTCTCTGGTATAAGGAAGCAGCTGAACAAGGGTATGCTCATGCTCAATATACTTTGGGTTTGATCTACAGAAATGGCACTGGTATTAATGTTAACCATTATGAATCTCAAAAATGGTTAAAACTGGCCGCCAAACAACATTACAAAAATGCGGAAAGATTGCTTGCTGGGCTTCCCGCACATTAACGTCGACTGTCACCCGAAGAGATGGAGTATTTTCCCTATCAAACCAGCAAAAATAAAAATATAGAAAATAATTTTAATGATGCCCAGACAGCCCGGCCCACCATCATCAACAGGTATTGGCTGCGGTTGCGGCTCCGGTTCGACGGTTTGCTTCTCGGTAAAATTCGCCGACTGAATTAATAATCGACGAATAATTAATGCTTCCAGTGGGCAACGATCTTCTGCATCAAGACGAGCGACGATCGGCATTAATGATTCTTCTGTAGGCTGGTTCGCCAGTACTAATTGTTTAGCAACTAAATATAATGGCCATAAGGGATGCTCTGTATCACGCGTGAGTGAGATTCGCGGCTTACGCCCTTTGTGCAAAACCATCTCGACCAGAGAACGCCCCAGCGCAGAGAGTTTTTCATCGCTGAGTATTTCGTATAATTGAAAGCGCGTACGGGCGCTGTCGCCAGGAACATAAAGTAACGGTTTTCCCTGATCGTTAACCAGTTCACGAGCTTCAATCATCATCACCACTAACGGGTAATAATCGACCCGATGCTCACGGCACCATTGCAACATTAAAGCATCCGCCTGGGTAGAGGGAGACTCGCGCCAGTAATCACAAAGTTCTGCCAGCAGGTTTTCGCCTTCCCCACAATAGACGCGTTGCGCGTATTCATAATAACGCGCATCTTCATTATCAGGTTCAGCTTCCCGCCACGACCGAGCGTAATCCAGGAGTTCAGGTAATCCCAGGCGGCTTGAGGTATACCAGCACAGTAAATTTCTGTGCAGTTTTGCATCATCGGGGATAATCACTGCGCGATGTTGCGCTAAATACAGTGTCAGCCATTCTGGATGCGATGACCAAATCCGAGCGAACATTTGGTAAAAATCAATGGTTTCATTTTGCACGGCAACGGACAGATGCAGGATGGTCTGGAAGTTAAAAATATTCCCCTTCGCAATGGCATATAAAAAGGATTCCAGTTCTTCTTCGTCTATTTCCCCGGTGTTTTCCTCCTGCAACCACCGCAATCTTTCTGCTAATAACACCACGCACTCGAAGGATAAATGGGCAGTGTTCATAGCTATCGCGCACAACAACCAGCGTAATTCATCAATCTCTTCCATCGAGCAATAATTTAATTGCTGAATGAATCGCTGCCAGGCTGAGGGCAGAAAACGTTCGCTATCAGAGGCAAGTAACGCACGAAAGGCGAGCAGAATTTCATGTTCTGCAACTTCATGCTCTTCTGGTTGCCAAACAGATTTAGCAGGCGACTGCGCAACCCGTAGCGCGTCTTCATACGCCTGACGCAGTTGTTTAAAGCCCTGTGGATCGGTTTCTGGATGAAAGGACGGTAACAGCGCCAGATAAGCGTGACGGATAATATCGACGTCAGTCGTTTCCTCTATGTCGAGGATCTTCCAGCAATTTTTCATAGGTCGCTCATATCCTTAAGCGTTTCCGGGCATGCGGGGTAGTCAGCCAGTGGTTGCCAGGGTAAGGTCGCGTAATATGCATCGTCACTGGCAAATAATTGATAAAACATATCATTGCCGGAATCGTCGTATTCTTTACGCGCTAAGAATTCATGTAATAAAGGCAGATTATCATCCTCGGGAGACTGCCAATATTGCCGACCAAAGGTATAACCGGCAAAGTATTGCCGCCAGTTACTATAATAACGTAGCGCCCGTAGATGAATGCGCGACTGGATCCATAGACTTTCTTCTTCACTCAACCAGTTATTAAGTACGCCCATTCGGCTTAAAAAACCCATCCGGACATAATCCCAGGCTTTGATCCCCCCTTCGCCACAGCATTCGGCGGTGCTGGCGACAAATTGCGCGTAAGCCTGACCTTGCTCATTTAATTCAGCAAGATAGTCACGCCATTCACATGGCGAATAACGAAACCAGTGGTGATAAAACCCAGCCAACCGTGCAGCATGACCGTTATCGATCATTCGGTGAATTGTGCGCAGCAGGTCATCACGGTCATCAATTCCCCAGGAGGAAGAAAGGTCAAAAAAGCATGTACCTAAATACATTTTGGGGGATGAATGCGAAGGTAAACAGCATTCATTGCGTATTTCCATCGGAGTGGAAAGTGCAAACAATATTTTTTGCGACTCCATGTCCATATAATTTATCCTTAAACATTCATTTAATGAATGCAAACTACATTGCGAGGCTCATTTATTTATACTTTTCTGACGCAACATAATACGCATAAAATAAGGCTTACGCAAAAATGGAACATATAAAAATATAATATGCTTTATCTGCAACCATAAGGAAATGATAATGATATTTACGTCAAGTTGCTGCGATAATTTATCAATAGATGAGATTATCGAACGTGCTGAACAAGGCGATAGTGAGGCTCAATATATTGTTGGATTTTATTACAATCGCGATAGCGCAATTGACTCTCCGGACGACGAAAAGGCCTTTTACTGGCTAAAGCTTGCCGCCGGGCAAGACCATTGTGAAGCACAATATTCCTTAGGGCGGAAATACTCCGAGGATAAAAGCCGTCATAAAAATAATGAGCAAGCCATCTTTTGGCTGAAAAAAGCTGCCCTACAAGGCCATACTTTCGCTTCCAACGCCCTTGGCTGGATACTGGATCGTGGAGAAGACCCCAACGATAAAGAAGCGGTTGCCTGGTATCAGATAGCCGCGGAGAGCGGAATGTCTTATGCGCAAAATAATCTTGGGTGGATGTACAGAAATGGCAACGGAGTCGCACAAGACTATGCGCTGGCATTTTTCTGGTACAAACAAGCTGCATTGCAAGGCCATAGTGACGCGCAAGACAATCTGGCCGATCTTTATAAAGATGGAGAAGGCGTTGCTCAAAATAAGACTCTCGCCGCATTCTGGTATTTGAAAAGCGCACAGCAGGGTAATCGGCACGCCCAGTTTCAAATTGCGTGGGCTTATAACGCTGGCGAAGGGGTAGACCAGGACTATAAACAAGCGATGTACTGGTATCTGAAGGCTGCCGCTCAGGGAAGCATCGGCGCTTACGTTAACATCGGCTATATGTATAAACATGGGCAAGGCGTTGAGAAAGATTATAACGCGGCCTTTGAATGGTTTACGAAAGCCGCTGAATGCGATCACGCCACTGCCTGGTATAACCTGGCCATTATGTATCACTACGGAGAAGGAAGACCTGTTGATCTCCGACAGGCTCTCGACCTGTATCGTAAAGTTCAGTCATCCGGTACCAGAGATGTCAGTCAAGAAATCCGTGAGATTGAAGATTTACTGTAGAGATAAAAAACAAGGGCCGGGGAATTTCATTCGGCCCAAATTCTCTTTATTGGTGTGCAAAATCAAACTATTACGGCTCGAACGGACGTCTCTGGAACTGATCATGACCACACTTCGGGCATAGCGTCAGCACTTCCGGCGTGTAGATCGGGAGATGGAAGTGACATTTCTCGCAGACCAGATTCCCCAGCCCTACCACTTCTCCGCTGTGATAAACCCCGTGATGATTGAGATCCTGGAAAACTTCACGCCATTCAAGCTGCGTTTTATCGGTGATGTCCGCCAGTTCCTGCCAGAGGCTTTCTTTAATCACCCGCATAAACACGCTGTCAGATTCTTCCTTCAGGCTCTCTTCATAACTCATGGCGAACTCTTCCAGGTCACGTCTGACGGCCCGAGTCAGTTCATCGACCTCGGTCCGCGTTAACTCCCCTGTTTTTATTACACGCTCACGCGCCTGTTCTACCAGTGCATCGATATCGCGTTCGCCATTACGCAGTCGCTCGCTTAATGACGCCACCAGTTCACGGTAATATTGAGCAACCTTGTTCATCATTTCATCTCCCGTGTCGTTAACTGGCTATAATAATAGACGTTATTTACGCTCAACTTTGCAAGACTGCCCACAGAGTGTGTAAATTCGTGCAAGGATTACCGCTGTGCGATTTCAACGTCGAGTGCGCGAAAGGCTGTTTTGACGCGGACGTTTGGGCTATGCTATGCGGATCTGAAAAACCACCTCTAACGCTACTTTTGTAGCCGTAATGAAAACAGGACCACTGGCTGCCATGCAAGAGCAATACCGCCCGGAAGAGATAGAATCCAAAGTACAGCTTCATTGGGATGAGAAGCGCACATTTGAAGTAACCGAAGACGAGAGCAAAGAGAAGTATTACTGCCTGTCTATGCTTCCCTATCCTTCTGGTCGACTACACATGGGCCACGTACGTAACTACACCATCGGTGACGTGATCGCCCGTTACCAGCGCATGCTGGGCAAAAACGTTCTGCAGCCGATCGGCTGGGACGCGTTTGGT
This sequence comes from Escherichia sp. E2661, assembly GCF_004745185.1. Taxonomy (NCBI): domain Bacteria; kingdom Pseudomonadati; phylum Pseudomonadota; class Gammaproteobacteria; order Enterobacterales; family Enterobacteriaceae; genus Escherichia; species Escherichia sp. E2661. Next base: position 50,392 of record NZ_PDIG01000005.1, read on the forward strand.
CTGCCTGCGGAAGGCGCGGCGGTAAAAAACAACACCGCGCCAGCACCGTGGACGTACGACAACATCGCGTATATGAAAAACCAGCTCAAAATGCTGGGCTTTGGTTATGACTGGAGCCGCGAGCTGGCAACCTGTACGCCAGAATACTACCGTTGGGAACAGAAATTCTTCACCGAGCTGTATAAAAAAGGCCTGGTGTATAAGAAGACCTCTGCGGTCAACTGGTGCCCGAACGACCAGACCGTACTGGCGAACGAACAGGTTATCGACGGCTGCTGCTGGCGCTGCGATACCAAAGTTGAACGTAAAGAGATCCCGCAGTGGTTTATCAAAATCACCGCTTACGCTGACGAACTGCTCAACGATCTGGATAAACTGGATCACTGGCCAGACACCGTTAAAACCATGCAGCGTAACTGGATCGGTCGTTCCGAAGGCGTAGAAATCACCTTCAAGGTTAACGACTATGACAACACGCTGACTGTTTATACTACTCGCCCGGACACCTTTATGGGTTGTACCTACCTGGCGGTAGCGGCAGGTCATCCGCTGGCGCAGAAAGCGGCGGAAAATAATCCAGAACTGGCGGCCTTTATTGACGAATGCCGTAACACCAAAGTTGCCGAAGCTGAAATGGCGACGATGGAGAAAAAAGGCGTCGATACTGGCTTTAAAGCTGTTCACCCATTAACGGGCGAAGAAATTCCCGTTTGGGCAGCAAACTTCGTATTGATGGAGTACGGCACGGGCGCAGTTATGGCGGTTCCGGGTCACGACCAGCGCGACTACGAGTTTGCCTCTAAATACGGCCTGAACATCAAACCGGTTATCCTGGCGGCTGATGGTTCTGAACCCGATCTTTCTCAGCAAGCCCTGACTGAAAAAGGCGTGCTGTTCAACTCTGGCGAGTTCAACGGTCTTGACCATGAAGCGGCCTTCAACGCCATCGCCGATAAACTAACTGCGATGGGCGTTGGCGAGCGTAAAGTGAATTACCGCCTGCGCGACTGGGGTGTTTCGCGTCAGCGTTACTGGGGCGCGCCGATTCCGATGGTGACGCTGGAAGACGGCACTGTAATGCCGACCCCGGACGACCAGCTGCCGGTGATCCTGCCGGAAGATGTGGTGATGGACGGCATTACCAGCCCGATTAAAGCAGATCCGGCGTGGGCAAAAACCACCGTTAACGGTATGCCAGCGCTGCGTGAAACCGATACTTTCGACACCTTTATGGAGTCCTCCTGGTACTATGCGCGCTACACTTGCCCGGAGTACAAAGAAGGTATGCTGGATTCCAAAGCGGCTAACTACTGGCTGCCGGTGGATATCTACATTGGTGGTATCGAACACGCCATCATGCACCTGCTCTACTTCCGCTTCTTCCACAAACTGATGCGTGATGCAGGCATGGTGAACTCTGACGAACCAGCGAAACAGTTGCTGTGTCAGGGTATGGTGCTGGCAGATGCCTTCTACTATGTTGGCGAAAACGGCGAACGTAACTGGGTTTCCCCGGTTGATGCTATCGTTGAACGTGACGAAAAAGGCCGTATCGTGAAAGCGAAAGACGCGGCAGGCCATGAGCTGGTTTATACCGGCATGAGCAAAATGTCCAAGTCGAAGAACAACGGTATCGACCCGCAGGTGATGGTTGAACGTTACGGCGCGGACACCGTTCGTCTGTTTATGATGTTCGCTTCTCCGGCGGATATGACTCTTGAATGGCAGGAGTCCGGCGTGGAAGGGGCTAACCGCTTCCTGAAACGTGTCTGGAAACTGGTGTACGAGCATACTGCGAAAGGTGATGTTGCGGCACTGAACGTCGATGCTCTGACTGAAGATCAGAAAGCACTGCGTCGCGATGTGCATAAAACGATCGCTAAAGTGACCGATGATATCGGCCGCCGTCAGACCTTCAACACCGCAATTGCGGCGATTATGGAGCTGATGAACAAACTGGCGAAAGCACCGACCGATGGCGAGCAGGATCGCGCCCTGATGCAGGAAGCGCTGCTGGCGGTAGTTCGTATGCTTAACCCGTTCACCCCACACATCTGTTTCACGCTGTGGCAGGAACTGAAAGGCGAAGGCGATATCGACAACGCGCCGTGGCCGGTTGCTGATGAAAAAGCGATGGTGGAAGACTCCACGCTGGTCGTTGTTCAGGTTAACGGTAAAGTCCGTGCCAAAATCACCGTTCCGGTGGATGCAACGGAAGAACAGGTTCGCGAACGTGCTGGCCAGGAGCATCTGGTAGCAAAATATCTTGATGGCGTTACCGTGCGTAAAGTGATTTACGTACCGGGTAAACTCCTCAATCTGGTCGTTGGCTAAGCGCGGGAGGAAGCGTGCGATATCTGGCAACATTGTTGTTATCTCTGGCGGTGTTAATCACCGCCGGGTGTGGCTGGCATCTGCGTGATACCACGCAGGTCCCTTCCACTATGAAGGTTATGATCCTGGACTCCGGTGACCCGAACGGGCCGTTAAGCCGTGCAGTGCGTAATCAGTTACGTCTGAACGGCGTCGAGTTGCTCGATAAAGAAACCACGCGTAAGGATGTTCCATCCCTGCGTCTGGGTAAAGTGAGCATCGCGAAAGATACCGCATCGGTATTCCGTAACGGTCAAACAGCAGAGTATCAAATGATCATGACGGTTAATGCGACCGTGTTGATCCCCGGCCGTGATATCTACCCGATTAGCGCCAAAGTCTTCCGTTCGTTCTTTGATAACCCGCAAATGGCGTTAGCGAAAGATAACGAACAAGACATGATCGTAAAAGAGATGTACGACCGTGCCGCCGAACAGCTTATTCGTAAGCTGCCAAGCATTCGCGCTGCGGACGTCCGTTCCGACGAAGAAACGTCGACAACAACGGATACCACAGCAACGCCTGCACGCGTCTCCACCACGCTGGGTAACTGATGATTCGGTTGTACCCGGAACAGCTCCGCGCGCAGCTCACTGAAGGGCTGCGCGCGGCCTATCTTTTACTTGGTAACGATCCCCTGTTGTTGCAAGAAAGCCAGGACGCCATTCGTCAGGTCGCCGCCGCACAAGGGTTTGAAGAACACCATACTTTTTCCATTGATCCCAACACTGACTGGAATGCGATCTTTTCGCTATGCCAGGCAATGAGCCTGTTTGCCAGTCGGCAAACTTTGTTGTTAGTGCTACCTGAAAATGGACCAAATGCGGCGATCAATGAACAACTCCTCACGCTCACCGGATTACTGCATGACGATCTGCTGTTGATCGTACGCGGTAATAAATTGAGCAAAGCGCAAGAAAATGCCGCCTGGTTTACCGCGCTTGCAAACCGTAGCGTGCAGGTTACTTGCCAGACCCCAGAACAAGCTCAGCTTCCTCGCTGGGTTGCCGCGCGAGCAAAACAGCTCAATTTAGAACTGGATGACGCGGCGAATCAGGTGCTCTGCTACTGTTATGAAGGAAACCTGCTGGCACTGGCACAGGCACTGGAGCGTTTATCGCTACTCTGGCCGGACGGCAAACTGACACTGCCGCGCGTTGAGCAAGCGGTGAATGATGCCGCTCATTTCACCCCTTTTCATTGGGTTGACGCTTTGTTGAGTGGCAAAAGCAAGCGTGCATTGCATATTCTTCAGCAGTTGCGCCTGGAAGGCAGTGAGCCGGTGATATTGTTGCGTACATTGCAACGTGAGCTATTGCTGCTGGTTAATCTGAAGCGTCAGTCTGCTCATACTCCACTGCGTGCGCTGTTTGACAAGCATCGGGTATGGCAGAACCGTCGTAACATGATTAGCGAAGCGCTAAATCGCCTGAGTCAGCCACAGTTACGTCAGGCTGTACAACTCCTGACACGAACGGAACTTACTCTCAAACAAGATTACGGTCAGTCCGTGTGGGCAGAACTGGAGGGATTATCTCTTCTTTTGTGTCATAAACCACTGGCAGACGTATTTATCGACGGTTGATATGAAATCTTTACAAGCTCTGTTTGGCGGCACCTTCGACCCGGTGCATTATGGCCATCTAAAACCCGTGGAAACGCTGGCGAATCTGATTGGTCTGACGCGAGTAACGATTATTCCTAACAACGTTCCTCCGCATCGCCCCCAGCCTGAAGCGAACAGCGTGCAGCGAAAACACATGCTTGAACTGGCGATTGCCGACAAGTCGCTGTTTACCCTTGACGAACGCGAGTTAAAGCGTAATGCCCCCTCTTACACGTCGCAGACGTTAAAAGAGTGGCGACAGGAGCAAGGCCCAGATGTGCCGCTGGCGTTTATTATCGGTCAGGACTCGCTGCTGAACTTTCCGACCTGGTATGAATACGAAACGATTCTCGACAATGCACATTTGATAGTCTGTCGACGTCCAGGTTATCCGCTGGAAATGGCACAACCGCAGTACCAGCAGTGGCTGGAAGATCATTTGACGCATAATCCGGAAGATCTGCATCTTCAGCCTGCTGGTAAAATTTATCTCGCCGAAACGCCGTGGTTCAACATCTCGGCGACAATCATCCGCGAACGTTTGCAAAACGGCGAATCTTGTGAGGAATTGTTACCAGAATCGGTACTGACTTACATTAACCAACAAGGCTTGTATCGCTGATATCTGCCGTCACGGAGGGAATGATGCGACTGTGGTTAATTCGTCACGGTGAAACGCAAGCGAATGTCGACGGGTTATACAGCGGTCATGCGCCTACACCACTTACGGAGCGCGGTATCGCGCAGGCGCAAAGCTTACATACCCTGCTACGTGATGTTCCCTTCGATAGGGTTTTATGCAGTGAACTGGAACGGGCGCAGCACACCGCGCGCCTGGTTCTTGACGACCGTCAATTCCCCGTGCAAATCATCCCTGAACTCAACGAAATGTTTTTTGGTGACTGGGAAATGCGGCATCATCGCGAACTGATGCAAGAAGATGCCGAAAACTATAGTGCCTGGTGCAATGACTGGCAGCATACCGTCCCTACTCGCGGTGAAGGCTTTCAGGCATTTTCACAGCGGATAGAAAGGTTTATTGCCGGACTTGGTGAGTATCAGCAGCACAAAAACATATTGATCGTTAGCCACCAGGGTGTGTTGAGCCTGTTGATTGCCCGCTTAATCGGCATGCCTCCCGAGGCAATGTGGCATTTTCGTGTAGACCAGGGCTGCTGGAGCGCCATTGATATCAATGGCGAGTTCGCAACTCTACGTGTCCTCAATAGCCGCGCCATCTGGTGCGAAGATGCATGACTTTTCTGTTTTTTTACAGGTAAGCCGCAACGGACATTGACAGGCCCGGGCAGGCTGATATTCTCCGCAACCTGACTTTTCCGCCATACACGACTTTGTAGAAATTGTTTTACAAAAATGGCGATGCAATCTGTGACGCGGGGTGGGATGATAGCCCACTTTCAAGAGCCGATTTGCTGACATTTGTCCCGAAATCGCCTCTGCTTCAGGTATACTGACAGACCATTTTTATCTTTTTTATTTCACCCAGGGGGAAAACTTGCAGGGTAAAGCACTCCAGGATTTTGTTATCGACAAAATTGATGACCTCAAAGGTCAGGACATCATCGCCTTAGACGTTCAGGGCAAATCCAGTATCACCGACTGTATGATCATCTGTACGGGAACATCCAGCCGTCATGTTATGTCCATTGCCGACCACGTGGTTCAGGAATCTCGCGCGGCGGGTTTATTGCCCCTCGGCGTTGAAGGTGAAAACGGCGCCGACTGGATTGTGGTCGATCTGGGTGATGTGATTGTCCATGTTATGCAGGAAGAGAGCCGTCGCCTGTATGAGCTGGAAAAACTCTGGAGTTAATGCGTGAAGCTGCAACTTGTCGCCGTGGGAACGAAAATGCCGGACTGGGTACAAACCGGTTTTACCGAGTACCTGCGTCGTTTTCCGAAAGATATGCCTTTTGAACTGATTGAAATTCCGGCGGGAAAACGCGGCAAGAACGCGGATATCAAGCGCATACTCGACAAAGAGGGTGAGCAAATGCTGGCGGCTGCCGGTAAAAACCGCATTGTCACCCTCGATATCCCAGGCAAGCCCTGGGACACGCCGCAGTTAGCCGCTGAACTGGAACGCTGGAAGCTGGATGGCCGCGATGTCAGCTTGCTGATTGGCGGGCCGGAAGGGTTATCGCCTGCCTGTAAAGCGGCGGCAGAACAAAGCTGGTCACTTTCGGCGCTTACCCTCCCCCATCCGCTGGTTCGCGTACTGGTCGCAGAGAGTCTGTACCGGGCGTGGAGCATTACCACCAACCATCCTTATCACCGTGAGTGATATGGTAGCCTTAAGTAGAAAACGCAGCGGATGAAATTACAGAACTCTTTTCGCGACTATTCGGCAGAGTCCGCGCTGTTTGTGCGCCGGGCGCTGGTCGCCTTTTTGGGGATTTTGCTGCTAACCGGCGTGCTCATCGCCAACTTGTATAACCTACAAATTGTTCGCTTTACCGATTACCAGACCCGTTCTAATGAAAACCGCATTAAGCTGGTGCCTATCGCCCCCAGCCGCGGCATTATCTACGACCGTAACGGTATCCCTCTGGCGCTCAACCGAACTATCTATCAGATAGAGATGATGCCGGAGAAAGTCGATAACGTGCAGCAGACTCTGGACGCCCTGCGCAGCGTGGTTGACCTGACCGATGACGATATCGCCGCGTTTCGAAAGGAGCGTGCACGTTCGCACCGTTTTACCTCTATTCCGGTGAAAACCAACCTGACTGAAGTTCAGGTGGCGCGTTTCGCCGTTAACCAGTACCGTTTTCCAGGTGTGGAAGTTAAAGGCTATAAACGTCGTTACTATCCCTATGGTTCAGCTCTGACCCACGTTATCGGTTATGTCTCGAAAATTAACGATAAAGACGTCGAGCGACTAAATAATGACGGCAAACTGGCCAACTATGCCGCAACACATGATATCGGTAAGCTGGGGATTGAACGTTACTACGAAGATGTTCTGCACGGCCAGACGGGTTATGAAGAAGTTGAAGTTAACAACCGCGGTCGCGTCATCCGCCAGTTAAAAGAAGTATCGCCGCAGGCCGGGCATGATATATACCTGACAATTGATCTCAAGCTCCAGCAGTATATTGAAACACTGCTGGCGGGCAGTCGTGCCGCTGTTGTAGTCACCGATCCGCGTACAGGTGGCGTGCTGGCGCTGGTTTCCACGCCAAGTTACGACCCTAACCTGTTTGTTGACGGTATCTCCAGCAAAGATTATTCCGCGTTGCTGAACGACCCGAACACACCACTGGTGAACCGTGCCACGCAGGGGGTTTATCCGCCAGCGTCGACGGTTAAACCTTATGTGGCGGTTTCGGCATTAAGTGCAGGGGTGATCACCCGTAATACCAGCCTGTTTGATCCTGGATGGTGGCAGTTGCCGGGGTCTGAAAAGCGTTATCGTGACTGGAAAAAATGGGGCCACGGTCGCCTGAATGTCACTAAATCGCTGGAAGAGTCAGCAGATACCTTCTTCTATCAGGTTGCCTACGATATGGGCATCGACCGCCTTTCTGAATGGATGGGTAAATTTGGCTACGGTCATTACACCGGTATCGACCTGTCGGAAGAACGCTCCGGTAATATGCCGACCCGCGAATGGAAACAGAAACGCTTTAAAAAACCGTGGTATCAGGGTGACACCATTCCGGTCGGTATCGGTCAGGGGTACTGGACAGCGACCCCTATCCAGATGAACAAAGCACTGATGATCCTGATTAACGACGGTATTGTGAAGGTTCCGCATTTGCTGATGAGCACCGCCGAAAATGGCAAACAAGTGCCGTGGGTACAGCCGCATGAACCGCCGGTAGGCGATATTCATTCTGGTTACTGGGAACTGGCGAAAGACGGCATGTTTGGTGTTGCTAACCGTCCTAACGGTACGGCACATAAATACTTTGCCAGCGCGCCCTACAAAATTGCGGCGAAATCCGGTACCGCGCAGGTCTTCGGCCTGAAGGCGAACGAAACCTATAATGCGCACAAAATTGCCGAGCGTCTGCGCGACCACAAACTGATGACCGCGTTTGCGCCGTATAACAATCCGCAAGTCGCTGTCGCTATGATTCTGGAAAACGGCGGGGCTGGCCCGGCGGTCGGTACGCTGATGCGCCAGATCCTCGACCATATTATGCTTGGTGACAACAACACCGATCTGCCTGCAGAAAACCCGGCGGTTACTGCTGCGGAGGACCATTAATCATGACGGATAATCCGAATAAAAAAACATTCTGGGATAAAGTCCATCTTGATCCCACAATGCTACTGATCTTACTGGCATTACTGGTCTACAGCGCCCTGGTAATCTGGAGCGCCAGCGGCCAGGACATCGGCATGATGGAGCGTAAAATCGGCCAGATCGCGATGGGGCTGGTCATTATGGTGGTGATGGCCCAAATTCCGCCGCGCGTTTATGAAGGCTGGGCGCCCTATCTCTATATCATCTGTATTATTTTGCTGGTAGCGGTAGATGCCTTTGGGGCCATCTCCAAAGGCGCTCAACGTTGGCTGGATCTCGGTATCGTTCGTTTCCAGCCCTCGGAAATCGCTAAAATAGCTGTGCCGCTCATGGTGGCTCGCTTTATCAACCGTGACGTTTGCCCGCCGTCGTTAAAAAATACCGCCATCGCGCTGGTGCTGATTTTTATGCCTACGTTGCTGGTGGCAGCGCAGCCTGACCTGGGGACGTCAATCCTCGTTGCGCTTTCCGGTCTGTTTGTACTGTTTCTCTCCGGACTTAGCTGGCGCCTGATTGGCGTTGCAGTGGTACTGGTGGCAGCATTTATCCCAATCTTGTGGTTCTTCCTGATGCATGATTACCAGCGCCAGCGCGTAATGATGCTACTCGACCCGGAATCAGACCCACTCGGCGCGGGCTATCACATTATTCAGTCTAAAATTGCTATTGGCTCCGGCGGATTACGCGGTAAAGGCTGGCTGCACGGTACCCAGTCACAGCTTGAATTTCTGCCCGAACGCCATACCGATTTTATCTTCGCGGTACTGGCGGAAGAGTTGGGATTAGTGGGTATTTTGATTCTGCTTGCTCTCTATATTCTGCTCATCATGCGCGGACTGTGGATTGCAGCCAGAGCACAAACTACCTTTGGTCGCGTCATGGCTGGCGGCTTAATGCTGATATTATTCGTTTATGTCTTCGTAAATATTGGTATGGTAAGCGGTATTCTGCCGGTTGTAGGGGTTCCACTCCCGCTGGTCAGTTATGGAGGATCGGCGCTCATAGTGCTGATGGCTGGGTTTGGGATTGTGATGTCAATCCACACCCACAGGAAAATGTTGTCGAAAAGCGTGTAAGAGGTGCGAATGCGTAAGCAGTGGCTCGGGATCTGCATCGCGGCAGGAATGCTCGCGGCATGTACTAGCGATGATGGTCAGCAACAGACGGTAAGTGTGCCGCAGCCTGCGGTATGTAACGGCCCTATAGTTGAAATTAGCGGGGCGGAACCACGTTTCGAACCACTGAACGCGACGGCAAATCAGGATTATCAGCGCGACGGCAGAAGCTACAAAATCGTGCAGGACCCTTCACGCTTTAGTCAGGCGGGCCTTGCAGCCATTTATGATGCCGAACCTGGCAGCAATCTGACGGCATCTGGCGAAGCATTTGATCCAACGCAGCTGACGGCGGCGCATCCCACGCTCCCCATCCCCAGCTACGCCAGAATCACCAACCTGGCTAACGGGCGGATGATCGTGGTGCGCATTAACGATCGCGGTCCCTACGGCAACGACCGTGTGATTTCACTTTCACGCGCGGCAGCTGACCGTCTTAACACCTCGAACAATACAAAAGTTCGTATCGATCCTATTATCGTCGCCCAGGATGGTTCATTTTCTGGCCCAGGCATGGCTTGTACTACCATTGCCAAACAGACTTACGCCCTGCCTGCGCCGCCCGATTTAAACGGCGGCAGCGGAACAAACTCTATGTCTGTCCCGCAGGGTGATATTCTCCCGGTCAGCAACTCGACGCTGAAAAGCGAAGATCCGACCGGCGCGCCGGTAACCAGCAGCGGCTTCCTCGGCGCACCGACCACCCTGGCGCCCGGCGTACTGGAAGGCAGCGAACCGACGCCTGCACCACAGCCCGTTGTCTCGGCACCTGCAACAACACCTGCAATGGTGACACCGCAAGCCGCTTCGCAAAGCGCCAGCGGTAACTTTATGGTGCAAGTGGGGGCCGTTAGCGATCAGGCACGCGCGCAACAGTATCAACAGCAACTGGGACAAAAGTTCGGTGTACCCGGTCGCGTGACCCAAAACGGCGCGGTCTGGCGTATTCAGCTTGGTCCATTCGCCAACAAAGCTGAAGCCAGTGCCTTACAGCAACGTTTACAAACCGAAGCCCAATTACAGTCATTTATTACCACCGCGCAATAACGTAAAGCAGGCATCTGAAATGTCAATTTCTGTAAATGACGTTAACAAAGTCACGCGGAAAGTCAGATGCCTGGCGGTAGTGCATTTGCTATAGTAGGGCACTTATTTTAAATTCCATCACGGATGTCGTAGTTCAGACCATGAATACCATTTTTTCCGCTCGTATCATGAAGCGCCTGGCGCTCACCACGGCTCTTTGCACAGCCTTTATCTCTGCTGCACATGCCGATGACCTGAATATCAAAACCATGATCCCGGGTGTACCGCAGATCGACGCGGAGTCTTACATCCTGATCGACTATAACTCCGGCAAAGTGCTCGCCGAGCAAAATGCGGATGTCCGTCGCGACCCTGCAAGTCTGACCAAAATGATGACCAGCTACGTTATCGGTCAGGCAATGAAAGCAGGTAAATTCAAAGAATCTGATTTAGTGACCATCGGCAATGACGCCTGGGCCACCGGTAACCCGGTGTTCAGAGGTTCTTCGCTGATGTTCCTCAAACCTGGCATGCAGGTACCGGTTTCTCAGCTTATCCGTGGTATCAACCTGCAATCTGGTAACGATGCTTGTGTTGCCATGGCTGACTTCGCCGCCGGTAGCCAGGATGCTTTCGTTGGTCTGATGAACAGTTACGTTAACGCCCTGGGCCTGAAAAATACCCACTTCCAGACTGTACACGGTCTGGACGCTGACGGTCAGTACAGCTCCGCGCGTGATATGGCGCTGATCGGTCAGGCCCTGATTCGTGATGTCCCTAACGAATACGCTATCTATAAAGAGAAAGAGTTTACCTTTAACGGTATTCGCCAGCTCAACCGTAACGGCCTGCTATGGGATAACAGCCTGAATGTCGACGGTATCAAAACTGGCCATACTGACAAGGCGGGCTACAACCTTGTCGCCTCCGCAACGGAAGGTCAGATGCGTCTGATCTCCGCAGTCATGGGCGGACGCACGTTCAAAGGCCGTGAAACCGAAAGTAAAAAACTGCTGACCTGGGGCTTCCGTTTCTTCGAAACGGTTAACCCGCTGAAAGTTGGCAAAGAGTTCGCCTCTGAACCGGTATGGTTTGGTAATACTGACCGCGCTTCGTTAGGGGTTGATAAAGACGTTTACCTGACCATTCCGCGTGGCCGCATGAAAGACCTGAAAGCCAGCTACGTGCTGAACAGCAGTGAACTACATGCGCCTCTGCAAAAGAACCAGGTCGTTGGCACCATCAACTTCCAGCTTGATGGCAAAACTATCGAACAGCGCCCGCTGGTGGTGTTACAGGAAATTCCGGAAGGTAACTTCTTCGGCAAAATCATTGATTACATTAAATTAATGTTCCATCACTGGTTCGGCTAAAAATTGAACACTTGAAAGTGTAATTTCCGCCCCCATATACTAAGCATCAGTAAAAAACTCCCGCCCTCTGGCGGGAGTTGCTATTTAATTACGTTACGCCGGAGCTGACATGAAAACCAAACTTAACGAACTGCTTGAATTCCCTACTCCTTTTACCTACAAAGTAATGGGGCAGGCGTTACCTGAGCTGGTTGATCAGGTGGTTGAAGTGGTACAGCGCCATGCGCCAGGTGACTACAACCCAACGGTAAAACCAAGCAGCAAAGGCAACTACCACTCGGTATCTATCACTATCAACGCCACTCATATCGAGCAGGTTGAAACTCTGTACGAAGAACTGGGCAAAATCGATATCGTCCGTATGGTTCTGTAATTCGCTTCTCCGTTACCCGGCCTCTGGTCGGGTAACTCCCCTCCCCTCGCTGTGATATAATTTTCCCCACTTTTACTCATTCTCCACGGAGATGCCGTTTTGTATCAGGATAAAATTCTTGTCCGCCAGCTCGGCCTTCAGCCTTACGAGCCTATTTCTCAGGCTATGCATGAATTCACCGATACCCGTGATGAAAATACCCTTGATGAAATCTGGTTGGTTGAACACCATCCTGTATTTACCCAAGGACAAGCAGGTAAAGCGGAACATATTTTAATGCCGGGTGATATTCCGGTGATCCAGAGCGATCGCGGCGGCCAGGTAACTTATCACGGGCCGGGGCAACAGGTGATGTATGTGTTGCTTAACCTCAAACGTAGGAAGCTGGGCGTGCGTGAACTGGTGACCTTGCTCGAACAAACGGTAGTGAATACCCTGGCCGAGCTGGATATTGAAGCGCACCCTCGGGCTGATGCTCCAGGTGTCTACGTTGGGGAAAAGAAAATTTGTTCGCTCGGATTGCGTATTCGCCGCGGCTGTTCATTCCACGGTCTGGCATTAAACGTCAATATGGATCTTTCGCCATTTTTACGTATCAACCCTTGTGGTTATGCCGGGATGGAAATGGCAAAAATATCACAATGGAAACCTGATGCGACCACCGATAATATTGCACCACGCTTACTGGCAAATATTTTAGCGCTACTCAAAAATCCTGACGTAGAATATATCCCTGCTTAATTCCCCCTCATTAATGACCCAAATCATATTGGGTCATTGTAGTCAGCGTGTTCCAATGCTTCGCGGGGAACTGATGCTATCGAATGTGTTTTGAAAAAGTATCGTTACATAGCGTTCACAGCGCAGAACGATAAAATGGCACAAACCAACAACAATTTTACATTTTCGCGACCGCTTTGGCTGCTTTCTGGGCCGTTTCAATGATATACTGCCAGTCGTTAATTCAAAAATAGTTGATAATTACAACAATCCATTGAATTGAAACGCTTTCCTTCGTAATTCGCAACTGGAACACGCACGCTATGAGTAAACCCATTGTGATGGAACGCGGTGTTAAATACCGCGATGCCGATAAGATGGCCCTTATCCCGGTTAAAAACGTGGCAACAGAGCGCGAAGCCCTGCTGCGCAAGCCGGAATGGATGAAAATCAAGCTTCCCGCGGACTCTACACGTATCCAGGGCATCAAAGCCGCAATGCGCAAAAATGGCCTGCATTCTGTCTGTGAGGAAGCCTCCTGCCCTAACCTGGCAGAATGCTTCAACCACGGCACAGCAACGTTTATGATCCTCGGCGCCATTTGTACGCGCCGTTGTCCGTTCTGTGACGTTGCCCACGGTCGCCCGGTCGCCCCGGATGCCAACGAGCCGGTAAAACTGGCGCAGACCATTGCTGATATGGCGCTGCGTTATGTGGTTATCACCTCCGTTGACCGCGATGACCTGCGCGATGGCGGAGCCCAGCACTTTGCGGATTGCATTACTGCCATCCGGGAAAAAAGCCCGGAAATCAAAATCGAAACTCTGGTGCCGGATTTCCGTGGTCGTATGGATCGCGCGCTGGATATTCTGACCGCCACGCCGCCAGACGTGTTCAACCACAACCTGGAAAACGTACCGCGTATTTACCGTCAGGTACGCCCGGGCGCAGATTACAACTGGTCGCTAAAACTATTGGAACGCTTTAAAGAAGCGCATCCGGAAATCCCGACCAAGTCTGGTCTGATGGTGGGACTGGGTGAAACCAATGAAGAAATTATTGAGGTAATGCGCGATCTGCGCCGTCATGGTGTAACCATGTTGACACTGGGGCAATATCTGCAGCCAAGCCGCCATCACCTGCCGGTTCAACGTTACGTTAGCCCGGATGAGTTTGATGAAATGAAAGCCGAAGCGCTGGCGATGGGCTTTACCCATGCTGCATGCGGTCCATTTGTCCGCTCTTCGTATCACGCCGACTTGCAGGCGAAAGGGATGGAAGTTAAGTAATCGCGTAATAATTGCTTACATCTGTCTGATAAAAAACCCGCTATCTGAAGCGGGTTTTTTTATCGAACAAGATATTGAGGGAGCGTCCTGCTCGCCACGTCACTCTTTATGAGAGAGCTTTTCAGCCTGAATATCAACGTCTGCGCCTTTTTTAGCCGCAGCGTCATCATCATTCATCGCTTTCTTGAACCCTTTAATGGCCGCTCCCAGGTCTCCGCCCAGCGTACGTAACTTCTTAGTCCCAAACAGCAGAACGACCAGCGCCGCAACTACCAGCAGTTTGGTAATACTAATCTCACCCATAGATACCTTCTTGACATAAAACTGGCAACAGAACGCGCCTTAAAAACCAGAGAATATTAACGGTCATTCGACGCGCGCACACAATAGCAATCTGTAACAAGGTGAATCAAGCGCCGAGTAAAAAAACATCATAATAATTGCGGCGGCGCAAAGCGACGGTTGTTTAAGACGGGAAGTTGCGCGCGCACCTGACGCACACGTTCGGGCGTCACTTCCGCCATAATGAGTGCAGGCATTTCTGCCGCTGCCGCAATGGTGACGCCAAAGGGATCTATAATCCGGCTTTGCCCGATATTTTTGTTCCCGCACTCCCCCGCTGCCACCATATAACAGGTGGTATCCAGAGCACGAGCGGCTAGCAAGGTTGACCAGTGGTGCTCTTTGAGTGGCCCGCGAACCCAGGCCGCTGGCAGGATCAGGATTTCCGCCCCCTGTAATGCCAGGGCTAATGCCAACTCTGGAAAGCGTAAATCATAGCAGGTCATCAGCCCCACTTTCATGCCTTCAACCTCCAGTAAAGGGGCTATTTCATCACCTGCATCCACATGGCGCGATTCCTGAATGGCAAACGCATCATAGAGATGCAATTTGGCATAGTGGGCGACAATTTTCCCCGCCTGCAGCGCCACCAGCATATTCCACGCGCGCCCAGGGGTTGAGGGAACATGAATCGTCAGAATCGTCGTCATCATGTTACGTTTACTTTCCCGCAGTAAACGTTCGAGGAATTCCCCTTCCAGCAACTGTGCCGATTTAACTGACAAATTCGGGTCAAGATCGTCGCGCGCCAGAAGCGCTTCCGGCAGGACAAACAGCGATACGTCGTTTTCCGCCGCCTGTGCCATTAACGAGGCGCAAATCTCAGCGTTCTTTTCCCATATTGATGTAACAGCAAATTGTCCTGCGGCAACCAGCATTGCCACCTCCTGTCAGAGTTGTAAAATTCGCCAACGACGAATATTCGGCGTTAAACTTATCACTCATACAAATCAAATAGCAGGATTTAGCTGTGTTACAACTCCTTTTAGCAGTTTTTATTGGTGGTGGTACGGGAAGCGTGGCGAGATGGATGTTAAGTATGCGGTTTAACCCACTGCACCAGGCTATTCCACTCGGAACTCTGGCAGCAAACCTGATTGGGGCATTTATCATAGGAATGGGGTTTGCCTGGTTTAGCCGCATGACTAATATCGATCCGGTGTGGAAAGTATTAATCACCACTGGTTTTTGTGGGCGGGCTAACGACCTTCTCAACATTTTCGGCAGAAGTGGTGTTTTTATTGCAGGAGGGGCGTTTTGGCTGGGCGATACTGAACGTCTTCGTTAACCTGTTAGGTTCCTTTGCCATGACCGCACTGGCTTTTTGGCTATTTTCAGCATCAACCGCACACTGAAGACCAAAAAAAAACCCGCTGAATAAGCGGGTTTTGAATTCTTGCTGACGTATCTTACAGAGCGATTACGTTTGCAGCAGAAGGGCCTTTGGCACCGTTAGTGATTTCGAACTCTACGCGCTGACCTTCAGCAAGAGTTTTAAAACCATTAGTCTGGATTGCAGAGAAGTGTACGAACACATCTTTGCTGCCGTCTTCCGGAGTAATGAAACCGAATCCTTTGGACTCATTAAACCACTTAACGTTACCTTTAATCTTAGACATCAAAATTACCTTTACATGAAAAATAGACACAAATGCTGTGTCGGTTACCAGTACACCAATTGTGGTACGCTTTGTCCAGTGCAACTTTACTAAAAAGTGATAAAAAGTCGCGTTATTTTTGATGTTAATTTCATTACATACTGATTTTTAAGGCTTTTATTAAAACGTGACTTGTCTAAAACTGAAACCGCATCCAGGCAAAGTAAACATTGCCGTTGTTGTAAGTGCCAGGGATATAGGTCATCTGAAAAGTTGCAGGGCCATAGCCCACAGAAGCCAATGGCAGTATCAGCGGAACAGGTATGTAGTTCCAGTTATCACGCGCCGTCACACCAGCGGTGAATCCCAGACCGACATGAAAGTTTTCATCGGCAAGCGGTCGCCAGGTGCTTTCCCAACCGTATCCGGCAATGGGCTCCCATTTATTCCATGAATCCTTAAACGCCATCACGTACAAACCGTGCCAGTTGCCTTTCTCATCCCAACGTGACTGACCAAAACCGCCACCCCACGGTCTTTCGTTATAGCGATCGGTTTTTTCTTTGTCATAAGCGAAACGTGCATGCCAGGTAATGGCGGGAATATACAGATCATAATGTTCTGGCCGCTGCCAGGTTTCTGCGACATTATCTTTAAATGTAGCAATCCATTGCTCTGCACTAGCAGAAACTTCTTCAATGCTGATTAACTGAATAAAAGTAAAGGAAAATACGGTAACACATTTACTAGCGCCCATTAGCAACCACAGAAAATTTATCAAAAATATATTACCAGCATAGCCAAAGAAAAATAAATACAACCTTAACAAGGCAAACATGAAGAATAATCCGAGTGTCTGAAAAAATTTATTTCATGAAATTTACTAATAAAACCATCGGATTATTCCGGAGACTAAGAAATATTTTCAGCTAAAGAACAACTCATGCAAATAAAAGTTACACCCATAAAAACAATTATCATTCATTTATTTTTCAATTAGATACAATAAACCACCAATAAAGTCATTGTTTGCATTGCCACATGATACGCATACAAGATTATTTTTTGGACGGACAAAATACCACAAAATAATTAACAAAATTGCATCAATTACTCATCAGTTTATAAACATCGTTATGTTGTAATTACTCCTCTTAAAATAAATTTTGTTATCCAGGTATAAAAACAACAACATCAATGTCTTAATGACAGCTTTCTTGATTTCAATCAGCACCTGATGTCAATTTATTCGGCATATTTTTTTCTTATTTTAGGACTTTTTTATTATTTATTGTAGATTCTGGAGACAGGAAAGAATATGCAGACATTTATTGAACTCCTTATTGGGGTTGTCGTTATTGTGGGTGTAGCTCGCTACATCATTAAAGGGTATTCCGCCACCGGGGTGCTATTTGTTGGCGGCCTGCTACTGCTGATCATCAGCGCTATAATGGGACACAAAGTTTTACCTTCCAGCCAGACTTCCACTGGCTACAGCGCCACAGATATCGTTGAATACATTAAAATATTACTGATGAGCCGTGGCGGCGATCTCGGCATGATGATCATGATGCTGTGTGGCTTTGCCGCTTATATGACCCACATCGGCGCGAACGATATGGTTGTCAAACTGGCATCAAAACCGCTGCAGTACATTAACTCCCCTTACCTGCTGATGATTGCCGCCTACTTTGTCGCCTGTCTGATGTCACTGGCAGTCTCTTCCGCAACCGGTCTTGGCGTTTTACTGATGGCAACGTTGTTCCCGGTGATGGTGAACGTTGGTATCAGTCGCGGCGCGGCAGCTGCCATTTGTGCCTCACCAGCAGCAATTATTCTCGCACCAACATCTGGTGATGTGGTGCTGGCAGCACAGGCTTCTGAAATGCCGCTGATTGACTTCGCCTTCAAAACAACACTTCCTATCTCAATTGCTGCGATTATCGGCATGGCGATTGCCCACTTTTTCTGGCAGCGTTATCTGGACAAAAAAGAGCACATCTCTCATGAAATGTTAGATGTCAGCGAAATCACAACCACCGCGCCCGCGTTTTACGCCATTCTGCCGTTTACACCGATCATTGGCGTGCTATTTTTTGACGGCAAATGGGGTCCGCAATTGCACATCATCACCATTCTGGTGATCTGTATGCTGATTGCCTCTGTTCTGGAATTTCTTCGCGGCTTTAATACGCAAAAAGTCTTTTCGGGCCTCGAGGTAGCTTACCGCGGCATGGCTGATGCCTTCGCTAACGTAGTCATGTTATTAGTTGCCGCAGGGGTTTTCGCTCAGGGCCTTAGCACCATCGGCTTTATCCAGAGCCTGATCTCAATCGCCACCTCGTTCGGTTCGGCGAGCATTATCCTGATGCTGGTGCTGGTTATCCTGACAATGCTGGCAGCAGTCACCACGGGTTCCGGCAATGCGCCATTCTATGCCTTTGTTGAGATGATCCCGAAACTGGCACACTCTTCCGGCATTAACCCAGCGTACCTGACAATCCCGATGCTGCAGGCGTCAAACCTGGGGCGCACGCTTTCGCCAGTCTCTGGCGTGGTGGTTGCCGTTGCGGGGATGGCTAAAATATCACCTTTTGAAGTGGTTAAACGCACCTCGGTGCCGGTGCTTGTTGGGCTGGTGATTGTCATTGTGGCTACAGAGTTGATGGTACCCGGTACGACCGCCGCGGTTGCTGGTAAGTAATTTCCCAGGCCGGAGGAGCGCGTCCTCCGGCACTCTCTTCATCCGCTGTGGTAAATGCGCTGTGGCCGGCCGACTTTGCCGTGAACAATCTCGGCGATGATCAGATGTCGGCTGGCGCAATATTCAAGATAACGTCTCGCAGTGGTGCGGCTTATGGTTAAAGCCTGCGCTACTGTCTCAGCCGTATGTTGCACACCAGGCTCCTTGAACAGTTTTCTCACTGCGTTTAGCGTCAACGCGTCAATGCCAGTTGGCAGCTCATCCTTTGGTTCACCGCGAGCGTAAGCGTTGAACATCTCATCAATTTGCTTCTGACTGGCGCTATCAATACTTTCCAGCATGTGTCTACGCTGGCGATAACGAGTTAATGTCTGCCCCAGACGCTCATAAGCGATTGGCTTGATTAAATAATCAAACACACCGCAGCGCACAGCCTCAGATACCGTTTCCATATCGCTGGCGGCAGTGGTAAACACCACATCGCCGGGGTAATGCGTCTGCACCAACTCATGCAACAAATTAATGCCCCTACCATCAGGAAGATAGTTATCCAGCAAGATAAGCCCCGGCTTAAAACGCTCAATCATCATTCGGGCCTGCGCCAGGTTTCCCGCCAGCAATATCTGACTGAAGCCGGGAATGTGACGA
The DNA here is from genome assembly GCF_004745185.1 of Escherichia sp. E2661. NCBI lineage: Bacteria > Pseudomonadati > Pseudomonadota > Gammaproteobacteria > Enterobacterales > Enterobacteriaceae > Escherichia > Escherichia sp. E2661. The sequence continues at coordinate 69,835 of NZ_PDIG01000005.1, forward strand.
ATATATTCCGCATGCATTTCTGCCAACGGTGTTTCGTCCTCAACGATCAATAGGGTTAATGGAGCTGTCATCAGGTTTCACTTTCGGAATATAGATTGAAAATAAAGTACCGCAGGGATCATTCTCTTCGAGAGTGATAACTCCACCGCAGCGCGTTACATAGCTGGCAATAAGATACAACCCAATGCCATGCTCACCGGGTTCATCAGCACGCGTACTGACGCCCTGCTCAAATATTTTGTCGCGAAGAGACTCTGGAATGCCGCAGCCCTGATCGGCCACTTCGATTACCACGTCGTCGCCTTCATCGCTCAGGTATAATTCGACTGTCTTATTCCCTTTATCACTATGCAGACTGGCTTCGAAGGCATTATCGAGTAAGTTGCCCACTATCGCCGCAAATTCAGTGCTGTCCAGCCCTTGCGGCAGTTGTGAAAGTTGGCTGCCTGGAACAATCGTCATTTTTAGCCCCAGCTCCCGGGCGCGCTGCACTTTACCAAAAAGAAGCCCCGCCACCTGGCGATCGGCAAATGCTTCACGCAGACTATCAATAAGTTGCTGCTGAGCCTGGGACTCCCCCTGAACCATCGCCAGCACACGATCATACTCTTTCATCTGCAACAGACCATTGAGCGTAGACATCCAATTGAGATGTTCATGACGTAGTGTGCGCAGACTTTCAACATATTGTTTAATTTGCGTCAGTTGCGCATTAAGGGTAGATATTTCGTCTTTACTACGAAAACTAATAATTGCACCTAGCAAATCATCACCAGAACGAATAGCTTCACGGTTAGCAATAACGCTCAGGCCATTAAAATTCGCCACCACATCCTGACGTTTTTTCATCAAATTTGTTCGGTAAAAAAATCAGCCGGTCTAACAACCTCTGCAATAGGTCTGCCCAGCCACTGCCGTCCGGGAGAACTCAGCCCCAACATTTTTCTTGCATTGCGGTTGATGGCAGTAATATGCCCATACGGGTCCACCGCAATCAGCCCTTCATAAACCGAACTAAAAAGCGCCTCTTGCTGGCGGACCACGCGCGCAATCTGCTTTGGTTCCATGCCCATCATCTGGCGGCGGATATGCGCAGCTAAGAACCACGACAGCAGCATCAGAATGCCTAACAGCACGACAAACACACCCACCATCGGTAATAAAAACTCAGCCCGCCAGCTATCGATTTTACTTACCAGATACCCCACCGACACCACGCCGATGACTTTGCCATCGTCATCAAAGATCGGCGTTTTGGCGCGCATTGCCATACCTATCGACCCTTTGCCGGTGATGAAGTAACTCTCCCCTCTTTCCAGCGCTCCCGGTTTGGTAAACTGCATGGGGTAACCAATCTTTTCCGGATTAGGATGGTAAAGGCGGATCGAATCCCGGTCACCAATCACCACATAATCGAAGTCGGTATCTCTTTGCAATTTATTGGCAATAGTAGCCAGTCGTTTGTAGTCACGCGTTTTCACTGCGGTGATGATACTGTCATTGGAGGCAATAATTTTCGCTTGATTCATTGCCATATCACGAACATGAAGCGTTAAATAGTCCTCAAAGCTGGCCGTAAAATATTGCGCCAACGCAGCGATGACAAATATCGAGAACACCAAAATCAGCAAAAAAATACGCAGCGGGAACGCCAGTCGTTGGAAAAAAGCAAACTGTTTATTCTCATTAAGCTGCAACATTGTTTTCCTTGCGGGGTAAGCCCTGTTTTTTGGCGGATGTAATTAAAATGTTGAATCTCGATTTATAAATATCAAATATGATCGTGACAAATTTCATTCATTAAATCAATTAAATCAATTAAATCAATTAAATCTACGGGTCAATTCGTAATTACATTAATTAAAAAACTTAAAACCATTAAATAAATAAAAAACCACTAACTCTATGTGAAATAAATCAAAATTTCACGATGCAATACTCCTTAGGATGTATGGCGAAAGGAGAAACAGAAATACCTCACTCACAGCCCTTTCTCTCAACTGAAAATAAAAGGTTATCAATTTGCTACATCGAACAACATTTATTGCAACCCGATAACAACATGCACCTTCAGGATACTATTTATTATGTTCGGCAATGATATTTTCACCCGGGTAAAACGTTCAGAAAATAAAAAGATGGCGGAAATTACCCACTTTCTGCATGAAAATGATTTGAGTGTTGACACCACGGTCGAGGTATTTATTACCGTAACCCGTAACGACCGCCTTATTGCCTGCGGCGGAATTGCCGGAAATATCATTAAGTGCGTCGCTATTAGTGAATCAGTTCGCGGTGAAGGACTGGCGCTGACATTAGCCACCGAACTGATAAACCTCGCCTATGAACGGCACAGCACGCATCTGTTTATTTATACCAAAACCGAATACGAGGCGCTGTTCCGTCAGTGCGGTTTCTACACGTTAACCAGCGTACCTGGCGTGATGGTGTTGATGGAAAATAGCGCCACACGTCTGAAACGCTATGCCGAATCGCTGAAAAAATTCCGTCATGAAGGGAAGAAGATTGGCTGTATCGTCATGAACGCCAATCCCTTTACTAACGGCCACCGTTATCTGATTCAACAAGCTGCGGCACAGTGCGACTGGCTGCATCTGTTTTTAGTCAAAGAAGATTCTTCACGCTTTCCCTATGACGACCGGTTAGATCTGGTGTTAAAAGGCACCGCCGATATTCCGCGTCTGACCGTGCATCGCGGCTCCGAGTACATCATCTCCCGCGCCACGTTCCCCTGCTACTTCATTAAAGAACAGAGCGTCATCAACCATTGTTACACCGAAATTGACCTGAAAATTTTCCGTCAGTACCTCGCGCCCGCGCTGGGCGTTACTCACCGCTTTGTTGGTACTGAACCCATTTGTCGCGTGACCGCCCAGTACAACCAGGATATGCGCTACTGGCTGGAAACACCGACCATCTCCGCACCGCCCATCGAACTGGTTGAAATTGAGCGACTGCGTTACCAGGAACTGCCGATATCCGCTTCCCGGGTACGTCAACTGCTGGTGAAAAACGATCTCACGGCTATCGCGCCACTGGTCCCGGCACCCACTCTGCATTACTTGCAGAATCTGCTTGAACACGCCCGCCAGGACGCGGCAGTTCGTCAAAAGACCCCCGCATAAGAAACAGGTGAAAAATGAAAATAAACCAGCCCGCCGTTGCAGGCACCCTTGAGTCTGGGGATGTGATGATACGCATCGCCCCACTCGATACGCAGGATATCGACCTGCAAATCAACAGCAGCGTTGAGAAACAGTTTGGCGATGCGATTCGCACCACCATTCTGGACGTTCTCGCCCGCTATAACGTGCGCGGCGTACAGCTGAATGTCGATGACAAAGGCGCACTGGACTGCATTTTACGTGCACGACTGGAAGCCTTGCTGGCGCGCGCCAGCGGTATCCCGGCGCTGCCTTGGGAGGATTGCCAATGATTTCTGCTTCGCTGCAACAACGTAAAACTCGCACCCGCCGCAGCATGCTGTTTGTGCCTGGCGCCAATGCCGCGATGGTCAGCAACTCCTTCATCTACCCGGCTGATGCTCTGATGTTCGACCTCGAAGACTCCGTGGCGCTGCGTGAAAAAGACACTGCACGTCGTATGGTCTACCACGCGCTGCAACATCCGCTGTATCGCGATATTGAAACCATCGTACGTGTTAACGCGCTGGATTCTGAATGGGGCGTTAACGACCTGGAAGCCGTCGTTCGTGGCGGCGCAGACGTTGTGCGTCTGCCGAAAACCGATACCGCTCAGGACGTTCTGGATATCGAAAAAGAGATCCTGCGTATCGAAAAAGCCTGCGGTCGCGAACCCGGCAGCACGGGGCTGCTGGCGGCGATTGAATCTCCGCTGGGCATTACCCGCGCGGTGGAAATCGCTCACGCTTCCGAGCGTTTGATCGGTATCGCCCTCGGTGCAGAAGACTACGTGCGCAACCTGCGTACAGAACGCTCCCCGGAAGGAACTGAACTGCTGTTCGCTCGCTGCTCTATTTTGCAGGCCGCACGTTCTGCGGGTATTCAGGCGTTCGATACCGTCTATTCCGACGCCAACAACGAAGCCGGATTCCTGCAAGAAGCCGCCCACATCAAACAGCTGGGCTTTGACGGCAAATCGCTGATCAACCCGCGTCAGATTGATCTGCTGCACAACCTCTACGCTCCAACCCAGAAAGAAGTGGATCACGCACGCCGCGTCGTAGAAGCCGCTGAAGCCGCCGCTCGCGAAGGCCTTGGCGTCGTTTCCCTGAACGGCAAGATGGTTGACGGTCCGGTTATCGATCGCGCCCGTCTGGTGCTCTCCCGTGCAGAACTTTCCGGCATCCGCGAAGAATAAGGCAATCAAAATGACGCAGAAAATTGAACAATCTCAACGACAAGAACGGGTAGCAGCCTGGAATCGTCACGCTGAATGCGATCTTGCCGCTTTCCAGAACTCGCCGAAACAAACCTATCAGGCCGAAAAAGCGCGCGATCGCAAACTGTGCGCCAACCTGGAAGAAGCCATTCGTCGTTCTGGTTTGCAAGATGGTATGACCGTCTCCTTCCACCATGCTTTTCGTGGTGGTGACCTGACCGTCAATATGGTGATGGACGTCATCGCGAAGATGGGCTTTAAAAACCTGACCCTGGCGTCCAGTTCCCTAAGTGATTGCCATGCACCGCTGGTAGAACACATTCGCCAGGGCGTGGTTACCCGCATTTATACCTCCGGCTTACGCGGCCCACTGGCAGAAGAAATCTCCCGTGGCCTGCTGGCTGAACCGGTGCAAATCCACTCTCACGGCGGACGTGTGCATCTGGTACAGAGCGGCGAACTGAACATCGACGTCGCTTTCCTCGGCGTCCCGTCCTGTGATGAATTCGGTAATGCCAACGGCTACACCGGCAAAGCCTGCTGCGGCTCCCTCGGTTATGCAATGGTTGATGCCGACAACGCAAAACAGGTGGTGATGCTCACCGAAGAACTGCTGCCTTATCCGCATAATCCGGCGAGCATTGAACAGGATCAGGTTGATCTGATCGTCAAAGTTGATCGTGTCGGCGATGCCGCGAAAATCGGCGCTGGCGCAACCCGTATGACCACTAACCCGCGCGAACTGCTGATTGCCCGCAGCGCTGCGGATGTGATTGTCAACTCTGGCTACTTCAAAGAAGGTTTCTCCCTGCAGACCGGCACCGGCGGCGCTTCGCTTGCGGTAACCCGTTTCCTGGAAGACAAAATGCGTAGCCGCGATATTCGCGCCGACTTCGCCCTCGGTGGCATTACCGCAACGATGGTTGATCTGCACGAAAAAGGTCTGATCCGCAAACTGCTGGATGTGCAGAGCTTTGACAGCCACGCTGCGCAATCGCTGGCCCGTAACCCCAATCACATCGAAATCAGTGCCAACCAGTACGCTAACTGGGGCTCTAAAGGCGCATCGGTTGATCGTCTCGACGTGGTGGTACTGAGCGCGCTGGAAATTGATACCCAGTTCAACGTCAACGTGCTGACCGGCTCTGATGGCGTGCTGCGTGGCGCTTCCGGCGGTCACTGCGATACCGCAATTGCCTCTGCGCTTTCCATCATTGTTGCGCCGCTGGTGCGCGGTCGTATCCCGACTCTGGTGGATAACGTGCTGACCTGCATTACCCCAGGGTCCAGCGTCGATATTCTGGTCACCGACCACGGCGTCGCTGTTAACCCGGCACGTCCGGAACTGGCAGAACGTCTGCAGGAAGCAGGCATTAAAGTGGTTTCCATTGAGTGGCTGCGCGAACGTGCGCGTCTGCTGACCGGTGAACCACAGCCGATTGAATTCACCGACCGCGTCGTTGCCGTCGTGCGCTACCGCGATGGCTCGGTGATTGACGTTGTGCATCAGGTGAAGGAATAAGCCATGCACCTGCTTCCTGAACTCGCCAGCCACCATGCGGTGTCAATTCCCGAGCTGCTCGTCAGCCGGGATGAAAGGCAAGCACGGCAACACGCCTGGCTCAAGCGCCATCCTGTTCCACTGGTCTCCTTTACCGTGGTTGCGCCGGGTCCGATTAAAGACAGCGAGGTCACACGCCGAATTTTTAATCATGGCGTGACAGCCTTGCGTGCCTTAGCCGCAAAACAGGGCTGGCAAATTCAGGAGCAGGCTGCACTGGTTTCCGCCAGCGGGCCGGAGGGCATGTTGAGCATTGCCGCTCCAGCTCGCGACCTCAAGCTCGCCACCATTGAGCTTGAACATAGCCATCCTCTCGGGCGTTTATGGGATATCGATGTCCTGACGCCCGAAGGCGAAATTCTCTCCCGCCGCGATTATTCGCTGCCGCCTCGCCGCTGCCTGTTGTGCGAGCAAAGCGCAGCCGTCTGCGCGCGTGGAAAAACCCACCAACTGACCGATTTACTCAACCGCATGGAGGCGCTGCTGAACGATGTCGATGCCTGCAACGTCAACTAAAACCACAAAGCTTGCGACGTCATTAATCGATGAATATGCCCTGCTGGGCTGGCGCGCCATGCTGACTGAAGTCAATCTGTCACCGAAACCAGGCCTCGTGGATCGCATTAACTGCGGTGCGCACAAAGATATGGCGCTGGAAGATTTCCACCGTAGCGCACTGGCGATCCAGGCCTGGTTACCCCGTTTTATCGAATTTGGTGCCTGTAGTGCAGAAATGGCCCCCGAAGCAGTACTCCACGGATTACGCCCAATTGGTATGGCCTGTGAAGGCGATATGTTCCGTGCCACTGCGGGCGTAAACACGCATAAAGGCAGCATTTTTTCTTTAGGGCTACTGTGCGCGGCGATTGGCCGTTTGCTTCAGCTCAACCAGCCGGTAACGCCCACAACCGTTTGTTCGACGGCGGCAAGTTTCTGCCGTGGTCTGACCGATCGCGAACTGCGTACCAATAATCAACAACTGACCGCAGGTCAACGGTTGTACCAGCAACTTGGCCTTACCGGCGCGCGCGGTGAAGCCGAAGCAGGTTATCCACTGGTGATCAACCACGCACTTCCGCATTACCTCACTCTGCTGGATCAGGGGTTAGATCCTGAACTGGCATTGCTCGATACCTTGCTCCTACTGATGGCTACCAACGGCGATACCAATGTTGCATCGCGCGGTGGCGAGGGGGGCCTGCGCTGGCTACAGCGCGAGGCGCAAACACTATTGCAAAAAGGGGGCATTCGAACCCCCGCCGATCTCGATTATCTCCGGCAGTTCGACAGGGAGTGTATCGAACGAAATCTCAGTCCAGGCGGCAGTGCCGACCTGCTGATCCTTACCTGGTTTTTAGCACAGATTTAATTATTTAAGCACTTGATAAATTTGGAAATATTAATTTTCGGAGAGCCCGTATGTCTTTAGCAAAAGATAATATATGGAAACTATTGGCCCCACTGGTGGTGATGGGTGTCATGTTTCTTATCCCTGTACCTGACGGTATGCCGCCGCAGGCATGGCATTACTTCGCTGTGTTTGTGGCAATGATTGTCGGCATGATTCTCGAGCCAATCCCGGCAACAGCGATCAGTTTTATTGCAGTAACCATTTGCGTGATTGGCAGTAATTACCTGCTCTTTGACGCCAAAGAATTAGCTGACCCAGCGTTTAATGCGCAAAAACAGGCGCTGAAATGGGGGCTGGCTGGTTTTTCCAGTACCACAGTCTGGCTGGTATTTGGCGCATTTATCTTTGCATTAGGATATGAAGTTTCCGGGTTAGGTCGTCGCATTGCCCTTTTCCTGGTGAAATTCATGGGCAAACGCACGCTGACGTTGGGTTATGCGATTGTCATTATCGACATTTTGCTGGCACCGTTTACACCGTCCAACACCGCGCGTACCGGGGGTACGGTTTTTCCGGTCATTAAAAACCTGCCGCCGCTATTTAAATCATTCCCGAACGATCCGTCCGCGCGTCGTATTGGCGGCTATTTGATGTGGATGATGGTCATTAGTACCAGTCTGAGTTCTTCCATGTTTGTCACCGGTGCAGCACCAAACGTGCTGGGTCTGGAGTTCGTCAGCAAAATTGCCGGTATCCAGATTAGCTGGTTACAGTGGTTCCTCTGCTTCCTGCCGGTTGGGGTTATCTTGCTTATCATTGCGCCGTGGCTTTCCTACGTGCTGTACAAACCGGAAGTTACCCATAGTGAAGAAGTCGCAACCTGGGCAGGTGATGAGCTGAAAACCATGGGGTGTCTGACACGCAGAGAGTGGACGCTGATTGGCCTTGTATTACTCAGCTTAGGTTTATGGGTATTTGGCAGCGAAGTGATTAACGCCACTGCGGTTGGTCTGCTGGCAGTTTCACTGATGCTGGCGCTGCACGTTGTGCCGTGGAAAGACATTACCCGCTATAACAGCGCATGGAACACGCTGGTTAACCTGGCAACGCTGGTCGTCATGGCTAATGGCCTGACTCGTTCCGGATTTATCGACTGGTTCGCCAACACCATGAGTACGCATCTGGAAGGTTTTTCGCCAAATGCGACGGTTATCGTCCTCGTGCTGGTGTTCTATTTTGCTCATTACCTGTTTGCCAGCCTGTCAGCGCACACCGCAACCATGCTGCCGGTCATTCTGGCGGTCGGTAAAGGGATTCCAGGTGTACCGATGGAACAACTGTGTATTCTGCTGGTGCTGTCTATCGGTATCATGGGCTGTCTGACCCCATATGCTACTGGCCCTGGTGTGATTATTTACGGCTGCGGCTATGTGAAATCAAAAGATTACTGGCGTCTTGGGGCTATCTTCGGGGTGATTTATATTGCCATGCTGCTTCTGGTAGGCTGGCCGATTCTCGCCATGTGGAACTAATACGTTCGCCAAACGCTGAATAAATCACCGCGCCCGCCAGGTTAGCCAACCTGGCGGGCTTTTTTATGATTTAATAGATAGTATTCAGTGCATGTATGAGTTCCACACCCACTATGAAAACATTCTGGCGTAACGCCGCTTTACTGGCGGCTTCTCTGCTCCCCTTATCTTCTGTCAACGCCGCTGCATTACAGGCAAAACAGTATGGCGATTTTGATCGTTACGTTTTAGCTCTTTCCTGGCAAACCGGGTTTTGCCAGAGTCAGCACGATCGAAATCGTAACGAACGCGATGAGTGTCGACTGCAAACCGAAACGAGCAACAAGGCCGATTTTCTGACCGTACATGGTCTGTGGCCAGGATTGCCTAAATCGGTTGCTGCGCGTGGCGTTGATGAACGCCGCTGGATGCGCTTCGGCTGCGCCACTCGCCCAGTCCCAAACCTGCCGGAAGCTCGCGCCAGCCGGATGTGTTCTTCACCGGAAACAGGGTTATCGCTGGAAACAGCAGCTAAATTGAGTGAAGTTATGCCGGGCGCAGGTGGTCGTTCCTGTCTGGAACGTTATGAATACGCGAAACACGGCGCCTGCTTTGGTTTTGATCCGGACGCTTACTTCGGTACGATGGTACGTCTGAATCAAGAGATCAAAGAAAGCACAGCCGGAAAATTCCTTGCGGATAACTACGGTAAAACCGTGAGCCGCAGTGACTTTGACGCCGCCTTTGCCAAAAGCTGGGGGAAAGAGAACGTCAAAGCAGTCAAGTTAACCTGCCAGGGTAATCCGGCATATTTGACTGAAATCCAGATTTCAATCAAAGCTGACGCCATCAATGCGCCGCTTTCTGCAAACTCATTCTTGCCACAACCACACCCAGGCAACTGTGGCAAAAACTTTGTGATTGATAAAGCAGGTTATTGAGATCCAGCGCAGCGGAAGTTAATCCATCACGAAAATTTATCCCTTACGCTGTTTTTCGATTAAGATTTATACAAATCGCTCAGCATTAAGGAATTACCTGAATGTGATGTAAATCACTTCAAAGAGTGAGCAACAGTCAGTATCATCATATGAGCTAAACCCCTCGCCGCCTGACGGTGAGGGTTTTCTTTTGGGTATGTTTATCTGCGACACTCGCAGTACCGACGACATGGAGTAAAAATGTCCAGACCAACAATCATCATTAACGACCTGGATGCCGAACGCATCGATATTCTGCTGGAGCAACCTGCCTATGCCGGTTTGCCAATCGCCGACGCGTTAAACGCAGAGTTGGATCGCGCCCAAATGTGTTCGCCAGAAGAGATGCCACACGATGTGGTGACGATGAACAGCCGGGTTAAATTCCGCAATCTTAGCGATGGCGAAGTCCGTGTGCGTACACTGGTGTATCCGGCAAAGATGACCGACAGCAATACTCAACTTTCCGTTATGGCTCCGGTTGGTGCCGCACTGCTGGGGTTGCGCGTTGGCGATACCATCCACTGGGAACTTCCGGGCGGCGTTGCTACCCACCTTGAAGTGCTGGAACTCGAATACCAGCCTGAAGCCGCTGGCGACTACCTGCTTTAATCCCATCTGCACAAGCGTTATTCGCTTTGCCCGGAGGATGCTTCTGCATCCTCTTTCCGCTCAAATATCAACCAGATTTATCATTTTGCTCTTCACCGCTGCGTTCTAATCTGAACAAGTTATCCACCAGCGGATCCCCCCTATGAGCGAAGCTCTCGGTATTACTGCGTTTTATATATTCATTGCAGCAATTATTGTTGTGGCAGTGCTATATCTTGAGCAACGCTGGTAGTAGCTGACTTAATCCATTTTCCAGATCAATTGCTATCCCAGATCAAATCAACTTCGCAAATCATAGAATCATAATCAATAATATGCTGTTATATGTTCATGCAATAGCAAGGAGGGAATGCTTATGTACAAAACAATCATTATGCCAGTAGACGTATTTGAAATGGAATTGAGCGACAAAGCCGTTCGTCACGCTGAATTTCTCGCCCAGGATGATGGCGTAATTCATTTACTCCATGTATTACCGGGCGCCGCAAGCCTTAGTCTGCACCGTTTTGCTGCTGATGTGCGTCGTTTCGAAGAACATTTGCAACATGAAGCCGAAGAACGCTTACAGACAATGGTCGGCCATTTCAATATTGATCCATCCCGTATCAAACCACATGTCCGTTTTGGTAACGTGCGAGATGAAGTGAACGAATTAGCTAAAGAACTGGATGCGGATGTTGTGGTTATCGGTTCGCGAAATCCATCGATTTCAACCCATCTGTTAGGTTCCAACGCTTCCAACGTGATCCGCCACGCCAATCTGCCGGTATTAGTCGTTCGTTAACAAATTAACGCATTTATGACGCCCTGCCCTGAGCAATCCCGGCAGGGCGTTTTTTTTATAAAAAAAAGCCGCCAGGTTTGACCCCGGCGGCTAAGCAATTGCAGGTGAATCTTACTTCTTCTTATGCAGTTTTGGTGCGAATCAGGTAATCAAAAGCACTCAGAGAGGCTTTAGCACCTTCGCCAGTAGCGATGATGATCTGCTTGTACGGAACCGTCGTACAGTCACCGGCAGCGAACACACCTTTGACATTGGTTTCGCATTTCGCATCAATGATTATCTCACCCATGCGGTTACGTTCGACTGCGCCTTCCAGCCAGTTGGTGTTCGGCAGCAGACCAATCTGGACGAAAATACCGGCCAGTTCGATGTTGTGAACATCGCCGCTGACACGATCACGATATTCCAGACCAACGACTTTGCTGCCATCGCCTTTCACTTCCGTGGTTTGCGCATTCAGAATGATGTCGACGTTTTTCAGGCTGCGCAGTTTGTCCTGCAGAACCTGGTCGGCTTTCATTTCAGGGGCAAATTCCAGCAGCGTTACGTGTTCAACAATCCCTGCCAGGTCGATTGCCGCTTCCACACCGGAGTTGCCGCCGCCGATGACCGCTACGCGTTTGCCTTTAAACAGTGGGCCGTCGCAGTGCGGGCAGTAGGTCACGCCTTTGGTGCGATACTGATCTTCGCCCGGAACATTCATGTTGCGCCATTTTGCACCGGTCGCCACGATAATGCTGCGAGCTTTCAGTACCGCGCCAGAAGCCGTTTCAATCTGATGCAAGCCGCCTTCAACCGCTGCCGGGATCAGTTTGCTCGCGCTCTGGCTATCAATCACATCAACATCGTATTCATCAACGTGAACCTTCAGCGCGCCTGCCAGTTTCTGGCCTTCGGTTTTCGGCACAGAGATGTAGTTTTCGATATCAACAGTATCGAGGATCTGACCGCCGAAACGTTCGCCCATCAGACCCGTACGAATGCCTTTACGTGCGGAGTAAATTGCTGCCGCCGCACCCGCCGGGCCGGAACCGACGATTAATACATCATAAGCATCACGCTTGTTCAGCTCTTCTGCCGCACGTTTTTCCGCGCCAGTATCAATTTTGGCGACGATTTCAGTCAACGTCATGCGGCCCTGACCAAACTCTTTCCCGTTTACGAACACTGCCGGAACGCCCATCACGTTGCGATCGGTAATCTCGTTCTGGAAAGTACCGCCGTCAATTGCAGTGTGCTTGATGCGCGGGTTCAGTACGCTCATCAGGTTCAGCGCCTGCACCACGTCCGGGCAGTTGTGGCAAGAGAGCGAATAATAAGTTTCGAATTCAAAATCACCGTCAATATGGCGAATCTGCTCCAGCAGAGACTGTGCTTCTTTCGACGGATGACCACCGGTCCACAGCAACGCCAGTACCAGCGAGGTGAACTCATGACCCAGCGGGGAGCCTGCAAAACGCGGCCCCTGGTTAGAACCTGGGTTGGTGATCAGGAAAGACGGCTTACGCACCGGCAAGCTGTTATCTTCTTTAAAGGTGACTTTGTCTGACAGTTCTGCGATTTCAGCCAACAGTTCCTTGATTTCTGCCGATTTAGCGCTGTCATCCAGCGTGGCAATCAACTCAACAGGCTTGGTCAATTTCTCAAGGTAAGCCTTGAGTTGAGTTTTCATATTTGTGTCGAGCATGTTTATCTCCTGGGCTTTAAACATCATCATGCAAGCGGCCTTCATCGGCTACCTGGATGCAGCTTGCATCATGATGCGGGGAAGAAAATCGGGTGCCGCAGCACCCGAAGAATTAGGTGAATTTCCTAAGTATTTCGCGCCGGAGTTGGTAGCGCGAAAGACGAAGGAAATTTAGATTTTACCAACCAGGTCCAGAGACGGAGCCAGAGTTGCTTCACCTTCTTTCCATTTAGCCGGGCAAACTTCACCTGGGTGAGAAGCTACATACTGAGCAGCTTTGATTTTACGCAGCAGGTCAGACGCGTCACGGCCAATGCCTTCAGCGGTAACTTCGATTGCCTGGATGATACCCTGCGGGTCAACAACGAAGGTCGCGCGGTCAGCCAGACCTTCGTCTTCACGCATGTTGTCGAAGTTACGGGTCAGGGCGCCAGTCGGGTCGCCGATCATCGCGTATTTGATTTTCGCGATGGTTTCAGAGCTGCTGTGCCATGCTTTGTGGGTGAAGTGAGTATCGGTAGATACTGCGTATACGTCTACGCCCAGTTTCTGCAGTTCTTCGTAATGGTCTGCAACGTCGCCCAGTTCGGTCGGGCATACGAAAGTAAAGTCAGCCGGGTAGAAGAAGAAGACGCTCCAGCGGCCTTCGGTATCTTTCTCGGTTACTTCAATGAATTCGCCGTTTTTGAATGCCTGGTTTTTAAAAGGTTTAATTTTGGTGTTAATCAAGGACATCTATACTTCCTCCGTGTTTTCGATGAGATGTAAGGTAACCAATTTTTGCCGATTCGGCTAATGCGTTTCCATTATCAAATCGATAAGTTTTACCTTACAACCTTCGTAAGACAACTTTGTGAACTTTGCACCGCCAGCGGCGATAAAAAGTAAAATGGGCCCCCTTTCCAGGTGACCGTGTAATCTGAACTACCCTTTGGTATCTTCAGCGCCTGTTCAGCAGGCTGCGGTGTTGCCCTTACAAATGCAACAACGACATGGATTACAACACCCTCATAAACAAAGGGCAATCACCTGTTCTAAGCTCTTACCTATGACAGTGATAGGTTATGCCTTTTACTCAAATTTTGCACTGACTGAAAAGGACAAATTAATGTTAAAAAAGATACTTTTATTGGCTCTGCTTCCTGCAGTCGCCTTCGCAGAGGAACTTCCAGCCCCAGTAAAAGCCATTGAAAAACAGGGTATTACTATCCTCAAATCTTTTGATGCCCCCGGGGGAATGAAAGGTTATCTCGGAAAGTATCAGGATATGGGAGTTACTATCTACCTGACACCAGACGGCAAGCACGCCATCTCAGGTTATATGTACAACGAAAAAGGTGAAAACCTGAGTAACACGCTTATTGAGAAAGAAATTTATGCGCCAGTCGGTCGAGAAATGTGGCAACGGATGGAGCAATCCCACTGGATCCTCGACGGCAAAAAAGATGCGCCTGTTGTGGTTTATGTCTTTGCCGATCCATTTTGTCCGTATTGTAAACAGTTCTGGCAGCAGACGCGCCCGTGGGTTGAGGCTGGTAAAGTTCAGCTTCGCACACTACTGGTTGGCGTAATCAAACCGGAAAGCCCAGCGACTGCTGCGGCGATCCTCGCGGCTAAAGATCCGGCTAAAGCATGGCAAGAGTATGAAGCATCAGACAAGAAGCTAAAGCTAAACATTCCGGCCACCGTTGGTGCAGAGCAAATGAAAATCTTAAGTGCCAATGAAAAAACTGATGGATGAACTTGGCGCAAACGTCACGCCTGCTATCTATTACATGAGCCCGGAGAATACATTGCAACAGGCGGTCGGATTACCGGATCAAAAGACCTTAAATATCATCATGGGCAATAAATAATATTAAATCATGGATAACTGAAATACATACAGCTTTTCAGTTATCCTGAATATCGCAAGAATTGATCACAAACAATAAATCGGCTATGCTATTTTAGAAAAACTTAATCATGAATTAAGTAAAAGAACATAATAAATACAAATATATAAATTCATATTATATATTTAATGAATATCATGATGAGTGCAATGATATGAATGGAGTACATCATGGCCAATCTTTACGACTTAAAAAAAATTTGACTTGAATTTACTGGTAATCTTCGAGTGCATTTACCAACATCTCAGCATTAGTAAGGCTGCAGAATCGCTATATATAACGCCCTCTGCGGTTAGTCAGTCCCTGCAGCGCTTACGTACGCAATTTAATGATCCTTTGTTTACTCGTGCCGGAAAAGGTATTACGCCAACGACTACTGGGTTAAATCTTCATCATCATCTTGAGAAAAACCTTAGAAACCTGGAACAAACAATAAATATCGTCAATAAATCTGAATTAAAGAAAAAATTTATAATTTATGGTCCACAATTCATCTCTGCGACAAACAGCAGCCTTTTGATCAATAGTCTGCGCCAGGATGCAGTTATCGACATTGAACATCATGACATTATGATGGCCGTAGAAAGCGCCGAAGACTTACTGGCTTACCGCAAAGCGGATCTCGTAGTGACATTGGCACCAGTTATCAGTCGTTCTGTGAGCTGCATCCCTTTTCAGTCAATTCGTAATACACTCATCTGTAGTACTACCCATCCGAGAATAAATGAACGGAGCACCCATGCACAAATTCTTGATGAAGAATTTACCTTTCTGATATCTAAAATCCCTGGATTAGAAGATTTCCAGATGGAAATAGAAGCACTCATGGCAAACCGTAAAATATCGTTTCGTAGTTCCTCTCTGTTTACCATTATTAATACAATTGCAGTTACCGATTTAATTGGTATTGTGCCTTACGAATTATACCGCAGTTATCATAAAATACTTCAGCTAAAACAAATAAAACTTGAACACCCGTTGCCTTCAAACACGCTTTATATGTCCTATAATAAATCATCATTAAATAACCTTGCGTTCTCACGATTCATTGATCGTTTGAATGACAATTTATAATAAACATCTATCCGTTGGCAAAATGTTTTTCAATGAAAAATTCACAATGTAAATACATAAAATAATATATCTTATTTGAATTTATTTACTTTATAATTAAAAAACTATCGCATTATCTACCTGTCAGGTTCAGAGAGCATCTTTAGATGTCTATTTATAAAATTCCTCTTCCGCTCAATATTCTGGAAGCTGCACAAGAACGTATTACCTGGACACTCAACACCCTACCCCGCGTTTGTGTCTCATTTTCTGGCGGTAAAGATTCAGGCTTAATGCTTCATCTAACCGCGAATCTGGCCAGAAAAATGGGCAAAAAAATATACGTTCTGTTTATCGACTGGGAAGCACAGTTTTCTTTAACTATTCACTATATTCAGTCCCTACGAGAGCAGTATGCAGATGTCATTGAAGAATTTTATTGGGTAGCGCTGCCTCTTACGACGCAAAACTCTCTTTCTCAGTATCAACCCGAATGGCAATGCTGGGAACCTGATGTTGAATGGGTACGCCAGCCCCCGGAAGATGCAATAACCGATCCCGCTTATTTCCCGTTTTACCAGCCAGGCATGACTTTTGAACATTTCGTGCGTGAATTTGCCGAATGGTTTTCACAAAAACGTCCGGCGGCGATGATGATCGGTATCCGTGCGGATGAGTCCTATAACCGTTTCGTTGCTATCGCCAGTTCGAATAAACAGCGTTTTGCCGACGATAAACCCTGGACTACGGCCGCACCAGGCGGTCATAGCTGGTACATTTACCCCATCTACGACTGGAAAGTGGCTGATATCTGGACCTGGTATGCAAATCATCAAAGTCTCTGCAACCCACTGTATAACCTAATGTATCAGGCGGGCGTCCCTCTGCGTCAAATGCGAATTTGCGAACCTTTTGGCCCGGAGCAACGACAGGGATTATGGCTCTATCACGTTATCGAACCGGATCGCTGGGCTGCTATGTGCGCACGAGTCAGCGGTGTAAAAAGCGGCGGAATTTACGCCGGACATGACAATCATTTCTATGGGCATCGGAAAATCCTCAAGCCAGAGCATTTAGACTGGCAAGAGTATGCATTATTGCTGCTCAATAGCATGCCGGAAAAAACTGCGGAGCATTACCGCAATAAAATCGCCATTTATTTGCACTGGTATCAGAAAAAAGGCATCGAGGTTCCACAAACCCAGCAAGGGGACATTGGCACGAAAGATATCCCCTCCTGGCGGCGAATATGCAAAGTTTTACTCAATAACGATTACTGGTGCCGGGCATTATCATTTAGCCCTACGAAAGCGAAGAACTATCAGCGTTATAACGAACGGATAAAAGGAAAACGTCAGGAATGGGGGATACTATGCAACAACGATTAACGCAGGATTTAACCCAATTTCTCGCCAGCTTGCCGGAAGACGATCGCATCAAAGCGATTAATGAAATCCGCATGGCGATCCATCAGGTTAGCCCCTTTCGTGAAGAGCCGGTGGATTGTGTTTTGTGGGTGAAAAATAGCCAGCTCGTGCCGAATGATTACAACCCCAATAATGTGGCACCACCAGAGAAAAAACTGCTGCAAAAATCCATTGAAATAGATGGCTTTACGCAACCCATTGTGGTCACGCATACAGATAAAAATGCTCTGGAAATTGTTGATGGTTTTCACCGCCATGAAATAGGTAAAGGCTTATCATCGTTAAAATTACGCTTAAAAGGTTATTTGCCGGTGACCTGTCTGGAAGGTACGCGTAATCAACGGATTGCTGCAACTATTCGCCACAACCGCGCTCGTGGACGCCATCAAATCACCGCCATGTCAGAAATCGTCCGTGAACTCAGCCAGTTGGGATGGGACGACAATAAAATCGGCAAAGAACTGGGAATGGACAGCGACGAAGTGCTGCGCCTGAAGCAAATTAACGGCCTGCAAGAGTTGTTTGCCGACCGTCAATATTCCCGCGCCTGGACTGTCAAATAACTACAGCTGGCGCAGGCGTTCAGCTGCTGCCAGCAACGTCGATTCCTTCTTGGCAAAACAGAGACGAATCAGTTTATGTGGGAAGGGATCGGCGCAAAACACCGACAGAGGAATTACCGCTACGCCGTGCTCCCGCGTCAGCCACTGGCAAAACTCAACATCATCCAGCGTAGACACGGCGCTGTAATCCACCAGCAAAAAGTAAGTACCTTCGCAGGGTAGTATCTCCAGCCGACTTTCACTTAAGGCGTTCACCAGGATATCGCGCTTCTGGCGATAAAAGTCAGGTAACGCAAGATAATGCTCAGGTTCTGCACGTAGCATATCCGCAAGCGCCAGCTGTGCCGGGGTATTCACCGAAAAGGTCAGATACTGATGTACCTTGCGAATTTCGGCACTGATGGGCGCTGGCGCAACGCAATAACCCACTTTCCAGCCGGTCATATGATAGGTCTTGCCAAACGATGACACCGCCACTGCCCGCTCACGCAGCTGCGGATGCGCCAGCACGCTGGCATGGCCCTGCTGTGAAAAGTTGATGTGCTCGTAGACTTCATCGCTAATGACAAAAATCTCGTGCCCGGCAATTGCCTGCCACAAAGCGGCGAAATCAGCCTGCTGCCAGACAGTAGCACTGGGGTTATGTGGGGTGTTGAGGATCACCAGTCGGGTGCGCTCGCTTAACAATGCGGCAAACTCCTGCCAGTTAACGCGAAAATGCGGTGGTTGCAGTGCCATACGCTTCACTATTCCCCCAGAAAGCGCGATGGCGGGGGCGTAACTGTCATAGCTGGGATCAAAACAAATCACTTCATCGCCATTGCGCACCAATGCAGTAATCGCCGCGTATAACGCCTCCGTCGCCCCTGCCGTTACGGTGATATCGCTATCGGCATCTGGTTGATAGCCATACAAACGTTCCGTTTTCTGAGCAATCGCCTCGCGCAATGCCTGCACGCCGGTCATGGGCGCGTATTGGTTTGCCCCCTGGGCAACGTGGTACGCCAGCCGCTCCTGTAAATAGCACGGACCATCAAAATCAGGAAAACCTTGCGAAAGGTTAATCGCCTGGTGTTGCTGCGCCAGCGCGCTCATCTGGGTGAAAATAGTGGTGCCAAGTTGTGGAAGTTTGCTTTGTGGAATCAGAGGGTTATTTGTCATTTTTATTGTACCTGACGAAGTTGCGTGTTGAAGGCACTATAACACGATGCTAGTATTTGGCAATCAAGACGTTTAGATGTCTAAATAAAACAATAAGGACAACACAACATGCCTCACAATCCTATCCGCGTGGTCGTCGGCCCGGCTAACTACTTTTCACATCCAGGAAGTTTCAATCACCTGCACGATTTTTTCACTGATGAACAACTTTCTCGCGCGGTGTGGATCTACGGCGAACGCGCCATTGCTGCGGCGCAAACCAAACTTCCGCCAGCGTTTGAACTGCCGGGGGCAAAGCATATTTTGTTTCGCGGTCATTGCAGCGAAAGCGATGTACAACAACTGGCGGCTGAGTCCGGTGACGACCGCAGCGTGGTGATTGGCGTCGGGGGCGGCGCACTGCTCGACACCGCGAAAGCCCTCGCCCGCCGTCTCGGTCTGCCGTTTGTTGCCGTTCCGACGATCGCCGCAACCTGCGCCGCCTGGACACCGCTCTCCGTCTGGTATAACGATGCCGGACAGGCGCTGCATTATGAGATTTTCGACGACGCCAATTTTATGGTGCTGGTGGAACCGGAGATTATCCTCAATGCGCCGCAAGAATATCTGCTGGCGGGGATCGGTGACACGCTGGCGAAATGGTATGAAGCGGTAGTGCTGGCTCCGCAACCAGAAACGTTGCCGCTAACCGTGCGGCTGGGGCTCAATAATGCACAGGCCATTCGCGACGTCTTGTTAAACAGTAGCGAACAGGCGCTTGCCGATCAGCAAAATCAGCAGTTAACGCAATCATTTTGCGATGTGGTGGATGCGATTATCGCCGGAGGTGGAATGGTCGGTGGTCTGGGCGATCGTTTTACGCGTGTGGCGGCGGCTCATGCCGTGCATAACGGTCTGACCGTGCTGCCGCAAACCGAGAAGTTTCTCCACGGCACCAAAGTCGCCTACGGAATTCTGGTGCAAAGCGCCTTGCTGGGTCAGGATGATGTGCTCGCGCAATTAACTGGAGCGTATCAGCGTTTTCATCTGCCGACTACGCTGGCGGAGCTGGAAGTGGATATCAATAATCAGGCGGAGATCGACAAAGTGATTGCCCACACCTTACGTCCGGTGGAATCTATTCATTACCTGCCAGTCACGCTGACACCAGATACGTTGCGTGCAGCGTTCGAAAAAGTGGAATCGTTTAAAGCCTGACGTACAAATTTAGCAGCAGCGCGCGCCGCCTTTCCCACCGTAGCGCGCGTCCTGCCGCTCACGGAAAAACTCTTCGTAGGTCATCGGCGTTTGATCGGGATGATTAACCCGCATATGTTCGACATAGTTGTCGTAATCAGGCATACCAATCATCAATTTCGCCGCCTGACCTAAATATTTTCCGGCTTTTGCCAGTGAATCAAACATCAATACCTCCGGTAATCAGGTTGCTGAAATATTGCCGGATACGGCGCGAACGCCTTATCCGGACTGGAATTGCTGAGAGTAAGGGGAACCCTCGGCACTATGCCAACATTCCCCCTCACTCTGACTTTAGTGCGCGCCTTTCGCCTGCGCCACGATCTCTCCGACATTTTCCGGCATCGGCTCATACGGTGTTTCTTTCGCCGTTGGCTTCGGCTCTTTCAATGCCGCCAGTGCCGTCTTAATCGAGAACAGCGCCAGAACCACCACGACCACCATAAAGAAGATGGTTAACCCGGCATCCAGACGGTTGTTGAACACCAGTTGCGCCAGTTGTGACTCAGTATACTGCGACGGAATATTGCCGCTGTCGATCATTGCCTGGAACTTGTTAGCAATGGCCAGGAAGCCGACTTTCGCATCCGGGCTAAACGCTTTCTGCCAGCCTGCGGTCAGGGTACAAATCAGCAGCCAGGCCGTTGGTACCAGCGCCACCCAGGCGTAACGTTGACGTTTCATTTTGAACAGCACCACAGCACAGAGCATCAGCGCCATCCCTGCCAGCATCTGGTTGGCAATACCAAACAGCGGCCACAGAGTGTTAATACCGCCCAGCGGATCGACCACGCCCTGATGGAGGAAGTAGCCCCACGCCAGCACGCACAGCGCCGTTGCCAGCAGGTTAGCAGGCAATGAATCGGTCCGTTTCAGGCCCGGAGACACCACGCCCAGCAGATCCTGCAACATAAAGCGCGCGGCACGCGTACCTGCATCCACCGCCGTCAGAATAAACAGTGCTTCAAACAAAATGGCGAAGTGATACCAGAACGCCACATCCATCATGCCGCCCAGCGCACCGTGCAGAATGTAGGCCATCCCCACCGCCAGGGTCGGCGCACCGCCCGCACGGGAAATGATCGACTGTTCACCCACTTCGCTGGCAATCTGGTTTAGCGTATCCGGGGTAATCGCAAAGCCCCAGCTACTCACTACCTGCGCGGCAGAAGCGACTACATCCGCCGTCCCTGCAGGAGCCAGCACCGCCATCGGGCTGTTCATGGCGAAGTACACACCCGGATCGATGATACAGGCAGAAACCAGCGCCATAATCGCCACGAAGGATTCCATCAACATCCCGCCGTAGCCAATAAAGCACGCCTGCCCTTCGTTCGCCAGCATCTTCGGCGTGGTGCCGGAAGAGATCAGCGCATGGAAGCCAGACACCGCGCCACAGGCGATAGTGATAAACAGGAACGGGAACAGGTTACCGGTCCATACCGGGCCAGTACCATCAACAAATTTAGTCAACGCAGGCATGGTCAGCGTCGGGCGCATAATCAAAATGCCTACCGCCAGACCGACGATCGTCCCGATTTTCAGGAAGGTAGAGAGGTAGTCGCGCGGAGCCAGCAGCAGCCACACCGGCAGCACCGCCGCTACAAAACCGTAACCCACCAGCATCCAGGTCAGCTGCACGCCGGTAAAGTCAAAGTACGGTGCCCAGGTCGGACTTTCTGCCACCCAGCCGCCAGAGATAATGGCGAAAATCAGGAACACCAGACCAATCACCGACACTTCACCAATACGCCCTGGACGCAGATAGCGCAGGTAGATCCCCATAAACAGCGCCAGCGGAATGGTGAACGCAACGGTATACGTTCCCCACGGGCTATGAGTCAGGGCTTTCACCACGATCATCGCCAGCACGGCAAGGATAATGACCATGATCATAAAGCAGGCCACCAGCGCAATCACCCCGGCGGTTGGCCCCATCTCTTCTTTGACCAGCTCACCCAGCGAGCGACCGTCACGACGCGTAGAAACAAACAGCACCATGAAATCCTGCACTGCACCGGCGAGAACCACCCCGGCGAGCAGCCAGATCATCCCCGGCAGGTAGCCCATTTGCGCCGCCAGTACCGGCCCCACCAGCGGGCTGCTCCGGCAATGGCCGCAAAATGGTGACCGAACAGCACTTTCTTGTCCGTCGGCACATAGTCCAGCCCGTCGTTATGGCGCACCGCTGGCGTCATACGCGTCGGGTCAACCGCCAGTACATTTTTGGCGATATACAGGCCATAAAAACGGTAGGCGATCAGATAGATACAGACCGACGCCACCACAATCCACAGCGCGTTGATCTGTTCCCCACGATTTAAAGCAATGTATCCCAGAGCAAATGCTCCCATTACAGAGAGCACTGTCCAGACGAGGTATTTCCCTGATTTGTTCATAGTTGTTATCCGTGTGCGTGTCCATAGAGATGTTACATTTTGTTTCTATAACATCTTTGGATAATTTAACAACACAGCAACCATGTAAATCGGAGTTGAAACCAATATTTAACTTCACAATGTTAACTCGATCACTCCGTTAACCGAGTTTTCCTGCAATCTCATTTAATTCTGTCGGGTTCATCCCAAAACTGCCGTACCCAGCCGACAAGTGCAGCAACGCCGCCCCTGTTCATCGAAAACAACGATTTCCCAACTCTGATTTTGCCGCCCAAGATGCAGCGGCTGGCAGACGCCACGTACCTTGCCTTCAGACACCGGGCGATGATGGGTGGCGTTAAGTTCCGTGCCCACCACACACTGCCCATCGCGGGTCATCATAAATCCGGCCATCGATCCCAAAGTTTCCGCCAGCGCCGCCGACGCACCGCCATGTAGTAAACCGAACGGCTGATGAGTACGGGTATCAACCGGCATTTCGGCTTCGAGTACATCATCGCCCAGACGGGTATACACAATTCCCAGATGCGCCACCATTGTGTTATCGCTGGTGGCGTTCAGCTCGTCGAGTGTTAAATGGCGTTTCCAGATCATGCTTATGCCCCCAGCGTTGAGCCGCCATCTACCACAATATCCTGTAGCGTGATATGGCTGGCGAGGTCAGAGGCGAGGAACAAAATCGTGTTGGCGATCTCTTGTGGACGGGCGATTTTCCCCAGCGGAATGCCAAGTTTAAACTGCTCGCCAAAGCCACGAATACGCTGCTCTTCGGCGTCATCGCTCACCCACAGCGTGCGTTGCATATCGGTGTCGGTGGAGCCCGGCGAAACCACATTACAGCGCACGCCACTACCCGCAAGTTCCAGCCCGACGCTCAACGCCAGGCTTTTCAGCGCCGCTTTCGACGCACCGTAAGCACTCATGCCAATACGCGGCGTGTGTGCGGCGTCGGACGCAACAGTAACAATCGCCCCGCCCCGCTGACGGCGAAACTGGTTCATGGTCTGTTGGAACAGGTTAAACGCACCGCCGACGTAACCGCAAAAGTCTGCTGCCAGTCCTCCTTACTGAGCTGATCGGTCGCGCCCATGCGCAAAATTCCCGCCGCATTGACCAGCACGTCCAGTCGCTCCGTTTCAGCTAACAGTCGCTGACATACCTGCGCCACCTGCGCAGCATCGGCAACATCCATCACTTCGGTCGCAAAGGGATATTGCTCCTGAGCGAACACTTGATCAAAACCTGTGACTTTCGCTCCCGCTTCAACAAACGCCAGCGCCGTGGCGTAGCCGATACCTTTCCCCGCGCCGATTACCCAGACATTTTTTACCGCTGAAATCCATTATTTCACCTCGCGGGAGAGTAGCTTCCACCAGGCGTCGATGGTCGGGTTTTTCGCCAGCATGACAAAGTCGATATCGCCATGCACTTTGCGCCAGCGCGCCGCCAGCGCCATCATGCGCACCGAATCCAGACCGTAGTCGATCAGGTTGTCGTCATCGAACGGTTCATCGGACTCGTCCAGCAACGGCAGGATCACCTCACGCAGCGCCGCTTTGCTGGCAGGGATCGGGGCTGGCAGTAATTCTTCGGTCATCACCACCCGGCCAGAACGTCCGGCCACATAATTCAGCGACATCAAATGATCGTCACGACTGAAATCGGCCAGTGCATCCGCCACCATAAACGGTTTAATATCGCGCATAAATGCGTCGGTTGCGGTGGTCATACAGCCAATGTGGGCATATACCCCGGTAATAATCAGCTGGTTACGCCCACTCTCTTTGAGCATTTGCTCCAGCGGAGAACGATGAAACGCGCTGTAGCGCCACTTCACCAGCACCGTGTCGTCGGCATCTGGCGTCAGGCGATCCACCACCTTTTGCTGTTCCGGCGAACGGGTCAGGCCCGGCCCCCACATATCATTCAACAGCGCCCGATCTTCATCGCTCTGCTCTTTCGGCTGGGCAGTGTAATAAACCGGAATATTGTGCTGTTTGCAGTAGTCGCGCAGCGCCGCAATATTCGCGATCACCTGCTCCATCATCGGGCAGTTCTCACCCCAGAAGCTAACAAAATAATCCTGCATATCATGGATTAACAACGCGGCACGTTGCGGTTCAAAGGCCCAGTCGACTTTATTCTGCGGAATATCGTGAGACTCCGGCAGCGCGTAAGCCTGTAATTTTGGAATAGCCATCGTGTTCTCTCCTTCAGGCTGATGCGCGTGACGCCAGCCACTGACGTAATTGTTTTTTATCGACTTTCCCGACCGCCGTCAGCGGAAGTGAATCCACACATTCCACGCGATCCGGTAATTTAAATTCGGCAATACCCTGTTCACGCAGGAAACGACGCACCTGCACCGCGCGCAGCGGCTCTTTTACCACCAGATAAGCACAGCTTTTTTCGCCCATCAGCTCATCTTCCATGCTCACCAGTGCGGCGTAGATCACCGCCGGATGGCGCAGCAGCAGGTTTTCGATCTCTTCGGCAGCGATCTTCTCGCCGCCACGGTTGATCTGATCTTTCTCGCGCCCCTGCACAGTGATGTAACCCTCTGGATCAATAGAGATCAGATCGCCGGAACAGTAAAAACCGTTGGCATCAAAGGCGCTGGCATTGTGCTGCGGACTTTTGTAATAACCGCGGAAGGTGTACGGCCCGCGCGTCATCAGGCGTCCAACTTCCCCTTGCGGCAGTGGATTTCCTTCAGCATCGGCAACCCACACTTCATCGTCCGGACACATTGGATAGCCCTGGGTATGGATAATTTTCTCCGCGCTATCATCAAGTCGGGTGTAGTTCACCAGCCCTTCCGCCATGCCGAACACCTGCTGCAACTGGCAGCCAATCTCAGCGGGAATACGCGCCGCAAGTGTGGCAGAAAGACGTGCGCCGCCGACCTGTAACAGTTTTAGCGAGGCAAGCTGCGCCCGGCTTTCGCCTTCAGCCAGCGCCTGCAACCACAGGCTGACTGCTGGCGGCACCAGCGCGGTAACGTTAACCTGATGTTTTGCAATCAACGGGAAGCAAAGCGTGGCGCTGGGATCGGCCGCCAGAACAACCGTTCCTCCGGCAAGAAAGACGCCCAGCGATCCTGGCGAACTCATAGCGTAGTTATGAGCCGCCGGGATCGCGCACAGGTAGCGCGTCTGTTGTGTGAACTGACAAATCTCGACGCTACGACGCACGCTGTAGTAGTAGTCGTTATGAGTGCGCGGGATCAATTTCGGTGTGCCGGTGGTGCCGCCGGAAAGCTGGAAATAGGCCACTTCATCAGCTGGTGACGGCGTGGCAGTAAAATCCTCAGCCGGATGGTTAATCGCATCCTGCAAGTTATGCTCACCGCTGTCGTTGAGTAGCTGCACCACGCGAATGGAGGAATGTTCTGTGATGAAAGTATTGAGGAAATCATCCCCGCTAAACAGCGCATGTTGGCGATCGGCAATCAGTAACGCCGGTTCAATCTGGCTGGCATAGGCGTTCAGTTCACTACGCTGATGGCTGAACAGCGCCAGCACCGGCGCAACGCCCAGTTTCAGCAGTGCGAAAAAGGTAATGTAAAGTTCAGCGACGTTACCCAGTTGTACCAGCGCGGTTTCACCAGGTTTAATGCCCTGACGGCGCAAACTACAGGCGAGGTTATCCGCCGCCTGATTCAGCTCCCGGTAACTCAACTGCCGCTCGCCGTCGATAACCGCGATGCTGTCACTCGCAGCGTGGCGAGTCAGAATGTCAGTCAGTGGCAAATCCTGCCAGTAGCCTTTTTCCCGATAGCGACGGGCAAACTCTTCCGGCCAGCGGGTGAATGGAATGCTCATCCTCGCTCCTTAATGCAATCCAAAAACGTTCAACATGGTAGAAAGTTTGACGCCTGTTTCGCGCCACTCACCCAACGGTGACGACGCAGGCACAATCCCCGCTCCGGCAAACAGACGCACCTGATTTTCCCGCAGCTTCGCGCAGCGGATGGTCACCACCCATTCGCCGTTACCTTCGCTGTCACACCAACCCACAATGCCGCCAAACAGTTCGCGGTCGAACGGCTCCAGTTCAGCAATAACCTGGGTCGCGGCCTGATGCGGGAAACCGCTCAGCGCGGGGGTCGGATGCAGCAGACAGGCCAGAGTCAGTGCGTTTTCTTGCGAATTCGCTTTACCTTCAAAGGGAGTTGCGAGATGCCACAGCGTCGGCGTGGTGATCAGTTGTGGAGAAGAAGGAACGTGTAACTCACTACTGCGTTCGCGCAGTACCTCTTTCATCGCCTGAGTCACCAGTTCATGTTCATGGCGATCTTTTTCTGACGCCAGCAGACGATTACCCGCTTCGCGATCGAGCACTTCATCCGGTTGACGACGCGCGGAACCGGCTAACGGAATAGAGCTAAAACGCTCGCCGTCTTTGCGCAGCAGCAGTTCCGGGCTGGCCCCGAGCAGAACGCCACCATCAGCCAACGGCACATGGAAGTTGTAACTAACCGGGTTTTGCGCAATCAACCGTTCCAGCAATACGCCGCTATCAATGGAGGCGTCAGTGGTGATATCAATCAACCGTGACAACACCACTTTGTCGACCTGCGGCGTGGCGGTAAGTGCGGCGGCGCGGGCAACCATCTGTTCAAACGTGGCTTGTTCCGGAATTGCCTGGCGTTCTACCACATTCAGCGACTGGCTGCGGGTGAAACGGCGTGCGGAAGCTTGTTTTTCCTGACGGGAGAACGACTGCCAGGATTCGGGAATATACAGCGATGAAGGCTGACGTGGATCGAAGGGAATCGCCCCGACCATCACCGGATTTTTAATGCCCTGCGCTTTGGCATCGGCAAACAGCGCGGCGAGTTTTTGCTGGAAGGGACTGTCGGGCGAATCCCCGTTCACAGCCGGTTCATCGAAGCGGGCGAAACATCCTGACGTCGTAAAACTGCGGTACGGCGACATAAAGAAAAAGCGATTGGGCGCAAGTGTTGCCATGGTCTGCTGTACTTCCTCAGCCAGTGACGTATCCATATCATCCTCCACAAAATGATAAAGGCTTTAATAATGATTATCATTTATATTTTCGGTCGCTAACCTAAAAGCAAACGCGCACTATGTCAACTCTTGAGGTAACGCAATCTGCAACTCAGGGTTGCATCTGGTTGTGGTTACAATGAAAATGAGA
The DNA here is from genome assembly GCF_004745185.1 of Escherichia sp. E2661. Lineage (NCBI taxonomy): Bacteria > Pseudomonadati > Pseudomonadota > Gammaproteobacteria > Enterobacterales > Enterobacteriaceae > Escherichia > Escherichia sp. E2661. Next base: position 97,601 of record NZ_PDIG01000005.1, read on the forward strand.
AGCATTATTGATGGGTTCGCATAAGCGCAATGTGATGGCCTGCGCCGTTCTGCCCCCTCTCCCCAAAGGAGCGAGGGGACGAATGGTGCGCTTTGTCGAATTTGTCATTACGCCCTTAACCTTATTAATAACAGGAAGCTGATTTGTGAGACTCGCCCCGCTCTACCGCAACGCCCTTCTATTAACAGGACTTTTGCTTTCAGGAATAGCCGCAGTTCAGGCCGCCGACTGGCCGCGTCAGATTACTGACAGCCGTGGCACTCATACCCTGGAAAGCCAGCCGCAGCGTATTGTTTCCACCAGCGTCACCCTGACCGGATCACTGCTGGCGATTGATGCTCCGGTGATCGCCAGTGGCGCAACTACGCCAAATAACCGCGTCGCGGATGACCAGGGCTTTTTACGCCAGTGGAGCGAGGTGGCGAAAGAACGCAAACTGCAGCGCCTCTATATCGGGGAACCGAACGCCGAAGCCGTTGCCGCGCAAATGCCAGATCTGATTTTAATTAGCGCCACCGGCGGTGATTCGGCGCTGGCGCTGTACGATCAGCTTTCCACCATCGCGCCGACGTTAATCATCAATTACGACGACAAAAGCTGGCAGTCGCTGTTAACGCAGTTAGGCGAAATTACCGGGCATGAGAGACAAGCGGCAGAGCGGATTGCACAGTTTGATAAGCAACTGGCAGCGGCGAAAGAGCAAATCAAATTACCGCCGCAGCCGGTCACTGCCATTGTCTATACCGCCGCTGCACACAGTGCCAATCTCTGGACGCCGGAATCAGCACAAGGGCAGATGCTGGAACAACTCGGCTTTACGTTGGCGAAGTTGCCCGCAGGGTTAAACGCCAGCCAAAGCCAGGGCAAACGCCATGACATCATTCAGCTTGGTGGAGAAAATCTGGCTGCAGGGTTAAATGGCGAGTCACTATTCCTGTTCGCCGGTGATCAGAAAGACGCCGATGCTATTTATGCTAATCCACTGCTCGCGCACCTGCCTGCAGTACAAAACAAGCAGGTTTATGCGCTGGGAACCGAGACGTTCCGTCTGGATTACTACAGCGCCATGCAAGTGCTGGAACGACTTAAGGCGCTGTTTTAAGCATTAATTGTCGGACGCTGTCACCTGCGGCGGCGTCTGGCGAAAACGCCGCAACTCCACCAGCACCAGCAACAACAACACGCCGATAATCAACAAAGCAAAACCGCTCGCGCTTGCGGAAGCAACCGGTGTCATCATCGCTCCCAAACCGCCCAGCAGCGCCGCGCCTATGGCATCGCCGGTCACGTTTTGCGCCGTCCACAAACCGTTAATCCGCCCTAACATCGCTTCCGGGGTTTGCGTTTGCAGCATTGTATATTGCAGCAACGAACTAACCGCGCTCAGCCAGCCGAACAGCGCCAGACAAACCACGCCTAAAATCCACATCGGCATCAGGCCAAACAGACCAATGGCGAGGAACGATCCCAGCGTGGAGAGCAGCATCAATAACCCTGGTCGCGCGCTATGTGCCAGCTTCCCACTGGTTAACGCGCCAATAGCCGCGCCGAGCGGGATCGCCGCATAGAGAAAACCAATCTGTGCCGCCGACATCTGCCAGTTGTCAGCCAGCGCCGGATACAGTACCCGCACCGCGCTCGCCATCGTCAATAAACCACCCAGCAGCGCAATCCCTCCCACCAGCGGGCTGGCGAGCAGAAAACGAAATCCTGCCAGTAATGATTTCAACGGATGCTCACGCGGCTGCGGTGGCGGTGGCAACGCCGGAAGGCTTAACAACGGTAGCAAGGTAATAAACGTGCCCGCCGCCGCCAGACCGTAGTTCCAGGCTACGCCTCCGGTCGCCAGCAGTAAACCGCCAATCATGGGCGAAATCACCGACCCCAGACGCACGGTCAACATGGTGATCGCCCCGGCCTGCATTAAGTTTTCACGCCCTACCAGTGCGGGTGTTGCCGCCAGTAGCGCCGTAACGCCAAGTGATGCGAAAAAACCATCCCATAAACCAAGTAAATAGATTGCCAATAGAGATGGCTCCGGTAGCAGCGCATTCAGGCACAGGCCAATAAAACCAATGCCACAGGTGCCGCGCGCCAGCAGAATCACTTTTTTGCGCTCATGGCGATCCGCCAGCACGCCGCCGACCATCAAACCGACAAACATCGCGCCGCCGGTCAGCGTCACCGAAAGCCCCACCTGCCAGGTAGAATGCGTCATCATCTGGATCTGCACCGGCACCGCGACTCCGAGCAACCCCAGAGACACAATTGAGATAAAACGAGCGAGGAATACTGCGCGAAACGCCGGGTGCGTTTTCAACAGGCTGAGGTTAAGCAGCCAGGATTGTTTATTCATTACAATGCCTTGCCATCAAATATTTTAAATACCTATTCTTAGGCTGCACATGCTAACATATCCAAATAAGATCGATAACGATAATTAATTTCATTATCATGGAAGTTCGTATGTCTGGTTCTGTTGCCGTGACACGCGCCATTGCCGTGCCCGGATTGCTGTTATTACTGATTATCGCGACGGCATTAAGCCTGCTCATTGGGGCAAAATCACTCCCCGCTTCCGTAGTGCTGGAGGCCCTCTCCGGCACCTGCCAGAGCGCCGACTGCACCATCGTGCTCGACGCGCGACTGCCGCGCACCCTTGCCGGTTTACTGGCCGGCGGCGCGCTTGGGCTTGCCGGGGCGTTAATGCAAACCCTCACCCGAAACCCACTTGCCGACCCCGGCTTGCTTGGCGTGAACGCCGGAGCCAGCTTTGCCATTGTGCTGGGAGCTGCGCTGTTTGGTTACTCATCCGCGCAGGAACAACTGGCGATGGCCTTCGCTGGGGCGCTGGTGGCCTCGTTGATTGTTGCCTTTACCGGCAGCCAGGGCGGCGGGCAGTTAAGTCCGGTGCGTTTAACCCTGGCGGGCGTGGCGCTGGCGGCGGTGCTGGAAGGGCTGACCAGCGGCATCGCCCTGCTTAATCCTGACGTCTACGATCAACTGCGTTTCTGGCAAGCCGGTTCGCTGGATATTCGCAATCTACATACCTTAAAAGTGGTGCTGATCCCGGTGCTGATCGCCGGAGCAACTGCGCTATTACTGAGTCGCGCGCTGAACAGTTTGAGCCTCGGCAGTGACACCGCGACGGCGCTGGGCAGTCGCGTGGCGCGCACACAGTTGATTGGTCTGCTGGCGATTACCGTGCTTTGTGGTAGTGCGACGGCGGTAGTTGGCCCGATTGCCTTTATTGGCCTGATGATGCCGCACATGGCGCGCTGGCTGGTAGGTGCCGATCATCGCTGGTCGCTGCCCGTCACGCTACTTGCCACCCCTGCCCTGCTGCTGTTTGCCGATATCATCGGGCGGGTGATTGTGCCCGGTGAACTGCGCGTTTCCGTGGTCAGTGCGTTTATTGGCGCGCCGGTGCTGATCTTCCTCGTGCGACGTAAAACACGAGGTGGTGCATGATTTACGTCTCTCGCCGATTAATCATCACCTGTTTGCTGCTGGTTTCCGCCTGTGTGGTTGCAGGTATCTGGGGATTACGCAGCGGTGCCGTCACGCTGGAAACCTCGCAGGTATTCGCCGCGTTAATGGGCGATGCGCCGCGCAGTATGACGATGGTGGTCACCGAATGGCGTTTACCACGCGTGCTGATGGCGCTGTTGATTGGCGCGGCACTGGGCGTCAGCGGCGCGATTTTTCAGTCGCTGATGCGTAACCCGCTCGGCAGCCCTGACGTAATGGGCTTTAACACCGGGGCGTGGAGCGGCGTGCTGGTGGCGATGGTGCTGTTTGGTCAGGACCTGACGGCTATCGCGCTGGCAGCAATGATGGGCGGCATTGTCACTTCGCTGTTGGTCTGGCTGCTCGCCTGGCGTAACGGTATCGATACCTTTCGGTTGATTATCATCGGTATCGGTGTTCGTGCCATGCTGGTGGCCTTTAATACCTGGCTGTTGCTGAAAGCGTCTTTAGAAACGGCGCTAACAGCGGGTTTGTGGAATGCCGGATCGCTCAACGGCCTGACGTGGGCAAAAACCTCGCCTTCCGCGCCCATCATTATATTGATGCTCATTGCCGCCGCCTTGCTGGTGCGGCGAATGCGCTTGCTGGAAATGGGCGATGATACCGCGTGTGCGCTGGGCGTCAGCGTCGAACGTTCGCGGCTGTTAATGATGCTGGTTGCAGTGGTGCTTACCGCTGCGGCAACAGCGCTTGCCGGGCCGATTTCCTTTATTGCTTTAGTCGCGCCGCACATTGCCCGACGCATTAGCGGCACCGCTCGCTGGGGGCTGACCCAAGCGGCGCTGTGCGGGGCGCTGTTACTGCTGGCAGCCGATCTCTGCGCCCAACAACTGTTTATGCCGTATCAACTTCCGGTTGGCGTCGTTACCGTCAGCCTCGGCGGTATTTACCTTATCGTCTTGTTAATTCAGGAGTCTCGCAAAAAATGACCGAATCAGTAGCCCGTTTGCGCGGCGAACAGTTAACCCTCGGATATGGCAAATATACCGTTGCGGAAAATCTGACTGTAGAAATACCTGATGGTCACTTCACGGCGATTATCGGGCCAAATGGCTGCGGTAAATCCACGTTACTGCGTACCTTAAGCCGCCTGATAACGCCTGCTCACGGGCATGTCTGGCTGGATGGCGAGCACATTCAACATTACGCCAGTAAAGAGGTTGCACGCCGGATTGGTCTGTTGGCGCAAAATGCTACCACACCGGGAGATATCACCGTGCAGGAGCTGGTAGCGCGTGGGCGTTACCCGCATCAACCGCTGTTTACCCGCTGGCGCAAAGAAGATGAAGAAGCGGTAACGAAAGCGATGCAAGCCACGGGAATCACCCATCTGGCGGATCAAAGCGTGGATACCCTTTCTGGCGGACAACGCCAGCGGGCGTGGATCGCGATGGTGCTGGCCCAGGAAACGGCAATTATGCTGCTCGACGAACCCACAACCTGGCTGGATATCAGTCATCAGATTGATTTGCTGGAGTTGTTAAGCGAGCTGAACCGCGAAAAAGGCTATACCCTGGCGGCGGTGCTGCACGATCTTAATCAGGCCTGTCGTTACGCCAGCCATTTGATTGCATTGCGGGAAGGGAAAATTGTTGCGCAGGGAGCGCCGAAGGAGATTGTCACTGCTGAATTGATCGAGCGCATTTATGGCCTGCGCTGCATGATTATTGACGATCCAGTTGCCGGAACGCCGCTCGTGGTGCCGCTCGGACGAACGGCACCTTCAACCGCGAAGATTTAAACTAAGTGGTCTGCCATCATGGCATCCTGTTTTCTGGATGCCATCGCATGGCGCAACAGCACGCCACCACAAGCCACCATACCGCCGATCAACGCGGAAAGGATCACAATAATCGCTTTGCCCGGACCGTCTTTTTTCACCGGCAACGTCGGACGCAACTGATATTTAAACGGCGTAAAATCAACATCGTTGACATTTGCTTTTGTTAATTGCTCGACAAGATACTGACGATTACGTAATTCACCATTCAGTTCCGCAACGTCAGTGACTGCTTTTTCAATTTCCAGTTTGCGTTCAATACCGTCTGCGCCGAGAGAAATAGAAAAATCAGGGTCATCTTTTACTGCCTGACCATTACTGTAAACAGGTTTTTTAATGCCTGCTGCATTAGCAATATCGAGTGAATAATTGAGACGCTGAATGTTTGCATCAAGTTGGTTTTTCGTTTTAATGCGATCCTGCGCCAGTTTTTCTTTTTCAAACTGGGTTTTGATTTCCAGTTTATTACGGACGTTTTCTATCGACTCTTTCACCACCAACGCAGAGATATAATCGATATACCCGGCCAACACTTTCTGTGCCTCTTCACTGGTGGGTGCGGTGAAACTTAGCGTCCAGGAAGTATATAACGCGGACGGCTCATTTTTCTTACTGGCGTTGTCATCAACCGCTTTCATCTTCTCGCTCAATGTGACAATAGCCCGATGCAACTCCTGTTCATCAATTTTCGCCTCTTTCAATTGGTTCATAACATACGGGGATGAACGAAGATAATCTTCCAACAAACTAATGGACTGAAACTTCTTGATAAACAGGTTAAATGCTTCTGTACGATCAATTTTGATATCCAGATCCAGTACCCGAAGGTTAGTAAATGTTTTCTCCAGATCTTGCCATTGAACAGGTTCTGCCGGCGTTACAACCGCCGCACTGGTCCATTTTTGCGGTAGGATAAATGACACCAGCAACCCGATACAGGCAAAGGCAAAAACGACAGCCATGATCTGTTTTTTTGCGTGCCATAAAACTTCGATAAGATTAAGTAAATCAATTTCATTATTACTGGCTGGCGCCAGATGATAATCGGGAAAATGCGAGTCGCTTTCCTGCTTAATATTCAGTGTTGACATACGGTATAACCTGAAAATGAGTCCAATGAGGGTAAATTTCCACGGCGCACACTTTACCAGTTGGTGAGAATTATCCGAAGCTGAACTTTGTAAATTCCACGCAGCAAACGCAATGTTTGGCGCATTTTCAGACAAACCACTCAGCAAATATTAATACAACAAATAACAAAATCCATAATTATTTATCGTAATTATGGATTTGCATTTAAGATAAAGTTATTTATTTAGAGCAGCACGAATAATTGGTCCAATTTTTTCAAATGCTATTGGAGAAATAATATCCACATGCGCGCAATCCTGACGATAAATATCCAGCTCAGCTATCCACGGCGACCAGGCGCGTTCGGGGCTCATACTTTCCTGAAGTGTACGCTCCGCAACAAACAGCGTCGCTTTGCCATCAAACGGTACGCTATGGGCGGTGGTTAACAAGCGCACAGCATCAGCGTAGTTGCCTTCAATGGTGGTAAACAACTCCGTTGAAGTACTTCCCTGCTGTGCCGCCAGGAAGGCCTCGCGTTCGCGGTTAATCTCCGCCAGCACTTCCGGGTCCAGACCATTAGCCTCTTTTTCCTGCCAGTTTTGCGTTTCTGGCGGCCAGGTATCCAGCAAGCCAAGAAATGCCACCTGTTCGCCACGGGCACGCAGTCGCGCCGCAATACCCTGCGCCAGCGTACCGCCAAGGGAATACCCCAGCAGGTAATAAGGGCCGTGCGGTTGTTGCTCAAGTAGCGTTGCCAGATGCGCTTCGCAGACTTCATCCAGGTTTGCCGCCGTCTGCATGGGGCCATGAGGGCGCGGCGACTGAATGCCGATAATCGACCATTGTGGATCGAGATAACGCGAGAGCACGCTAAACTGCCAGGCAAAACCGGATGCCGGATGGAAACAAAACAGCGTCGGGCCATTACCTTCACGCAACGGCAGAATGGTTTCGAATCCCATGCGCCGGGAGCTGTCTTCTTCACCATCAATAATCGTTGCCAGTTTAGCGACGGTTGACGCGACCATCACCTGCCCCGGCGTCACCTGGCGGGCAAACTGCCGACTTAACTGCGCTGCCAGTTTCATTGCCAGTAGCGAATGACCGCCAAGTGCAAAGAAATCAGCATCGGCATCCTGCACGTCACAACCCAGCAACGACGAGAATGCCGCGGCGATAATCGTTTCACTGCCCGCTTTCGGCGCACGCCCAGGCGCTTGTACCTTCAGTTCAGGCAACGGTAAGGCTTTGCGATCCAGCTTGCCGTTGGCGCTAAGAGGTAACTGTGGAAGTTGCAGCAGAACCACGGGCACCATATGCGGTGGCAATGTTTCGCGAAGCTGCGCCTGCAATGCGCTGGTATCCAACGGCAGGCCCGATTGCGACACCAGATAGCCCACCAGTTGACGCGCATCACCACCAGTGGCTGCCGCCTGGTTAATCACACAGGCATGAGTAACGGCCTGTTCGACATCCGGCAGCGCCTGCATCACGCGGTCGATTTCGCCCAGTTCGATACGCTGCCCGCGAATTTTTAGCTGATCGTCACTGCGCCCGAGGTACTCCACCGCACCGTTATCCAGCCAGCGGGCAACGTCTCCGGTACGGTACATCCGTTCACCTGGGGCAAAAGGATCGGCAATAAAGCGGCTGGCGGTCAGATCGGGGCGTCCAAGATACCCCTGCGCCAGTTGAATACCGGTGAGATAGAGATCACCCGCCACACCCGGCGGCACCGGATGTATCATCGCATCAAGAATACGCAGACCCGTATTCCATACCGGATAACCAATCGGCACACTGCTGCCGCGCACCTGTGCCAGTTCCTCGCCAAAAGCCGGATACCAGCTGACATCTACCGCCGCTTCCGTCGGGCCATATAGATTATGCAACGGCACGCCGGTTAACTGTTGCCATTCGCGGCATAAATCAGCCGGTAAGGCTTCACCGCTACAGAAAACCTGTTTCAACGTCGCGCAACTCTGGCGAGCGGTTTGTGGTGTCAGCGAAGCAACAAATGCCGCCAGCATCGACGGCACAAAGTGCGTGGTCGTTACGCCATATTCGGCAAAGAATTGCTGCATAGCGAGCGGGTCGCGGTGCGCTTCCGGTTCAGCCATCACCAGTTTAGCCCCGGCAATAAACGGCCAGAAAAACTCCCACACCGAGACATCAAAACTGCACGGCGTTTTTTGGGCAACGACATCTTCGCCTGTAAGCGGGTAGTGGTTTTGCATCCACAGCAGGCGGTTAACGATAGCCGTCTGCCCGACCATTACTCCTTTCGGCCTGCCGGTGGAGCCAGAGGTAAAGATGATATAGGCCGTGTGATGCGGTTGTGAAAGTTGCAGCGGCGCACTGCCCTGTGCGGTAAGCGGGGCGTTATAGCAAAGGCTGGTTAAATCAGGAACATCGGCAAAGCGCGGCAGTTGATCGTCGGTGGTGATTAACAGCGACGGACGCGCATCTTCCAGCATCATTTTCAGGCGATCGTCCGGATAGCCGGTATCCAGCGGTAACCAGGCCGCACCTGCTTCAACAATCGCATGTAGCGCCAGGGTCAAAAAGACCGAGCGCGGTAATGCCACCGCCACGCTGTCGCCCGGTTTAACGCCGCGCTCACGCAACAGATTCGCCAGCGCCACCACCTGCTCGCGCATTTCCCGATAGCTGAACTGGTAACGCGCATCTGCCAGCGCCGGAGCATCCGGTGTTTTTGCCGCTTGTTCTGCCACCAGCGCGCTTAGCGTGGTTTCTGGAATCTCAACCTGAGTGGCGTTGATCTGCGCCAGCTGCGCATATTCACCTGGCAGAATAATATCGACATCACCGCACAACAGCGCCGGATCCGCGGCGAACTGGGCGATCAGCATTTTCAGGCGTTCAGCATGCTGGATTAACGTTGGCTCATCGTAACGCTGTTTATTGGCGAGGATCTCAATACTCAAATCACCGTGTTCATCCGGGAACAGCGCCAGTTCAAGGTCATTAACCGGACCGGTTGCCAGGGTATGGGTTTGCGCCTGAACACCAGGAATATCCAGTTGGTAATCAAATACCTTGATATTGAGTACCGGACCAAACAGCGGTTCATCACCTGCCGCTCGCCCGCTGTCACGGACAATTTGTTCGGCATCGTAACGTTGATGACGACGCATTTTTTTCAGTTGTGCTGCCAGTCGGGTTGCCAGTTCCGGTAGCGTTTCTTGTGCCGCAATGTGAATACCCAACGGCAAAACGTTGAGCACGGGTCCGGTAGCCGTCAACGCCGCCGAGCCCAGTCGACGCATAAAGATAAATCCGGCGGCGTAGTCCATGCGATTGCACAATCGCCCCAGCCACAAAGCCGTCAGCGCAAGGGCTAAATCGGTACGCTGCACACCTGAAAGTTGCGTAGCCAGCTGGCGGAATTCCCCGTCGGTAAATTCCAGTTTCAGGCGCAAAATATCTGCCGAAGCGCTACGCCCCGGTAAAGGTGCCGGAGAAAGTGACGCGGGCGGTGGCAGTTGACGACGCTGTTCCGCCCAGAATGCCGCATCACGCTGCCAGGCTTCGCTTTCGCGGTATTGCTGGTACTCTTCCACTACATCAGCGAAAGGCGTAAACGGCGAAGCAGGCGTTGGTTCGCCACGCAGCCATGTGCAGTAAATATTGGCGATCTGGCGGGTAATGGCCGGGAAACTGAAGCCATCGACCAGCAAATGGTGATAACGCTGATACCAGTACCAGCGGTTATCCGCCACCTGTATCAGCTGATGAAAGACCAGTGGTTTACCGCTATCGACGCGCAGATCTTGTTGCAAATCCGCCTGCATTAATGCCTGCGCAGTACCGTGCGGATCAATGTTGGTTCGCAGGTCGATAATTTCTGGCAGTTCGAACGTCAGCGCATCATCGACCCATTGCCAGACTTCGCCGTTATCTTCCGTAAAACGCATCCGCAGTGTATCTGCTTGCGCTAATCCGGCAACCACCGCGCGGGCCAGTAATGGCACATCAACCTCTCCGGTTAACTCAACGTAATGCGCCACGCTCCAGGCGGAGGGTAAATCCGACAGTTTTTCTGCCATCCAGATGCCGGGCTGTGCAGCGACCAAAGGTAAATGCTGGCTCATTGCGCCTCCTGCAACTGGGTGAAATTCGCCGGTGTCAGAGTACGCCAGTGGGCTTCCAACCACTGCTGGCAGGACTCTTGTGACTGCGGCTGACACACAATGTCCCAGCCTGCAGGTAAGGCGCATTGTTGCGGCCACAGACTGAATTGCCCCTGCGCATTGCGCAAAATGTAAAACGCTCCCTGTGGATCATCGAAGGGATTACTGAATGCCATATTCAACTCCTGTCATGGAAAAGTGGTTGCCAGAGGTCGATTAGCCCCTGCATCAAGCCACCGCGCCAACAAAGCGCATCATGTCCGCCGTCAACCTGACGCCAGAAAATGGATTCTTTTATGGGGTGTAATTGCGCATACAGCGCCTGATTGGCCCGCATGATCATCGGCTCGCGAATACCCGCTTCCAGCACAATGCGCAGACCTTCGGCGCTAACTTCACCAGCTTTAAGTTGCTCAAGTAAAACACCTTCTTGCTGCCCGCCCCGATGCGGCCACCAGTACGATCCTGACTGGCTTAATACACAGCCAAAGCGTTCAGGCCAGTGCAGTCCGGCATACAGCGCGGAAAGCCCACCAAAACTCTGCCCGGCGACCACGGTGCGATCGGCGCGATCGCTAAAAGGGGCAATAGCTTTCACCAGGGGTAATAACTCTTGCTGTACTGCCAGCCAGAAATCGGCATTACACGGCAGTTCGTGGGCGCGGTGCGTGGTGTCGATAGCGTCGATCAACACATACACGGCGGGAGGAAGTTGCTGACGATGGGTCAGCGAAGTCAGCACAGGCCAGACGGGCATACTCTGCGCCCAAAATTCGCCATCGAGCAAAACTGCCAGCGGGCGTTCTTCTGCTGGTACATCGCCGGTGGTAAAAATCCATACACGCCGTGAATTTTTCAACCGTTCACTTTTCCAGATAATATCTTTGGCAGGCGTTTCTGGCGCTTGCGGACAATCCCAACCAGGTTGCACGGGCGCTTGCGGCATTTCGAGTGCAGAAACAGCGTGCCCTCGCCCGCCTTTCCAGCTTTGTGGATTCAGCGGATCGCTATCGCCTGGGGTAATAGTTTTCGCCAGCCTTCACGTAATTCGAGGCGATCGGGGGATGGTGCAGAAAAAATGTCATCGCGTTCGGTGGGAATAAAACAGTAGCTGCCGCGCCAGTTGGCATTGAGTTGTGTCGTCCACTGCCAGACGTTGGTACCTGCAATTCGCTGCATCGACTGGGGGCGGCTATTTTGATGGTGATCGGTGACGCCAGTAATGTAGACCCATACGCGCTTTATCGTCGAGTAGTCTTCAGAACCTTGTGGATCACGCCACCAGAAAGTGACCTCAAACATTTCGTCATTAAGACGCTGCCATTCAGGGCCATGTTTCAACTGCCACCAGCTATCACTTCCCACCTTTAACGCCGCCACATCATAACCTTATGTTTATTGTGAATTTTTTCATTGATTGCAGAAATATATTGATAATATTATTGATAACTATTTGCATTTGCAATAGCGTAATGGCGCGCCGTGGGAAGCGCGGACATTTATTAACCAACTGCACTGCGTGTCTTTCAGGATCAAAGGTTTTCGCGGTAGCGGGATGCGTCGTGTTGATGACGACCATGCCCGACAGTTGCAATTCGTGGCAAAAATGCAGGAATAAAACAATGAACAAGAAGATTCATTCCCTGGCCTTGTTGGTCAATCTGGGGATTTATGGGGTAGCACAGGCACAAGAGCCAACTGATACTCCTGTTTCACATGACGATACCATTGTCGTTACCGCCGCAGAGCAGAACTTGCAGGCGCCTGGCGTTTCGACCATCACCGCAGATGAAATCCGCAAAAACCCCGTTGCCCGCCGATGTGTCGGAAATCATCCGTACCATGCCAGGCGTTAACCTGACCGGTAACTCCACCAGTGGTCAACGTGGTAATAACCGCCAGATTGATATTCGTGGTATGGGTCCGGAAAACACGCTGATTTTGATTGACGGCAAACCGGTCAGCAGCCGTAACTCTGTACGTCAGGGCTGGCGTGGCGAGCGCGATACCCGTGGTGATACTTCCTGGGTGCCGCCAGAAATGATTGAACGTATTGAAGTTCTGCGTGGTCCGGCAGCTGCGCGTTATGGCAACGGCGCGGCGGGCGGCGTGGTTAACATCATTACCAAAAAAGGCAGCGGTGAGTGGCATGGCTCCTGGGATGCTTATTTCAACGCCCCAGAACATAAAGAGGAAGGTGCCACCAAACGTACCAACTTCAGCCTGACCGGCCCGCTGGGTGATGAATTCAGCTTCCGTTTATATGGCAACCTCGACAAAACTCAGGCTGACGCGTGGGATATTAACCGGGGGCATCAGTCCGCGCGTGCCGGTACATATGCGGATACGCTGCCCGCCGGGCGCGAAGGGGTGATCAACAAGGATATTAATGGCGTAGTTCGCTGGGACTTCGCGCCTCTGCAATCACTTGAACTGGAAGCAGGCTACAGCCGCCAGGGCAACCTGTATGCGGGCGACACACAGAACACCAACTCCGATTCCTATACCCGCTCAAAATATGGTGATGAAACTAACCGCTTGTATCGCCAGAACTACTCGCTGACCTGGAACGGCGGCTGGGATAACGGCGTGACCACCAGCAACTGGGTACAGTACGAACACACGCGTAACTCACGTATTCCGGAAGGTCTGGCGGGCGGCACTGAAGGGAAATTTAACGAAAAAGCGACGCAAGATTTCGTCGATATCGATCTTGATGACGTGATGCTGCACAGCGAAATTAACCTGCCGATTGATTTCCTTGTTAACCAGACTCTGACGCTGGGTACGGAGTGGAATCAGCAGCGGATGAAGGACTTAAGTTCCAACACCCAGGCGCTGACCGGAACGAATACTGGTGGTGCTATTGATGGCGTGAACGCCACCGACCGTAGCCCATATTCAAAAGCAGAAATTTTCTCGCTGTTTGCCGAAAACAACATGGAGCTGACTGACAGCACCATCGTAACGCCGGGGTTGCGTTTCGATCATCACAGCATTGTTGGCGATAACTGGAGCCCGGCGCTGAACATATCGCAAGGTTTAGGCGATGACTTCACGCTGAAAATGGGCATTGCCCGCGCCTATAAAGCGCCGAGCCTGTACCAGACTAACCCGAACTACATTCTCTACAGTAAAGGTCAGGGCTGTTACGCCAGCGCGGGCGGCTGCTATCTGCAAGGTAACGATGACCTGAAAGCGGAAACCAGTATCAACAAAGAGATTGGTCTGGAGTTCAAACGCGACGGCTGGCTGGCGGGCGTCACCTGGTTCCGTAACGATTATCGCAATAAGATTGAAGCGGGCTATGTGGCTGTAGGGCAAAACGCAGCCGGCACCGATCTCTATCAGTGGGATAACGTGCCGAAAGCAGTGGTTGAAGGTCTGGAAGGATCGTTAAACGTACCGGTTAGCGAAACGGTGATGTGGACCAATAACATCACTTATATGCTGAAGAGTGAAAACAAAACCACGGGCGACCGTTTGTCGATCATCCCGGAATATACGTTGAACTCAACGCTGAGCTGGCAGGCACGAGAAGATTTGTCGATGCAAACGACCTTCACCTGGTACGGCAAGCAGCAGCCGAAGAAGTACAACTATAAAGGTCAGCCAGCGGTTGGCCCGGAAACCAAAGAAATCAGTCCGTACAGCATTGTTGGCCTGAGCGCTACCTGGGATGTGACGAAGAATGTCAGTCTGACCGGCGGCGTGGACAACCTGTTCGACAAGCGTTTGTGGCGTGCGGGCAATGCCCAGACCACAGGCGATCTGGCAGGAGCCAACTATATCGCCGGTGCTGGGGCGTATACCTATAACGAGCCGGGACGTACGTGGTACATGAGCGTAAACACCCACTTCTGATGCTAACGTCAGATTGTTGACAAAGTGCGCGTCGTTCATGCCGGATGCGGCGTGAACGCCTTATCCGGCCTACAAAAATCTTGCCAATTCAATATATTGCAGGATCACGTAGGCCTGATAAGCGTAGCGCATCAGGCAGTTTTGCGTTTGTCATCAGTCTCAAATATGGTCGACATGAAAACTACGCATACCGCCCTCCCCTTTGCCGGACATACGCTGCATTTTGTTGAGTTTGATCCGGCGAGTTTTCGCGAGCAGGATTTACTCTGGCTGCCGCACTACGCGCAACTGCAAAACGCTGGACGGAAACGCAAAGCCGAACATTTGGCCGGGCGGATCGCTGCTGTTTATGAGTTGCGGGAATATGGCTATAAATGTGTACCCGCAATCGGCGAGCTACGTCAACCTGTGTGGCCTGCGGAGGTATACGGCAGTATTAGCCACTGCGGGACTACGGCATTAGCCGTGGTATCTCGTCAACCGATTGGCATTGATATCGAAGAAATTTTTTCTGCGCAAACAGCGGCAGAATTGACAGACAACATTATTACCCACACTGAACACGAGATTATTACAGGCTGCGATTTACCTTTCCCTATGGCGCTTACACTGGCATTTTCAGCAAAAGAAAGTGCATTTAAGGCAAGCAAGTTACAGACAGAACAAGGTTTTCTGAATTATCAGATAATTAGCTGGAATAAACAGCGGATCATCATTCGACTAGAGGATGAGCAGTTTGCTGTGCACTGGCAGCTTAAACAAAAGATAGTCATAACGCTGTGCCAACACGATTAATTGACAACATCTGGTACGGTTCGCCCGCAGCCATCACTGACCGCGGGCGAAAGTGTAATGCAGGTGCCTTACCATCCTGACCTGACAACCGGATATGCGGGGATTACTCCCCGCACAACGGCTACTTCTTCGGTTCGTAAGCGAGAACAGCCTTAAACTCAATATTACGTTCCTTTACGGTGAACTCACACAGTGAGTCTCCGACCAGAAGCGTAAATCCCAGCACCGTTAAACACAGCACTATGACTACCACAAGGGCATATTTCGTCAGCATGTTTATATTGCCTCCATGCGAAGAAGGGACTACCATCCGAGTTGTTGAGGTTCGGAGTGGCAGCCCCAGGGTTGATAGAAATATCTCCTGGGGCTTCATCTTTCCAGACCTCAGAGTAAACCTGAAACCGGAAAGCTTCAGGCACCCGCCGTTATCTTACCCTTCCTTAGCAAAATAGCTGTTTATTTATACAGTTAATCCTGTTTCGGACTTCTGTCGGCAAAACTGATCATTGCCCTTAAAACGAAATCGCCCGCAGCCATCACTGACCGCGGGCGAAAGTGTAAAGCAGGTGCCTTACCATCCTGACCTGACAACCGGATATGCGGGGATTGCTCCCCGCACAACGGCTACTTCTTCGGTTCGTAAGCGAGAACAGCCTTAAACTCAATATTACGTTCCTTTACGGTGAACTCACACAGCGAGTCTCCGACCAGAAGCGTAAATCCCAGCACTGTTAAACACAGCACTATGACTGCCACAAGGGCATATTTCGTCAGCATGTTTATATTGCCTCCATGCGAAGAAGGGACTACCATCCAAATTGTTCGGGTTTGGAGTGGCAGCCCCAGGGTTGATAGAAATATCGTCCTGGGGCTTCATCTTTCCAGACCTCAAAGTAAACCTGAAACCGGAAAGCTTCAGGCACCCGCCGTTATCTTACCCTTCCTTAGCAAAATAGCTGTTTATTTATACAGTAAATCCTGTTTCGGACTTCTCACTCCCCATTTGATCAACCGAAGCTGAACCCGTTTTTTCTGCATGCCTCAATCGTCAAAATTCTTCGCCGCCAGCCAGCTATGACGCAACTGGTCACATTGCAAAAGTAGCCAAATTGCTTCAGTCACAATCAGTTCACCATCACCAAAGAAAGAAACATTCCAAGAACTTCCGCATCTCGCCCAGCCGCTCCGACTTCTATACTGAATAGAAAAACGCCAACATAAGAGAAACCTATGCCATTACCCGATTTTCATGTTTCTGAACCTTTTACCCTCGGTATTGAACTGGAAATGCAGGTGGTTAATCCGCCGGGCTATGACTTAAGCCAGGACTCTTCAACACTGATTGACGCGGTTAAAAATGAGATCACGGCCGGAGAGGTAAAGCACGATATCACCGAAAGTATGCTGGAGCTGGCGACGGATGTTTGCCGTGATATCAACCAGGCTGCCGGGCAATTTTCAGCGATGCAGAAAGTCGTATTGCAGGCAGCCGCAGACCATCATCTGGAAATTTGCGGCGGTGGCACGCACCCGTTTGGGAAATGGCAGCGTCAGGAGGTATGCGATAACGAACGCTATCAACGAACGCTGGAAAACTTTGGCTATCTCATTCAGCAGGCGACCGTTTTTGGTCAGCATGTCCATGTTGGTTGCGCCAGTGGCGATGACGCCATTTATTTGCTGCACGGCCTGTCACGGTTTGTGCCGCACTTCATCGCCCTTTCCGCCGCGTCGCCGTATATGCAGGGAACGGATACGCGTTTTGCCTCCTCACGACCGAATATTTTTTCCGCCTTTCCCGATAATGGCCCGATGCCGTGGGTCAGTAACTGGCAACAATTTGAAGCCCTGTTTCGCTGCCTGAGTTACACCACGATGATCGACAGCATTAAAGATCTGCACTGGGATATTCGCCCCAGTCCTCATTTTGGCACGGTGGAGGTTCGGGTGATGGATACCCCGTTAACCCTTAGCCACGCGGTAAATATGGCGGGATTAATTCAGGCTACCGCCCACTGGTTACTGACGGAACGCCCGTTCAAACATCAGGAGAAAGATTACCTGCTGTATAAATTCAACCGTTTCCAGGCCTGCCGTTATGGTCTGGAAGGCGTCATCACCGATCCGCACACTGGCGATCGTAGGCCACTAGCGAAAGACACCTTGCGTTTACTGGAAAAAATCGCCCCTTCCGCACATAAAATTGGCGCATCGAGCGCAATTGAAGCATTGCATCGCCAGGTCGTCAGCGGTCTGAATGAAGCGCAGCTGATGCGCGATTTCGTCGCCGATGGCGGCTCGCTGATTGGGCTGGTGAAAAAACATTGTGAGATCTGGGCCGGTGACTAAGTCGGGAATTGCCTTACAGAAGAATATCCCTGACAATGGTGTTTTAACTTACATTTAACAATATTATGAAACACCCTTTAGAAACCTTGACCACCGCAGCAGGCATTTTGCTGATGGCTTTCCTCTCTTGCCTGCTGCTGCCCGCCCCCGCACTGGGGCTGACGCTGGCACAAAATCTGGTGACCACGTTCCATCTGATGGATCTTAGTCAGCTTTACACTTTATTGTTTTGCCTGTGGTTTTTAGTGCTGGGCGCTATTGAGTATTTTGTTCTGCGCTTTATCTGGCGACGCTGGTTCTCGCTGGCGGATTAAACGTCGATTATCGTCGTGCTTCGCGGCATACTTTGCTTATTCTCCTTCGCCTAAAGGAACGTTTATGGATAAGCAATCACTGCACGAAACGGCGAAACGCCTGGCGCTTGAGCTGCCTTTTGTCGAGCTTTGCTGGCCGTTTGGCCCGGAGTTTGATGTGTTTAAAATTGGCGGAAAGATTTTTATGTTGTCGTCAGAACTGCGCGGCGTTCCCTTTGTCAATTTGAAGTCCGATCCACAAAAATCCCTGTTAAATCAGCAGATATACCCAAGCATTAAGCCAGGGTATCACATGAATAAAAAGCACTGGATTTCGGTTTATCCCGGCGAGGAAATCTCCGAAGCGTTACTTAGCGATCTGATCAACGACTCCTGGAACTTAGTGGTTGATGGTTTAGCAAAGCGCGATCAAAAAAGAGTGCGTCCGGGCTAAAGTGGAAATCTATAGCGCATTTTTCCCGCTTACCATTTCTCGTTGAACCTTGTAATCTGCTGGCACGCAAAATTACATTCACATGGAGTCTTTATGGATATCATTTCTGTCGCCTTAAAGCGTCATTCCACTAAGGCATTTGATGCCAGCAAAAAACTTACCCCGGAACAGGCCGAGCAGATTAAAACCCTGCTGCAATACAGCCCATCCAGCACCAACTCCCAGCCGTGGCATTTTATTGTTGCCAGCACGGAAGAAGGTAAAGCGCGTGTTGCCAAATCCGCTGCCGGTAATTACGTGTTCAACGAGCGTAAAATGCTTGATGCCTCGCACGTCGTGGTGTTCTGTGCAAAAACTGCGATGGACGATGCCTGGCTGAAGCTGGTTGTTGACCAGGAAGATGCCGATGGCCGCTTTGCCACGCCGGAAGCGAAAGCCGCGAACGATAAAGGTCGCAAGTTCTTCGCCGATATGCACCGTAAAGATCTGCATGATGATGCAGAGTGGATGGCAAAACAGGTTTATCTCAACGTCGGTAACTTCCTGCTCGGCGTTGCAGCGCTGGGTCTGGACGCGGTACCCATCGAAGGTTTTGACGCCGCGATCCTCGATGAAGAATTTGGTCTGAAAGAGAAAGGCTATACCAGTCTGGTGGTTGTTCCTGTAGGTCATCACAGCGTTGAAGATTTTAACGCGACGCTGCCGAAATCTCGTCTGCCACAAAGTATCACCTTAACCGAAGTGTAATTCTCCTGACAGCCGGGACCCTATCCCGGCTCAGATTGCTGACAAAGTGCCTTATCCTGCCTACAAGTTCGTGCCAATTCATTCAAGGTAGGCATGATAAGCGTAGCGCATCAGGCAATTTTATATTTGCCATCAGCCCTCGCAGGAAATTCTCCCATCAGATTCTCCTGATTTGCATAACCCTGTTTCAGCCGTCATCATAGGCCGCTGTTGTATATAGGAGACGTTATGCAGGATTTAATATCCCAGGTTGAAGATTTAGCGGGTATTGAGTTTGATCACACCACCTCGATGGTGATGATTTTCGGTATTATTATTCTGACCGCCGTTGTAGTGCATATTATTTTGCACTGGGTGGTACTGCGTACCTTCGAAAAAACGCGCCATTGCCAGTTCACGGCTGTGGCTGCAAATCATTACCCAGAATAAACTCTTCCACCGTTTAGCTTTTACCCTCCAGGGGATTATCGTCAATATTCAGGCGGTATTCTGGCTGCAAAAAGGCACCGAAGCGGCTGATATTCTGACCACCTGCGCGCAGTTGTGGATCATGATGTATGCGCTGCTTTCTGTCTTCTCTCTGCTGGATGTTATTTTGAATCTGGCACAGAAATTCCCCGCGGCAAAGCAGTTGCCGTTAAAAGGGATATTTCAGGGGATTAAACTGATCGGCGCGATTCTGGTCGGCATTTTGATGATCTCACTGCTGATTGGTCAGTCGCCAGCAATTCTGATCAGTGGTCTTGGCGCGATGGCCGCCGTGCTGATGTTGGTGTTTAAAGATCCGATTCTTGGTCTGGTTGCAGGTATTCAGCTTTCCGCAAACGATATGCTGAAACTGGGCGACTGGCTGGAAATGCCAAAATACGGCGCGGATGGCGCGGTGATCGATATCGGCTTAACCACCGTCAAAGTGCGCAACTGGGACAATACTATTACCACTATTCCCACCTGGTCGCTGGTATCTGACTCCTTTAAAAACTGGAGCGGGATGTCAGCCTCTGGCGGGCGGCGTATTAAGCGCAGTATCAGTATTGATGTCACCAGTATTCGTTTTCTTGATGAAACTGAAATGCAGCGGCTGAATAAAGCGCATCTGTTAAAGCCTTATTTAACCAGTCGCCATCAGGAAATTAATGAGTGGAACCGCCTGCAAGGGTCTACGGAGTCAGTATTAAACCTGCGCCGAATGACCAATGTTGGAACCTTTCGTGCCTATCTGAACGAATATCTGCGCAATCATCCGCGGATTCGCAAAGATATGACCTTAATGGTGCGCCAGTTAGCTCCTGGTGATAACGGTTTACCGCTCGAGATCTATGCGTTTACCAACACCGTGGTGTGGCTGGAATATGAAAGCATTCAGGCTGATATATTCGATCACATATTTGCGATCGTCGAAGAGTTTGGTCTGCGACTTCATCAGTCGCCAACCAGCAATGATATTCGCTCCCTGGCAGAAGCATTTAAGCAGTAATTAAAAAACCGCTCTCATCGAATGGATGAGAGCGGTTGTCATCGTGTTGTCGGATGCAGCGTGAATGCCTTATCCAACCTGCACTATTATTTCGCTTTCCGACGCAGCGTTTTAAACGCCACAAACAGGAATACAATCCATACCGGCAGCAGAATTGCCGACAAGCGCATATCATCCATCGTGCACATCAGCAGCAAAATCATGCCGAGGAAGGCAATGCAGAGATAGTTGCCGAACGGATAAAGCAGCGCCTTAAACTGTGTTTCACGCCCCTGACGTCGCATCGCTGCACGAAAACGCAGATGCGCCAGACAGATCATAATCCAGTTCAACAGCAGCGTTGCTACCACCAGCGCCATCAGCAGACCAAACGCTTTTTGCGGCAGCAGATAGTTGATTAACACCACCAGCGAAGTGATCGCTCCGGAAAGCATCAGCGAGTTGATCGGCACGCCGCGATGGCTAACACGGGTAAGAAACTTCGGCGCATTCCCCTGCACAGAAAGACCAAACAGCATCCGGCTGTTAGAATAAACCCCGCTGTTGTACACCGATAATGATGCCACCAGAATGACGAAGTTCAGCGCAGAAGCTACCACGTTGCTGTCGAGATTATGGAAAATCATCACAAACGGGCTACTGTTGGATTTCACTTCCACCCACGGATAGAGTGCCAGTAAAACCACCAGTGAACCGATATAAAACAGCAGGATGCGATACACCACCTGATTCACTGCTTTCGGGATGCTTTTTTCCGGATCGCGCGCTTCAGCGGCAGTAATCCCAATCAGCTCCAGACCGCCGAAGGAGAACATAATTACCGCCAGCGACAAAATCAGCCCATTCCAGCCGGTGGCAAAAAAACCACCGTAGCGCCAGAGGTTATCGATACTGGCTTTCTCGCCGCCGTGACCAGAAAACAGCAGCCACAGGCCAAAGCCGATCATGCCGATGATCGCCAGCACTTTAATCAGCGCAAACCAGAACTCGGTTTCGCCATATAAGCGCACGTTCACCAGGTTAACGGCGTTGATGATAATAAAGAAGGCGGCAGCCCAAATCCACGTTGGAACATCCGGGAACCAGTACTGCATATAGATGCCCGCAGCAGTCAGCTCTGCCATTCCCACCAGCACGAACATCACCCAGTAATTCCAGCCAGAGAGGAAGCCCGCGAACGGTCCCCAGTATTTATAGGCAAAGTGGGCAAATGAACCGGATACCGGCTCCTCAACCACCATTTCGCCAAGCTGGCGCATAATCAGGAAAGCGATGATCCCGGCGACGCCGTAGCCCAGCAATACAGCCGGACCCGCCATCTGAATCGCCGGGCCAATGCCAAGAAACAGACCAGTACCAATTGCGCCACCCAGCGCAATCAGTTGAATATGACGGTTATGTAATCCGCGATGAAGCGTCGGCTCTTGATTCGACGCAGTATCTTCCGATACGGTTGACGCGTTTTTCACGCCTTTCCCCTGTGTGTCTTTTTTGTTGAGGGGCACCTTTTAACATTTAGTGCCCATCGTCGCAAGACACAATCCACACGGTTAAACGGGGTATCCTGCTTTTATTTCCGTACCCGATGTCGGTGCAGCCACATCAGCTTATACGCCGCCGGGATAATAAACAGCGACAGCAAAGGCGCGGTGATCATGCCGCCAATCATCGGCGCGGCGATGCGACTCATCACCTCTGAACCTGCCTCCCGTTCCCCACAGAATCGGCAGCAGACCGGCGATAATCACCGCCACCGTCATCGCTTTCGGGCGCACGCGCAGTACCGCGCCGTGATACAACGCCTCATCCAGCTTCTGCTCGCTGAATGTTTGTGGATCATCCAGCGACGGCTCGGCCTCTATGGCGTGACGTAAATACATCAGCATCACCACGCCAAATTCGGCGGCGACCCCGGCAAGGGCGATAAAGCCAGTGCCCGTTGCCACAGAAAGATGAAAGCCCATCCACCACAGCAACCAGATGCCGCCCACCAGCGCAAACGGTACGCTGCTGATAATCAGCAACGCTTCGCCCACCCGACGGAACGCCAGATATAACAGCACGAAGATGATCATCAACGTCATCGGCACCATGAGTTTCAGCTTATGGTTGGCGCGCTCCAGTAGCTCGAACTGCCCGGAAAACGCCACGCTGGTGCCTGGTTTCAACTGCACTTTCTCAGCAATCGCTTTTTGCAGATCGTGAACCACCGACACCATGTCACGATCGCGGGCATCGATATAAATCCAGCTCGTCGGGCGCGCATTCTCGGTTTTCAGCATCGACGGTCCGGTAGAGACTTTAACGTCGGCTACGTCTGCCAGGGTAATTTGCTGCTTCATCGGCGTCAGGATCGGTAGCTGGCGCAGCGCCTGCGGACTATCGCGCCAGCTTTGCGGATAACGCAGATTAATTGGATAACGGGCAATCCCTTCCACCGTTTCGCCAACCATCGCCCCGCCCACCGCAGAGGTCACAAACAACTGCACATCCGCCACCGTCATACCGTAACGCGCGGCTTTTTCACGGTTAATCTCAACGTTGATATAGCGCCCACCTTCCAGACGCTCGGCAAGGGCAGAAGCCACGCCTGGCACCGTTCGCGCCACGTCTTCAATTTGCTCTGCCATCGCGTCGATATCCGCCAGCACAGTGCCGGAAACTTTAATGCCGATGGGGCTTTTAATGCCAGTTGAGAGCATATCGATACGGTTACGAATTGGCGGCACCCACAGATTCGCCAGCCCCGGCAGACGCACGGTGTTATCCAGTTCTTCAATGATTTTGTCCATCGTCATGCCAGGCCGCCACTGATCCTGCGGCTTAAGCTGGATGGTCGTTTCTACCATCTCCAGCGGAGCAGAATCGGTGGCGGTTTCCGCTTTCCCGGTTTTGCCAAATACCCGCGCCACTTCAGGTACGCTCATAATTAGCTTGTCGGTTTTTTGCAGCATACTCGCCGCCTCTGCTGCGGAAATCCCCGGCAGCGTCGATGGCATATACAACAAGTCGCCTTCATTGATCTGCGGTAAAAATTCCCCGCCAACTTTATTAAGCGGCCAGAGAACCGTCAGCACCGAAAGCGCCGCCACCAGCAGCGTGGTTTTCGGCCAGTGCAGTACTTTCAGCAACAGCGGATGATAAATACGAATCAAAAAGCGATTGAGCGGGTTACTGCTTTCCGGTGGAATTTTGCCACGGATCCAGTAGCCCATCAGGATAGGGATCACTACGATCGCCAGCAGCGCCGCGCCCGCCATCGCATAAGTTTTGGTGAACGCCAGCGGGCCAAACAGACGCCCTTCCTGCCCTTCCAGGGTGAAGATCGGGATAAACGACAACGTGATAATCAGCAGACTGATAAACAGCGCCGGACCCACTTCAACAGATGCATCGGTGATCACCTGCCAGCGCGTTTTATTATCCAGCCTGGTGTCAGGATGCTGGTGCTGCCACTCTTCCAGCCGTTTATGCGCATTCTCGATCATGACGATGGCGGCATCGACCATCGCCCCCGACGGCAATCGCAATGCCGCCCAGAGACATAATATTGGCGTTCAGTCCCTGAAAGTGCATGACAATAAAAGCAATACACAACCCCAGCGGCAACGAAATAATCGCCACCAGCGCCGAGCGCACATGCCAGAGAAACAGCGCGCAGACTACCGCCACCACAATAAACTCTTCCAGCAACTTGCCGCTGAGGTTGTCGATGGCGCGGTCAATGAGCTGGCTGCGATCGTATGTTGTAACTATCTCCACGCCTTCCGGCAGACTACTTTTCAGCGTTTCCAGTTTGTCCTTCACGGCAGCGATCACTTCACGGGCGTTTTTGCCGGAGCGCAGGATCACCACTCCGCCCGCCACTTCGCCTTCGCCATTCAGCTCGGCAATGCCCCGGCGCATTTCCGGGCCAATCTGGACCTTCGCAACATCACGCAGATAAACAGGCACGCCATTTTCACTGGCTTTTAAGACGATGTGATTAAAGTCGTCGAGCGTTTGCAGATAGCCGCTGGCGCGCACCATATATTCCGCTTCCGCCAGTTCGATCGACGAACCGCCCGCTTCCTGGTTTGAAGCATCCAGCGCGCTTTTTACTTCGGCGAGACTGATGCCATACTGCGCCAGGCGCTGAGGATCGATAACCACCTGATACTCTTTCACCACACCGCCCACCGACGCCACTTCCGCAACGTCAGGGATGGTTTTTAGCTCATATTTGAGAAACCAGTCCTGCAATGAGCGTAAATCGGCCAGATCGTGCTTACCGCTGCGATCCACCAGTGCATATTCATAGATCCAGCCAACACCCGTGGCATCTGGCCCCAGCTCGGCGCTGACTCCCGCAGGCAGCTTACCCTGTACCTGGTTGAGGTACTCCAGCACCCGCGAGCGCGCCCAGTACGGATCGGTGCCATCTTCGAAAATGACATACACATAAGAGTCGCCAAACTGCGAGAAACCGCGCACAGTCTTCGCGCCAGGCACCGACAACATGGTGGTGGTTAGCGGATAAGTCACCTGATTTTCAACGATTTGCGGTGCCTGACCGGGATAGCTGGTTTTAATAATCACCTGTACATCAGAGAGATCCGGCAGTGCATCCACTGGCGTGTTAATGATGGTCCAGGTGCCCCAGATGCTCAGAAACAACGCGCCCATCAGTACCAGAAAACGGTTCGCCACCGAGCGACGAATAATCCATTCAATCATTGGTTATTCCCTCAATGCGCATGGGTAGCACTTTCAGAGCGCATCCGCTCCAGTGCGCCAGAAATATTGGCTTCAGAATCAATCAGGAACAGGCCGCTGGAAACCACCTTTTCACCTTCCGCCAGACCAGAGCGTAACGCGGTGACACCTTGCGATGCCTGGAAAACAGCAACGCGTTTCGGTACAAAGCGCCCGTCAGCATCAACGGTAATCACCCGCTGTTCGTTGCCGGTATCAATCAGCGCTTGTGACGGAATGAGCAGCATCGGTTCGCTGGCAGTATTGAGTTGCAACCAGGCGTTCATTCCCGGTTTTAGCGCCTCATCGGCGTTGTCGACTTCCAGACGCAGCTGCAGCGTGCGGGTCGCGGCATCCACGCCGGGTAGCAGCGTCCATTTGCGGATGGTGAGTGTTTTATCAGGTCGTGCCGGAACGGTGAGCGTAAACTGCGAGGCATCTTTCACCAGCCAGGCGATGGACTCCGGGATCGCAGCAGTGACCCACACCGGGTCCATACCCTGAATTTTCGCGACCACGTTATCTTTGGCGATATTCATTCCCGCGCGCAGATCAAACGCGGTGATTACGCCATCAATGGGCGCTTTGAGCGTAAAGCGAGTCTGGATTTTTTGCGTGGCAATCAGGCGGCGAATATCCGCCTCCGGCATTCCCGCCAGTCTCAGCCGCTCAAGAATGCCTTCAGTCTGGGTCGCCGTACCGCCGGTTTCGCGCAGCAGTAAATACTCACTCTGCGCTTCCACCCAGTCGGGAATGGTCAGGTCGAGAAGCGGTGTGCCCTTTTGCACTTTATCGCCCACGGTAAGCGGATAAACCTTATCGATAAACCCGGCAGCGCGAGCCTGCACAATGGCATACTGATACTCGTTGTAACTGACATTCGCCGGAAAACTCTGGGCAAAAGTCAGCGGCCCGCGCGTGACGGTAGCCGTTTTCACCCCCAGATTCTGCGTCTGAGTCGGGTCAATGCGCACACCAGACGCAGAACTCTCTTCATCGGCATATTTCGGCACCAGATCCATATCCATAAACGGCGATTTACCTGGTTTATCGAACCGCGTATTGGGATACATCGGGTCGTACCAGAATAAGATTTTACGTTCTGCGGTCGACGTTTTTTCTGCAGGCGGTTCCGCCTTTGCAAACCAGGTAAAACCTGCCGCAGAAATAATACCGCCCGCGATCATGCTGCCGATAATAAGCGCGATTTTTTTCATCTCATTAAACCTGGGTTACTGGCTGACTTTAATATCCTGTAATAAAGAAAGGTTGCCCTGCTGGACAAAATTAAACGCCACTTTGTCACCGGTTTTAATTTCACTCATTTTCGTCTGCGGGGTGATAGTAAAGCGCATGGTCATCTCCGGCCAGTTCACGGCAGCAATCGGATCGTGATGGATGGTGATTTTTTTGCTTTCCAGATCAACACCTTTTACCACGCCAGTGGCGCTAATAACCTGCGGTTGTACTTCGCTCATGGTTTCATGATGATGTTCGTTAGCCTGGGCATTAAAGCCAATAACGGTAAACAGACTGAACATTGCGACTTGCAGTGCTTTTTTCATTTATTCTCTCCTGGAGTTAAAAATTACTACTGCCAACCGCCACCAAGTGCGGTATATAAAGAAATTTCGTTAACCTGACGGGCATAATGCAGGTCAAGTAAGGTTTGTCGGGTTGCAAATAAAGAACGCTCGGCATCCAGCACTTCCAGATAACTTACCGCGCCGTGCTGATATAATGCCCGCGCCCGTTGCAAAGTAATTTGCAGCGACGCCAGATAACGCTGCTGGGCGCTGATTTGATCGTTCAGGCTTTGACGTAATGCCAGCGCATCTGCCACTTCTTTAAAGGCGTTCTGGATTTTCTGTTCATAATTCACTACCGACTGCTGCTGGCGAATTTCGGCGATATCCAGATTGGCCTGGTTGCGTCCGGCATTAAAAATGGGGATCTCAATTTTGGGAATAAAATTCCACATCCCGCTGCTGGCGTTAAATAATGACGATAGATCGCTACTGGCGGTTGATATTCCGCTGGTCAGGCTGATAGACGGGAAAAATGCCGCACGCGCAGCACCAATATTGGCATTAGCCGACATCAACGCGTGTTCAGCTTCCATAATATCCGGACGCTGCAATAAGATTTGCGACGACAAGCCCGCCGGTAATTTAACGCTTTGCAGACTGTCGCTGTTTACTGTCTGCGCTTGCGGCAGCTTGCCGTAGCTTCCCAATAACAGTTGCAATGCATTATTCGCCTGCGCCAGTTCCCCCTGACGTTTAGCGATGTCACTGCGGGTACTTTCTATCACCCCGCGAGCCTGTTCCAGCGCCAGAACATTGCTGCTACCGGTCAACAGTTGTTTTTCGACAAACGCATATGACTGCTGATAATTACGCAGCGTTTCTTCGGCTATTTGCAATTGCGCATACGCCAGCTGCTGATTGAAATAGCTTTGCGCGACATTAGAAACCAGCAGAATATGCACCGCGCGCTGAGCTTCCTCAGTGGCTAAATAATTTTGGCGCTCGGCTTCGCTCATGTTCTTTAAGCGCCCGAAAAAATCGAGATCAAAGCTGGCGTTAAGGCCAGTCGAGAACTCCCGCGTCGTGGCAGAATCACCTTTAAGATTGCCGCTCCAGCTGCCGCTGCCCTCGCCATTGAGCTGTGGGTAGCGGTCGGCATCGGTCAGACGATATTGCGCCCGTGCCTCCTGCACTTTCAGCGTCGCCATGCGCAAATCCCGGTTATTCACCAGCGCCTCGCTAATCAGCGTCTTCACCTGATTATCAACAAAAAAGGTGCGCCAGCCCGCGTTCTGGTAGTTATCTGCTGCATTAACCAGGCCGTTCTGGTTGAGTGAGAACTGCTGCGGCACGGGCATTGCCGGGCGCTGATAATCCGGTGCCAGTGAACAACCGGTTAGCGCAAGGGCCACACAAAATGGCAGAAGTTTACAAGGAGACATAGGCTCATAATTTCTGGTGATTTTATGCCGCCAACTTTACTCGCCAGGCTCTGATTTTCCGGTGACAGGAAAATGACAAAATTGTCATTTTGCCAATAAGCGATTGCCATCTGATCCCGCTACTCTAGAATTGCCCGGGCAACATGCGGAGGAAATATGAAACTGTTGATTGTCGAAGATGAAAAGAAAACCGGAGAATACTTGACCAAAGGGTTAACCGAAGCCGGTTTTGTGGTCGATTTGGCCGACAACGGGCTGAATGGCTACCATCTGGCGATGACCGGTGATTATGACCTGATAATCCTCGATATTATGCTGCCGGACGTGAACGGCTGGGATATCGTGCGCATGTTGCGCTCCGCCAATAAAGGGATGCCGATTCTGTTGCTTACCGCGCTTGGCACCATTGAACATCGCGTCAAGGGGCTGGAGTTGGGGGCGGATGACTATCTGGTGAAGCCGTTCGCTTTTGCTGAACTGCTGGCGCGGGTGCGCACTCTACTGCGGCGCGGGGCGGCGGTGATTATCGAAAGTCAGTTTCAGGTTGCCGATTTGATGGTCGATCTCGTCAGCCGCAAAGTCACCCGCAGCGGCACGCGCATCACTTTGACCAGTAAAGAATTTACTCTGCTGGAGTTTTTCCTTCGTCATCAGGGCGAAGTGCTGCCCCGCTCGCTTATCGCCTCGCAGGTGTGGGACATGAATTTCGACAGCGACACCAACGCCATTGATGTGGCGGTGAAGCGGCTACGCGGCAAAATCGACAACGACTTTGAGCCAAAGCTGATTCAGACCGTGCGCGGCGTGGGTTACATGCTAGAGGTGCCGGATGGTCAGTAAGCCATTTCAGCGCCCGTTTTCGCTGGCAACACGCCTGACCTTTTTTATCAGCCTGGCCACCATCGCGGCGTTTTTCGCCTTTGCCTGGATCATGATCCACTCGGTAAAAGTGCATTTTGCCGAGCAGGATATTAATGATTTAAAAGAGATTAGCGCCACACTCAAGCGCGTTCTTAATCATCCCGAAGAGACGCAAGCCCGACGCTTAATGACGCTGGAAGATATCGTCAGTGGTTATTCCAATGTGTTGATTTCCCTGGCAGATAGCCATGGTAAAACGGTGTATCACTCCCCCGGTGCGCCGGATATCCGCGAGTTTACGCGTGACGCCATACCCGATAAAGACGCGCAGGGCGGCGAGGTGTATCTCCTTTCCGGCCCGACAATTATGATGCCAGGCCACGGTCACGGGCATATGGAACACAGCAACTGGCGGATGATTAACTTGCCGGTTGGCCCGTTGGTGGACGGCAAACCGATTTATACGCTCTACATTGCGCTTTCGATCGATTTTCATCTTCATTACATAAATGATTTGATGAATAAACTTATTATGACCGCATCGATCATCAGCATCCTGATCGTCTTTATCGTGCTGTTGGCGGTACATAAAGGTCACGCGCCGATCCGCAACGTCAGCCGTCAAATCCAGAATATCACCTCGAAAGATCTCGACGTTCGCCTTGACCCGCAAACCGTGCCGATTGAGCTGGAACAGTTGGTACTGTCGTTCAACCATATGATCGAGCGTATTGAAGATGTTTTTACTCGTCAGTCCAATTTCTCAGCGGATATCGCCCACGAAATTCGCACGCCGATTACGAATCTCATTACGCAAACGGAAATCGCCCTCAGCCAGTCGCGCAGCCAGAAGGAGCTGGAAGATGTGCTCTACTCTAATCTCGAAGAGCTGACGCGAATGGCGAAAATGGTCAGCGATATGCTGTTTCTCGCCCAGGCCGATAACAACCAGTTAATCCCCGAAAAGAAAATGCTCAACCTGGCGGATGAAGTCGGCAAAGTGTTCGATTTTTTCGAGGCGTTAGCGGAAGATCGCGGCGTGGAGCTGCGGTTTGTTGGCAACGAGTGCCAGGTTGCGGGCGATCCGCTGATGCTGCGTCGGGCGTTAAGCAACCTGCTTTCTAACGCCCTGCGTTATACGCCCCCCGGAGAGACAATTGTAGTGCGCTGCCAGACGGTCGATCACCAGGTGCAAGTTACCGTCGAAAACCCCGGTACGCCCATTGCGCCCGAACACTTACCGAGATTGTTTGACCGTTTCTACCGCGTTGACCCTTCCCGCCAGCGAAAAGGCGAAGGTAGCGGCATTGGGCTGGCGATAGTGAAATCGATTGTTGTCGCGCATAAAGGCACGGTTGCAGTAACGTCAGATGCGCGGGGGACAAGGTTTGTTATCACATTACCCGCTTAATCATTCAGCAAATGGCAGCTTTTATAACCAGTGTAAAAATAACGTGCCGCAATAATCCTACCTATTAATGATAAAAAGCTGTCACGATTCATAAAAAACCTTAATATACGCCACCCTAAACATAACCAGCGTTAATGTAAGGTTTTTGTGTGGACTGGCTTCTTGATGTTTTTGCTACCTGGCTATATGGCTTAAAAGTAATCGCGATAACGTTAGCGGTCATTATGTTCATCAGCGGGCTGGACGATTTTTTCATTGATGTCGTCTACTGGGTACGCCGCATTAAGCGCAAGTTGAGTGTTTATCGCCGCTACCCGCGAATGAGTTACCGCGAACTGTATAAACCAGATGAAAAACCGTTAGCGATTATGGTTCCGGCGTGGAATGAGACTGGCGTCATCGGCAATATGGCCGAACTGGCGGCAACCACGCTCGACTACGAAAACTATCATATCTTTGTTGGCACTTACCCCAACGACCCTGACACCCAGCGTGATGTTGACGAAGTGTGCGCTCGCTTCCCGAATGTGCACAAGGTGGTCTGCGCGCGTCCTGGCCCCACCAGTAAAGCAGACTGTCTGAACAATGTGCTGGATGCCATTACCCAGTTTGAACGTAGCGCCAATTTCGCTTTTGCTGGTTTTATTCTGCATGATGCTGAAGACGTGATTTCGCCAATGGAATTGCGTCTATTCAACTATCTGGTCGAGCGTAAAGATCTGATTCAGATCCCGGTGTATCCGTTCGAACGCGAATGGACGCACTTCACCAGCATGACCTATATCGATGAGTTTTCAGAACTGCATGGCAAAGATGTTCCGGTGCGTGAAGCTCTCGCCGGACAGGTGCCTAGCGCAGGCGTCGGTACCTGCTTCAGCCGCCGCGCCGTGACCGCGCTGTTAGCCGACGGTGACGGTATCGCTTTCGACGTGCAGAGTCTTACTGAAGATTACGACATTGGTTTCCGCCTGAAAGAGAAAGGTATGACGGAAATTTTTGTCCGTTTTCCGGTGGTGGACGAAGCCAAAGAACGCGAGCAGCGTAAATTTTTACAGCACGCGCGGACATCAAACATGATCTGCGTGCGCGAATATTTCCCCGATACCTTTTCGACTGCGGTTCGGCAAAAGTCTCGTTGGATCATCGGCATTGTTTCCAGGGTTTTAAAACCCACAAATGGACCTCCAGCCTGACGCTGAACTACTTTCTCTGGCGCGACCGCAAAGGGGCAATCAGTAACTTTGTCAGCTTCCTCGCGATGCTGGTAATGATCCAGCTTTTGCTGTTGCTGGCGTATGAAAGCTTGTGGCCTGATGCCTGGCATTTCCTTTCTATCTTCAGCGGCAGTGCATGGTTTATGACCCTGCTGTGGCTAAACTTTGGCTTGATGGTTAACCGCATTGTGCAGCGGGTGATTTTTGTCACCGGCTACTACGGTTTGACACAGGGCCTGCTTTCCATCCTGCGTCTGTTCTGGGGCAACCTGATTAACTTTATGGCTAACTGGCGTGCGCTGAAACAGGTTCTTCAGCACGGCGATCCGCGTCGCGTGGCGTGGGATAAAACGACGCACGATTTCCCCAGCGTGACTGGCGATACCCGTTCGTTGCGCCCATTAGGTCAAATTCTGCTGGAAAATCAGGTCATCACCGAAGAGCAACTCGATACGGCACTGCGTAATCGTGTCGAAGGTTTACGTCTCGGCGGCTCGATGCTAATGCAAGGACTGATTAGCGCCGAACAACTGGCGCAAGCACTGGCTGAACAAAATGGCGTAGCGTGGGAATCGATCGATGCCTGGCAGATCCCTTCTTCGCTGATTGCCGCGATGCCGGCCTCCGTGGCTCTGCATTATGCAGTGCTGCCGCTGCGTCTGGAAAATGATGAATTAATTGTCGGCAGTGAAGATGGCATCGACCCTGTTTCGCTGGCGGCGCTGGCGCGTAAGGTCGGACGGAAAGTACGTTACGTCATTGTTCTGCGTGGACAAATTGT
Source organism: Escherichia sp. E2661 (assembly GCF_004745185.1). Lineage (NCBI taxonomy): Bacteria > Pseudomonadati > Pseudomonadota > Gammaproteobacteria > Enterobacterales > Enterobacteriaceae > Escherichia > Escherichia sp. E2661. Next base: position 130,091 of record NZ_PDIG01000005.1, read on the forward strand.
CACCGGATTACGTCACTGGTATGCACGTCAGCGCGGCCATGACCCGCGGTCAATGTTGTACAATGCGGTTCAGCATCAGTGGCTCACGGAACAACAAGCCAGCGATATCTGGCGGCAATATGTGCCGCATCAGTTCCTGTTCGCCGAAATACTGACCACGCTCGGTCATATTAATCGTTCAGCAATTAACGTGTTGTTATTGCGCCATGAACGCAGCTCTCTGCCGCTCGGCAAATTTTTGGTCACCGAAGGTGTTATCAGCCAGGAAACGCTGGATCGCGTACTGTCAATTCAGCGCGAATTACAAGTTTCGATGCAATCACTATTACTAAAAGCAGGTTTAACCACCGAACAGGTTGCACAACTGGAGTCCGAAAATGAAGGAGAATAACCTTAATCGCGTCATCGGATGGTCTGGTTTGCTGCTGACGTCCTTATTGAGTACCAGCGCACTCGCAGACACTATCGGCACCAGCGCAGAAGAGCTGGGGCTGAGTGACTATCGCCATTTTGTTATTTATCCCCGTCTCGATAAGGCGCTGAAGGCACAGAAAAATAACGACGAAGCAACCGCCATCCGCGAATTTGAATATATTCATCAGCAGGTGCCGGATAATATTCCGTTGACGTTATATCTGGCGGAAGCTTATCGCCATTTTGGTCATGATGACCGCGCGCGATTATTGCTTGAGGATCAACTGAAACGTCACCCTGGAGATGCCCGACTTGAGCGCAGTCTGGCGGCAATTCCAGTTGAAGTGAAAAGCGTTACGACTGTTGAAGAGTTGCTCGCCCAGCAAAAAGCGTGCGAGGCTGCGCCGACCCTGCGTTGTCGCAGCGAAGTCGGGCAGAATGCCCTGCGGCTGGCACAATTACCTGTTGCCAGAGCGCAACTGGACGATGCAAAGTTTGCCGCGTCGCCGGAAGGGAGAACGTTGCGGACCGATCTGCTGCAACGAGCAATCTACCTGAAACAATGGTCGCAGGCAGATACGCTATACAATGAAGCACGCCAGCAGAACACATTAAACGCGGCAGAGCGCCGTCAGTGGTTTGACGTTCTTCTTGCCGGAGAACTGGACGATCGGATCCTTGCTCTGCAATCAGTGGGGATCTTCACCGATCCACAGTCGTACATTACTTACGCGACCGCGCTGGCTTATCGTGGCGAAAAAGCACGTCTCCAGCGTTATCTCGCTGAAAATACGCCGCTATTTACCACGGACGCACAAGAGAAAAGTTGGCTCTATCTGTTATCGAAATACAGCGCCAACCCCGTGCAGGCATTGGCGAATCATCAGGTACAGTTTGCCGATAACCGCCAGTATGTTGTTGGCGCAACGCTACCGGTGCTGTTAAAAGAAGGTCAGTACGACGCGGCGCAAAGACTGCTCGCTACCCTCCCCGCCGATGAAATGCTTGAAGAGCGTTATGCCGTTAGCGTAGCGACCCGTAACAAGGCTGAAGCCCTGCGTCTGGCACGATTGTTGTATCAGCGAGAACCGGCAAATCTTACGCGACTGGATCAACTCACCTGGCAACTGATGCAGGCCGGGCAGTCACGCGAAGCTGCCGATTTATTGCTGCAACGCTATCCTTTCCAGGGCGATGCGCGTGTCAGCCAGACTTTAATGGCGCGACTGGCGTCTCTGCTGGAAAGTCATCCTTACCTGGCAACTCCGGCGAAGGTGGCGATTTTATCAAAACCCTTGCCGCTGGCGGCGCAACGTCAGTGGCAAAGCCAGTTGCCGGGTATTGCAGATAATTGCCCGGCAATAGTTCGCTTGCTGGGCGATATGTCGCCTTCCTACGATGCCGCCGCCTGGAACCGTCTGGCAAAGTGTTATCGGGACACGCTACCCGGTGTGGCGTTGTATGCATGGCTTCAGGCCGAACAACGACAACCGAACGCCTGGCAACATCGCGCTGTGGCTTATCAGGCTTACCAGGTGGAAGATTACCGCACCGCCCTGGCAGCCTGGGAGAAAATCAGCCTTCACGAAATGAGCAATGAGGATCTGCTCGCCGCCGCCAACACCGCTCAGGCAGCGGGAAATGGCGCGGCTCGCGATCGCTGGCTTCAACAGGCAGAACAACGTGGGCTGGGAAACAATGCTCAATACTGGTGGCTGCATGCGCAACGTTATATCCCAGCTCAGCCAGAACTCGCACTGAACGATCTCACGCGCTCAATCAATATTGCGCCTTCTGCCAACGCTTACGTCGCGCGGGCAACGATTTATCGGCAACGTCATAATGTCCCGGCCGCGGTGAGTGATTTGCGCGCCGCGCTTGAACTGGAGCCCAATAACAGCAACACCCAGGCGGCACTCGGCTACGCCCTGTGGGATAGCGGTGATATCGCGCAGTCGCGGGAAATGCTGGAACAGGCGCATAAAGGACTACCGGACGATCCGGCACTGATCCGACAACTGGCCTACGTGAACCAGCGCCTGGATGATATGCCTGCGACGCAGCACTACGCCCGGCTGGTGATTGATGACATTGATAATCAGGCGCTGATTACACCGCTAACGCCGGAACAAAATCAACAACGCTTTAATTTCCGTCGCTTGCATGAGGATACCGGTCGCCGCTGGAGTTTTAATTTTGATTCCTCTATCGGTTTACGCTCAGGGGCAATAAGCTCGGCAAGCAATAATGTCGGCGGTTCGGCGCCAGGTAAAAGCTATCGCAGTTACGGGCAGCTGGAAGCGGAGTACCGCATCGGGCGCAATATGGTGCTGGAAGGCGACCTGCTCTCGGTTTATAGCCGCGTCTTTGCCGATACCGGAGAAAACGGAGTGATGATGCCGGTGAAAAATCCGATGTCCGGCACCGGATTGCGCTGGAAGCCGCTGCGCGATCAGATCTTTTTCCTCGCCGTTGAACAGCAGTTCCCACTAAACGGGCAAAATGGCGCCTCCGACACCATGCTGCGTGCCAGCGCCTCGTTCTTTAACGGCGGAAAATACAGCGATGAGTGGCACCCGAACGGTTCTGGCTGGTTTGCGCAAAATCTGTATCTCGATGCGGCGCAATATTTTCGTCAGGATATTCAGGCGTGGACGGCAGATTATCGAGTGAGCTGGCATCAGAAGGTAGCGAACGGGCAGACTATTGAACCTTACGCTCACGTACAGGGTAACGGCTATCGGGATAAAGGTACTCAGGGCGCGCAGGTGGGCGGCGTTGGCGTACGCTGGAACATCTGGACCGGCGAGACGCACTACGACGCCTGGCCGCACAAAGTCAGTCTCGGCGTCGAATATCAACATACCTTTAAGGCGATTAATCAACGTACAGGGGAGCGCAACAACGCGTTTCTCACCATTGGAGTGCACTGGTAAATGCGTAAGTTAATTTTCGTATTGCTGACACTTTTGTTGGTCAGTCCTTTTTCCTTTGCGATGAAAGGTATTATCTGGCAACCACAAAACCGCGATAGTCAGGTCACCGACGCCCAGTGGCGTGGGCTGATGAGTCAGTTGCATTTGCAAGGATTCGACACCCTGATTATGCAATGGACCCGTTACGGCGATGCGTTCACCCAGCCAGAACAGCGGGCATTATTGTTTAAGCGTGCCGCAGCTGCGCAACAAGCTGGCCTGAAGCTGATTGTTGGTTTGCATGCCGATCCGGAATTTTTTTCTGCATCAGAAGCAGTCGTCCGCGGCGCTGGAGAGCTATCTTAATCGCCTGCTGGTCGCCGATCTCCAGCAGGCCAGATTATGGAGCGCCGCACCCGGCGTTACGCCGGATGGCTGGTATATCAGCGCAGAAATTGACGACCTGAACTGGCGCAGCGAAGCCGCTCGCCAGCCATTGCTGAAGTGGTTAAACAACTCACAACGGCTGATCAGTGATGTTTCGGCAAAACCGGTTTATATCAGTAGCTTTTTCGCCGGAAACATGTCGCCCGATGGCTATCGGCAACTGCTGGAACAAGTGAAATCTACTGGCATCCACGTCTGGGTTCAGGATGGTAGCGGCGTCGATAAACTTACTGCCGAACAGCGTGAGCGTTATCTGCAGGCCAGTGCCGATTGCCAAACGTTCTCCCCCGCCAGCGGCGTTGTTTATGAACTGTTTGTCGCCGGTAAAGGTAAAACCTTTGAAGCAAAACCAAAACCGGATGCAGAAATTGCTTCGCTGTTAGCGAAACGTTCCTCCTGCGGCAAAGACGTGCTCTATTTCTCCCTGCGCTATTTGCCTGTCGCTCACGGCATTCTTGAGTATTAATGATTTAAGGGAGCAACTTTGCTTGCTCCTTTCCTTTTCACTTTCCTGGTCAGAATCCTGTAAATATTAATTGGACACAAATAATCAGTGTAGCCACTACTCAGAGGCATTATATAATCATATTCATGCCACCATATAACTATTAAATAAGAACAATTATTCATCAGTTGCATTAATATCAGCTTATTCCTTTACACAGGAATAAAACCTTTTATTTAATAAACAAAGAGAGTTAATGATGAGTAAAATTACAGGCGTTTTAGTTGACAACCATATCTATGATATTAAAAATGATATGAAGAATGGTTACCATTTTCCTAACTGCTTGTTTCCAGGCGCCACCTTCAAGATGGTTATTGATAATGACCCGGTTAATAATGACAAGGTAAAATGGAGCTGTAGCACTGATGCAGACAATGATGTTCTGGCGGTCAGTCAGGATGGCACAGTAACTTTTCCTGACGTTGACGAAAAGTGTATTGGGAAGATTTTTGCTATTTTCGCCACTGATAAATCAACGAACAAATCTGCCGGTATTTATATTTTTACTGTGAGACGTTTTTTCAAATACAGCATTGAAACTTATAAGTCAGTTAAAGATATTTTACCGTGGATTGAAAAAATGAGCGGAGAATTTCCTGAAGCGCATGATATTGATAGTTACGATTATAATGATCATAATTCAGGACATATTATCAAGCGAGAAGTTAACGCAGGACTTTACCAGGAATGGGGCAATGTAGCTAATAGTGGATGGAACACAAATAGTGAGGGTGCAGGTATTTGTAGAATTTACGCTTTGAATAAAGAAAGTAATACTTATTATTGGCTGGAAAATGAAGGGGTCAGACAGGAATTGAGCGGGGGTTTCCCCGCTCAGGCAGTTGCATCCTACGGTGAATCCATCGACTGATTGTGTTTTTTGTCCACTATCATTTGCATTATTGTAGCGTAAAAAAGCAGCCCGTATAAACATACGGGCTGATGCATTTTATTAAACTCGAACGAAACTATTTTTAATGTGGTGCACTTCGTGACAACAAATTAATCACCAACACTCCGGCACAAATCAACATCATGCCGATAATGGCTGGCAGATCCAACCGTTGGCCGAAAAATCCCCAGGAAAGTAAACTAATCAGGACGATACCGACGCCTGACCAGATAGCATAAGCAATCCCTGTAGGAATATAAGCCAGCGTCTGAGCTAATAACCAGAATGATGTGCAGTAACAAATAATTGTACCAACAGAGGGCCATAACCGTGTAAAACCCTCTGAAAACTTCATTAAGGTTGTACCAATGACCTCTGCAAGTATTGCACCACCAAGATAAATATAAGGGTTCATAGCCTATTCTTTCCTGTTAATACCGAAGAGAATTGTACTACAGTTTGAACCTAACTCATCAGTTTCCTCCTGGTGCATTCATTGATGTTTTTCATCAGTGCTTCAGGAAATGGGCGGATGGGAATCCATAGAAATGGTGCGTAGATATGCTCACCTTGCGCCGAATCATTTGACGGAGCACGCGAGGAAAACAGACGACATTTTGGTAATGACGCCTCAAAGATGTGCCATTTCTGAAATTATGGGGAAATAAAGAAGGCGTAACTGATTGAATTGTAATGGCGCGCCCTGCAGGATTCGAACCTGCGGCCCACGACTTAGAAGTTCCTAGAACGACATTTTAAGTCAACAACTTACCGCGCCATCTCTGCGCTCACACGTCCCACTACCTCAAAACATGTAAAGCCTTGCAAGCCATTGTGAGGCCTTATGTGTCTCAGTTTTGTCCCACCTTTGGATCACGACTGTATAGCCAAAGGATAAATGACCAAAATACCAAACGGTGCAGTGGATGCGTTAACGGAAGAATTAACTCGACGCATCAGTAAGCGTTATGACGATGTAGAGGTGATCGTAAAAGTCACCAGCAACGATGGCCTTTCTGTTACGCGCACCGCCGATAAAGATTCAGCTAAAACTTTTGTTCAGGAAACTCTGAAAGATACCTGGGAGTCTGCTGACGAGTGGTTTGTCATTAATTAACACGTAAAATCGATAAAGGCTGGAAATCATTCAATACTCGTACTATAGAAAGTTCTCCAGCCAGTCGCAGCGCGTTCTTGTACGACACACCTAGACTGGCCACCTGTGTTTTTTATTGTGTAATCTCCGTTTCCGTCCCTTTAGTCATTTCATTTCGTTGCCGATATTCAACATACGGCAGCAGCATTGCATATATTTTTTATAATCGTATCAAACAGTTCACGCTGCCAAACACTTTTTCATATTTTGTTTTAATTATATGTCTGCGGCCCGCTCCGCCCAACGCATAGGAATCATATAGATGTCACAAGTAATCAATACTAATGCTCTGAGCCTTGTTGCACAGAATAACCTGAACAAATCGCAGTCCACTCTGGGTACGGCAATTCAGCGCCTGTCTTCGGGTCTGCGTATTAACAGCGCAAAAGACGATGCTGCAGGCCAGGCTATCAGCAACCGTTTCACCGCCAGCATCTCCGGCCTGACTCAGGCTTCTCGTAACGCAAATGATGGTATTTCTATCGCGCAGACCACTGAAGGTGCTCTGAACGAAGTTAACGATAACCTGCAGAATATCCGTCGCCTGACCGTACAAGCACAAAACGGTACTAACTCAGCTTCTGACCGCGAATCTATTCAGGATGAAATTAACGCTCGTCTGGATGAAATTAACCGTATCTCCGATCAGACGGAATTTAACGGCGTCAAGGTTCTAAGTAGTGACCAGTCTCTGTCTATTCAGGTAGGTGCAAATGACAGTGAAACCATCGATATTCAGCTTAAAAAAATGGATACCAAAAGCCTGGACATGGACGATTTCACAGTTGAAGACAATATTAAAGGAGCGCCGCTAACCGAATTACACGCTGGGGAAACACCTCTAGTGCATTCAACTTATAAGTTAGATTATGCATTTGATACTAATAACCCTAACAATATACCGCAAGATATAGTTCAAGACAAAGACACAGGTACGCTTTATGCGGTATCTGGTGGTAATTATTTTACCGTACAGGAATTAGATAGTGGGGAACTATATTTTGACAGTACCCCAGCCTTAGCGCAAACTCCAGACCCAGCGAAACTGAGTTCCGTGCTTGGTAAAGCATATTCATTTATTTTCCTTATCGATCCCAATTCTATACCTAATGGTAAAATGCTGGAAACTGACGGTGATGGAAATTTTTATCTTGATGATGGGCAAGGTAACCTGACCAATGCCAACCTATCAATAACTCCACACGGAGCTTTGCCAGGGATGATGGTGAGTTCATTTACCGATACAGGCGTTGCGGTTTCTGACTCCCATACTCTTACATCCGACCCGCTGAAAACTATCGACGCAGCACTTGCCCAGGTTGACAAACTGCGTTCTGGTCTTGGTGCTGTACAGAACCGTTTCGATTCTGTTATCAGCAACCTGAACAATACCGTTAACAACCTGTCCGAGTCTCGTTCCCGTATTCTCGACGCTGACTTTGCATCTGAAGTGTCTGAAATGAGCCGCGCTAATATCCTGCAGTCTGCGGGTACTTCGGTTCTTGCGCAGGCTAACCAGGTTCCACAGAACGTTTTGCAGCTTCTGCGTTAATATGCCCCACTGGCAGAATAATTCTGCCAGTGCCCCATATTATCCTGCCGATATTCATCGAAACAACAGCCAGACCAGCAGACACGCTATCACCGGCACAGCAAAATCCATCAGGCTTGCCACATCCCATGCACGAGGATCAAAACCGCCCCACCACGGCATATTCATACGCTTGCCATGCCCGAACATTTCAATCCAGCGATATTCTGCCTGGGTATGTTCACGAGCGATGAAGAACGTACAACCAGCTATCGCACCGTAAGCCCAGTTTCCGGTAAAAAGACCAACCAGTACCTGCGCAGCCACAGCACAAAGCGCGTGAAGGAAAGGTGTTATATCCATTTTCATCCTACCCAATAAAACGGGACTCACGGCCCCTTAATATTATTTAGACGCAAGCGCCGCCTCAATTGCAGATAATCTTTGTCTTAATTCTGCGTTTTCTTCTTCCAGTGCTGTTATTCTGTCGTCTGACTCTCTGGCTACCTGAACAAGCAAGCCAGTAACACCAGAATAATCTACTGTGTAGTAACGCTCGCCTTCTTCCCCTTCCGAGCCGTTTCCACCGTCCTGATATTTCATTGCGGAGCCTACAACTTCCGGGATTGCTTCCAGAGCTTCCTGTGCAATGACACCTGCATAGGGCATACCGTTTTCCTTAAGGGTATAGGTATAGCCGTTCATCTTGCGGATACGATCTGTTGCATTATCAATCACCTGAAGATTATCTTTCAGATCCCGGTCGGAAGCCTGGTTAAAGGCGGTGGCATGACATGCACCATTAACAGCGAACGCATAGGTATTATCGGTTTGTTTCTGACCGTAGAACATATAAGCGCCACCATCAACACCGACTTCATAAACAACAGGACGGCTGGAGTTGCCCCACAATTTAGCAGTAACACCAGCATAAGCGGTTCCCTGTGTGTTTAATGTCATGGTTGACCCATGATTAGCGTATTTGATTTGTAATGTGTCTGTGTAGTCAAACTTAATAAGCGCGTTACTTCCCCGCACACCATACGACATGAGACAGTTCCCCATCTTAAGGTAACCATCACTGCCTGGAAAAATTAATGTTCCGCCGTAAAGATTACTAAAGTCCCACCAAATACCCTTTTCGCCATCTTTTACGTGTAGTCGCGCCATTGCAGCTTCATCGCCTGCAACATTTTTTTCGGGTATAAAACTCAGTATATACATCGATTTTATCGGCAGTCTTATGAATTGAACGATGTTTACCACCAAAGACAGTACCAGTTGTCGGCAAGGTATTATCTTTTTTGGTAGCATCCCAATCACCTAAAACCTCGCGTTTACCATCAACATAGGATTTTGTTGCGTAGCTTTCTTGATCGGTTTTTAATTTACTAACATCGGATTTTAGCGTTTTGATGTCATCAGGAATTACTGTTACGCTCGCCATGTATTGCCCCTCAAGCCCATTCACGAAGCGGAGCATCAAGAATCACTACATTTCCGGAAAATGGTGATGCGTCCAGCTTTTCATCTAAGATTCTAATATTTACAAAATAACCGTCGCGTCGTTGATAAATTGGTTCGTCGTCGGCAGTTCTGCCGACTTCATCGAAAGCGAATCCAATTTCATCAATCAGGAGTTGATCTTGCAATACTTCGTTATCTTCCCAATTAATTTCATTCAAGAATGCTTTATAGTCTTCCCGATCTCGAAATTTCAGTGTTAAATCTTTCATTCTACTGATTCCCCCATTTGTGCATCAGTTAACGCTTTATGCCAAATCCTGAAATTTCGGATGTGTCCGAATATATGACGCTCACCAGTACTGGTTTGCCCACCAAATCTTATCGTAGCAGTTGGTGCTACATGAATATAATCTGTCCTTGCAGACGATGAAAAAACAGAATTGCAAAACGCTTGAGTATCTCCATTTTCTTTACACCTAAATCCAGAGATAAACTTTCGATTTGTTGTTTTTACATACTTATTAATTCTTGTAGCGCCATCACCCATATCAACATAGGGCGATCCAGTATCAACCGCAGTCCCACCACGTAGACCATAAATTATGGCCTGCCCCGCTTTTTGACCAGTAAAATCCATTATTCTAGGTGCGGCATTTGGCGGAGAATCCCATTCCCAATTAAGATTGGTTTCGCACATTACAGTAAGCGGTAAATTGTAGATGTTGTTTTTGATTGGGATCGTAACTAAGTCACTCGCTCTTGTCGTTGTCGCAGATCCAGAAATAATAAAAGAAGAAGCACTGCTACCAACTTCAAATTGCGGTGTCGTTATCATCCACTGATCACCAATCTGTATATCTCGTTTATGCGCACCAACTTCAATTCGACCATAAAATGTTTTGTCTTCTGCGGTTTTATAAGTCAAAGATACAAACAACCATCCATTGGATTCAATTTTAGTATATACTTTCGTCGAGCTTCCGCCTGCAGGAGTTCCTAAAACTTCGCCCGTTTCCGCATTTATATAGGCATTCGAAGAAAGAGTATTACTAGAGCCATCCTCATTTACATAAGCAATCCTCGGATATACTGTCAGAATCCCATCACCAGCAACTTTTTTAACTCGGAAGGATATTGTAAGTGATTCCCCTGCCTTTGCTGGCATGGATCTTGGATATCCAGTTGAAATAAATGTAGCGCGTCCGGTAGTGCTTGTTTCGGCTGCAACATTAATAAGACCATAGGTAAAACCAAATTCATCTTTACCATTGGTTATATTCAATTGTGCGGCTTTATTCCATAACGACGGATTATTAGAATCTGCAAATGAATTGCTTCGTTGTCCTTCAATCAGTAAACCATCTTTTTCAAATCGTGGTTCGTCGATTGCTGCAATTTTCAGTTCCCCGGATTTATTGATATATGTAGCAGTTGATGCACGTTTAAACTTAACAATCTTGTCGCCAGGCATCGTTATTTCATCGTCACCAATAACAATCTTTTTATATGATGGCGAAAAGCCCGTAATCATATCCAGCGAATCATTAAACGGAATCCAGACATCAGGCAACGGCGGAACTATATTCACATATGGTTTTACAGTCACTTCCGCTGCCGCTTCTGCGCGGTCTGCCGCCGCTTCCGAACGTGTCGCCGCCGCGACGGCTTCATCCTTTTTCTGCCCGGCCTTTGTTGCGTCTGCTGCGGCCTCCTGCGCTTTTGTGGTGGCGATTCCGGCATTTTCAGCGGCTGACTCTGCATTACGGCGGGAAGCCTCTTCACTGTTTGCGGAGGCTTCTTCTGACGCTCGGGCATTTGTCTCTGAACGTTCTGCTGCTGTTGCTGCGTTTTGTGCGGCTGTTTTTGAAGAGGCTGCCGCTTTCGCGCTGTTACCTGCATTCGTCTCTGACGTTTTCGCCGCGTTCTTCGATGATTCCGCTGCAGTTTCGGATTTCTTTGCCGCCGCTGCGCTCTGAGAGGCAGCTTCAGCGTTTCGTGCCGTTTCTTCCAATATTTCCTCAAAACGGCGCAATGCCTCAGGCATGACATCATCTTCCGTCATGGCACCGAGAAAATCATTCAGCGTACCTGGTCTGGAACCTTCATAGACGGTAATGATCCCGGCATGTGAAGGCGGAAAACCTTCAACCAGCAGGGTGACGCTGTACTGGCCATACTCAACATCCATGCTGTACGCCCGGCTTCATCCGGATTTTCAGAGGCTACCGTGTTCACCAGTACCGTGGTGCTGTTACGCTTTGCCTTCAGTTGAATAGTGCAGTTCTGTATTGGTTTTCCCGCACCATCTTTCAGCACACCTGAGATTTTTACTGCTGCCATATCCACTCCACAAAAAAGCCCGCCTGAACCGGCGGGCTGTCATAACACTGTGTTACCTGGCTAATCAGAATTTATAACCGACACCCACGATAAAACCGTCAGTGCGCCAGTCGCCACTGCCGGAGCCTTCATAAGCAAGGTCAATGGCCACGGATTCGGTCGGGTTAAACTGCACGCCAGCCCCCCACGCCAGAGACGTGTTGCTGTGGCGACCGTCATCACTTCCGGTCAGCACATCGTGCGTTTTCCCCTTGTTATCAGTTACGCGGAGATAATCCCCGGAAAACGTCGAAACACGGCTGTAAGCCACACCCGCCATCGCATAAGCACTGAACCATTCATTCACGCGCACAGATGGCCCCGCCATCATGCTGAACCAGCGGTTACGCACTGAATCTTCATGCCAGCGGGTATCGCTGTAACGGGTAATCTGGCGATTCTTGTCTCCGGCATAGCTGAATGACGTCACCAGCCCCAGCGTGTTCGTAAATTCATAACGGTATTTCACGTTAATTCCCTTCAGGTCATCGTTGCCGGGCATATCTGTATGGGACTGAAGATACCCGGCGCTTAGTGTGGACTGATGCTCTGCTGCACTCGCTGGCGTACCAGCGGCGACCAGCCAGACTACTGCAGACAGAATAACAGCACATAATTTACGCATAATTACCTCTCGCTTTTCTGCAATAAAAAAGGCGCCATTTCTGGCGCCCGTATTTGGGTTATAAAATTCAACTGATACTGATACCGGCGGTTGATTTCTTCATCACGACAACCAGCAAATCGCTGATGCTTGCGGTGGGATAATATTTTCCATTTGAAGCTGAAACTGAAAACTCCAGAGTTATCCCTCCATAACCTGCTGGCATATCCATGATGCCTGTGTAAATGGCTGTAACATCGGTGGTCGAGTTATCATAAATTACAGTGCCATTCTTTTTTACAATAAGGCGACAGGATGAATAGTATTCACTGTTTGTGGATGCCTGCCGGTGCTTCGCCCCACAAAACGCGACAGCAGGAATAACAATTTGCCGGTCAAAAGGTTGATCGTCATAAATCCTGACGGTAATGGTCCCTGATGGCCAGCGTTCCGGTGCTCGGGGATCTCGCGGGAAAGCCTTACCTACCGTTTTAACAATATCGCCTTCAATCTGGTTGGCAGACAGTTTTCCCAGAATCCGACAGTTCTCGTTAATCGTGACATTATTGAGCGTCCCGGAGTTCGCATTCACGTTACCGCTGATATCGGCATTTTTCGCCGTCAGCCGCCCGTCCGGTGTCAGGGAAAATACCGGCGGATTGCCGCCGCTGGTAATGGTGGGAGCCGTCAGATACTTCAGGAACACTTCGTTCATGAATATCTGGTTGCCCTGCGCCACAAACATCGGCGTTTCATTCCCGTTTGCCGGGTCAATAAACGCGATACGGTTAGCGGCAACCAGGAACTGGCTCAGTTTACCTTCCTCCGTATCCTCCATGCTGAGGCCAAGCCCCGCGACATAATGCCTGCCGTCTTCGGTCTGCTCAATTTTGACGCCCCACATGGCATTCCATTTATCGTTGGCGTCTTTCCACTCTTTCGAAAACTCCTCCAGTTTGCTGGCGTTATCCTCCGTCAGCTCGACTTTTTCCAGCAGCTCCTTGCCGAGATGGGATTCGGTTATTTGGCCTTTGAAAAAATCCAGGTAACCTTCCGCATCATCGCTCGCCCGACCGACAGCTTCCACGAATGCCGATTTGCCAACGGTGTTCACACTGCGAACGTAAAAATAATAATCATGGCCCGGTTTGATATTGATACTGGCGGCTATCCAGTACAGCGCCGTGCCAAGATAGCGGGCTGTGGTTTCAACCTGCCTGATATCCGCAATCCGCTTTTCCGAGAACCAGAACTCAAACTGTACCGTCTGGTCATAAACGGCAAGATGCGGCGTTGCGGTTATCTGAAAATAGCCCGGCGTCAGCTCAATCCGCGACGGTGCTGCCGGTGCGGCAATCCGGAACGATACCGACGCCGGATCGCCCTGCTGCCCCCAGGCATTTACCGCCCGGACTGTCAGCCTGTAGTTTCCCAGCGCCAGTTGCGTGAAGCGGTATGTGGTTTCCGTCGTCCGGGCCGTGCTGACCAGCCGCTCACTGCCGTCATCCGCTGCCACGGTCAGGCGAAGCATAAAGCTCACACCCTTCACCACCTTCGGCGTGTCCCATCGCGCCAGTACCTGATATTCCCCGCTGTCTGCGGTGACTTCGGCAGTCAGGTGCTGCACCGCTGGCGGCGTGACACCATTCACCGTGCCGCTCTGGTCGCCGTCAAAGTGCGCCCCGTTATCCACGATGGCTTCTTTTTCCGGTACATGCTGCACGGCGGTGATGGCATACGTGCCGTCATCGTTCTCACGGATACTCACACAGCGGAACAGGCGCTGACGCAGCGTCGGCAGCTTCAGCCCCCACACGCTGTATTCGGCAACGCCGTCAGGAACACGGCTCACTTTTACCTTCACGCCGTCGGTGACGGACTGGACCTCCACGCTGACCGGATTGCCATTTCCGTCTACCAGGCTTATCAGCGTGGTGCCGGAGGATGGCAGCATGATTTCACGGTCGAGCGTCAGTGTCCGCGTCTGGCTGTTCACCGCCAGCACGCGCCCGCCGATGCTGATCCCCGCATAGTCATCATCACAGATTTCAATGACATCACCCGGTACATGGCGAAGCCCTTCTGCACCCACGCTGAAGTCCACGGTCTGCGTTTCCAGCAATTCCGTTTTAATCAGCCACAGCCCGGCGCGGTGCGCCTGCCCCCGGCTGGTACAGCCAAAGGCATCCATCTTCGTGACGTTACGACCGTAACGGGCAATGGCCTGCGTGTCCTCCACAAGCTCTGTTGCCGTTTCCCAGCCGTTATTCGGGTCAATCCAGTTCACCTCAACGGCATTATGGCGGTCCTTCAGGGCGCTGAAACTGTAGCGGAACGGCGCGCCATCATCCGGCATCACCACATTACTGCGGTTATAGGTCCACACCTTATCCGACGGTCGGTCCTGCACGAACGTCAGCGTCTGCCCGTTCCATACCGGCATACAGCGCATCGCCGAGCAGAAATCACTGAGAACATCCCACGCCTTACGCTGTGTGGTCAGGTAGGCATTACAGGTGATGCGCGGCTCCGTGCCACCAAAGCCATCCGGCACCGACTGGTCGCAATTCTGGCCGATGACATACAGCGCCCATTTGTCCACATCCGCCGCACCGAGACGCTTCCCCATGCCGTAGCGCGGATGGGTCAGCATATCCCACAGACACCAGGCCATGTTGTTGCTGTATGCCGGTTTAAACGTCCCGTCCCAGATACCGCTGTATTGCCGCGTCTGCGGGTTATAGTTCGACGGCACCTGCAGAATGCGCCCGCGCAGATGATAATTACGGCTCACCTGCTGGCTGCCGAACTGCTCCGAATCCATCTGCACGCCGACCAGTGCCGTGTTCGGGTAGCACTGTTTCACATCGATGATTTCGGTGTATGACGACCAGAGTGTTTTGTTCTGCAGCTGGTCTGTGGTGCTGTCCGGCGTCATCCTGCGCATCCGGATATTGAACGGGCGCGGCGGCAGGTTATCCACCACCACCGAGGCCAGATACTGCGAGGTGGTTTTGCCCTTAATGGTGATGTCTTTTTCTGTCACCCAGCCACCGTTACGCTGGATCTGAACCAGCAGGCGGACTTCCGATGGATTCCGGTCCCCCTTTGAGGTGGTTTCCACCAGTGCCTGCACACCGAAGATAAAGCGCAGACGGTCGATGTTTGCAGACGTGATGGTCCGGGTGATCGGCGTGTCATATTTCACTTCCGTACCCAGCACCGTCTCGGATCCGGAGGATTCAAAACCCTCCGGCGGAGTCTGCTCCTGCTCACCTGCCCGGAACACCACTGTGACACCGGAGATATTGGTATTACCCTCACTGTCCAGCACCGGCGTACTGTTCAGCAGCACGCTTTTTAATCCATCTACCGGACCTTCAATCGGCCCTTCGCTGATGGCATCGATCACACTCAGCAACTGCGTGGACTTCAGGTTATCCTTCGCTTCGCGCGGGGTATGCCCCTTACTGCTGCCTTTACCCATTCCTCACGCTCCATAAACGACAAAACCGCCCGGAGGCGGTTTCACATAAAACATTTTGCATCAGCGACCAATCACCACAACCTGACCACCGTCCCCTTCGTCTGCCGTGCTGATCTCCTGAGAAACCACCCGCGACCCCACGCGCATTTCACCGTACAGAACAGGCAGGACATTGCCCTGGGCAACCATGTTATCCAGTGAGGAGAAATAGGTGTTCTGCTTACCGTTATCCGTTGTCTGTGTGCGGGGAGTTCTGGCTTTTGGTGCCAGCATCTGAGCCACACCGCCGAGCACCATACTGGCACCGAGAGAAAACAGAATGCCGGTCATACCACCGGCACCAATGGCAGCCCCCCATGCTGCAAGGGTGGCTCCGGCGGTAAAGAATGATCCGGCAATGGCGGCTGCCCCCAGGACAATCTGGAATACGCCACCTGACTTGGCCCCTGCGACTCTGGGAACGATATGAATCACAGCGCCATCAGGCAGAGCCTCATGTAACTGCGCAGTTAATCCGGACGTGCTGACATCCTGCCCGGCAATCCGTACCTGATACCAGCCGTCGCTCAGTTTCTGACGAAACGCAGGGAGCTGCGTGGCCAGCGCCCGGATGGCTTCGGCCCCCGTTTTCACTCGAAGGTCGATGCGGCGGCCAAATCGTTGCAAATCCCCGTAAAGGCAGATGCGTGCCATGCCCGGTGACGCCAGAGGGAGTGTGTGCGTCGCTGCCATTTGTCGGTATACCTCTCTCGTTTGCTCAGTTGTTCAGGAATATGGTGCAGCAGCTCGCCATCACCACAGTAAATGGCGGCATGATTCGGCACCGATGAACCAAAACAGCACAGCAGCACATCGCCCGGCTGCGCCGCTGACAACGGCACCTGATACAGCCCTGTGGCCTCCAGATTATCCAGATAGAGATTCTGACCGTTACGCCACCAGTCATCCTCACGATGAAAATCCGGCATCTCAATCCCCGCCAGATGGTAAGCATCCCGGAACAGCGTGTAACAGTCCGTCACCCCGTGCTCAAAGAGCCGCCCGGTGAGATGCGGCACGCAGCGGAACTTATGAATCGCCCCCCGGCAGACCAGCCACCACTGCAAATCACTCTGCACCTGCAGTCGCCGGTCGGCCTCACTCAGCCAGGGCAGACCACCGGGATGGCTGTGCACCAGCGCCACAATCTCACCCTGCATTTCTGCCCGCAGCCAGTCCTCCGGCGACATCCGGAAATAATCCTCCGGCTCACCGGAGATATTCACGCAGGGAAAATATCTTTCCCCCTCCGGCGTTCTCACCACGAAGCCGCACGACTCCGCTGGCGCACATCGCCGGGCGTGCGCCAGAATCGCTGATTCTGTCTCTGTCATGGGATTTACTGCGAAAGTTTGTTAATGGAAAGGAAGCCGCCAAAGTTGCCGACGTTATTGCGAAACTTACAGCCACTCAGGCATTTGCTGCATTTATCCTTCGTGATATCGGACGTCGGCTGGTCATATTCATCCGCGACAGCCGGACCATTATAACCGCACTCATCACCGCGATAGGTCCAGGTGCAGGTGTTGGCCAGCATGATGCGCCCCGGAAAAACGGCACCATCCGTTTCCGTCGGTGTGGACAACACAAAGGAGGCACTGACCGCGCTCAATTCGCTGCACTGCTCGATGCGCCAGCGGCTAATCACCTCCTGCTCCGGATCGGCGTCGCTGTTTCCGTTGACGAAGTTCACCGCATCCAGAAAACGGGCATAAACCTTACGCCTGACCACCGTTCCGCCGACCAGACTCTGCAGATCTTCCGCCATCCCGGTGACCATGCCATACAGGTTAGAAACCGTCAGCGTGGGGCGCGTACTGGTGCCTTTGCCATTCAGTTCGAAACCACTCCCCTGAATGGGATACGCCTGATACTGCCGCCCCTGCCAGGTGACCGGCTCACCTTTTTCGTTCTGCTCATTACAGAAAAAATAACGTTCTCCATCGACCTCTGTCAGATCGATCTCCCAGAGCACCACGCTGGCCGACTGCTCCGCACGGGTGCATTCATTCAGTGTTTCCTGCCGGATATCCTGCATCAGTTCACCACCTGTTTAAACTCTGCGCTGAACTCAACACGCAACATACTGACCCGCGACGTCCATTTTGCGCAGGTCACCTTTATCTGCCGCCAGTCATAAGGCGGCGTCCACAGAAAGGCTTTCCAGCCTCCGTGCTCTGCCAGAAACGATTCCAGCGCCGTGGCCTCCCAACGGGGGACAGAAATCGTCACGCTGTACGTTTTCAGGTTGGCATTCAGCCCGGCAGGCGCGCGCTGGGAGTAACCATCACCAAAGCGCACCTCCCTGACGGAAGGAGCCGAAGCCACATCCATACCCGGTTTCACTTTCCAGCGGAAGGTTTTCATCGCCCACCTCCGGAGAACAGACCACCATCACGCATCTGCCCGGTCACGACATCCATTGCCGCCTTACGGGCTACGTCATAAACCGCCTTCAGCGCCTGTGGCCCTATCTGACCGTTCGTGCCGTCGTTATTAATCACCACATGGTTATTCTGCTCAAACTTCCCGGACGCCTGCGACCGGCTGTCCGCCAGACTGCCCGGTGTACCGACATAACCACCGGTGGCATAGCCGCGCATCAGCCGGTAGAGATTCCCCACGCCAATCCGGCTGGTTGCCTCCTTCGTGAAGACAAATTCACCACGGTGAACAATCCCGGCAGGCTCATATTTGCCACCGGTTCCCGTAAAACCTCCGGTCGCAAAATGGAATTTCGCCGCAGCAGCCTGAATGGCTGTACCGCCTGACGCTGATGCGCCGCCACCAACAGCTCCGCCAATGGCGCTGCCGATACTCCCGACAATCCCCACCGTTGCCTGCTTAAGCAGAATTTCTGTCATCATGGACAGCACGGAACGGGTGAAACTGCGCCAGTTCTGCTCACTGCCGGTCAGCATCGCCGCCATATTCTGCGCAATACCATCAAAGGTCTGCGTGGCAGCACTTTTAACCTGCGACATACTGTCCGTGGCACTCTCTTTCCACTCGCTCCAGCCGGACTTCAGGCCAGCCATCCAGCTCCCGTTAAGCTGGTCTTCAGCCGCCCAGGTCTTTTTTCTGCTCTGACATGACGTTATTCAGCGCCAGCGAATTATCGCCATACTGTTCCTTCAGGCGCTGTTCTGTGGCTTCCCGCGCTGCCTGCCGGTCAGTAAGCCCCCGTTTTTCGCATCAATGGCTGTCCGTTTTGCCCGTTGTTGCTGTGCGAACTTATCCGCCTGCTGCGCCAGCGCATTCAGGTGCTCCTGATACGTGACCTTATCGCCAAGTGCAGCCAGCTGGCGTTTGTACTCCAGCGTCTCATCTTTATGCGCCAGCAGGGATTTCTCCTGTGCGGACAGCTGGCGACGTTGTGCCGCCTCCTCCAGTACCGCGAACTGATTTTCCGCCTTCCATAAATCCCGGCGCTGCTGGCTGATTTTCTCATTCGCTCCGGCATGCTTCTCCAGCGTCCGGAGTTCTGCCTGAAGCGTCAGCAGGGCCGCATGAGCACTGTCTTCCTGACGATCGCCCGCAGACACCTTCACGCCGGACTGTTTCGGCTTTTTCAGCGTCGCTTCATAATCCTTTTTCGCCGCCGCCATCAGCGTGTTGTAATCTGCCTGCAGGATTTTCCCGTCTTTCAGTGCCTTGTTCAGTTCTTCCTGACGGGCGGTATATTTCTCCAGCGGCGTCTGCAGCCGTTCGTAAGCCTTCTGCGCCTCTTCGGTATATTTCAGCCGTGACGCTTCGGTATCGCTCTGCTGCTGCGCATTTTTGTCCTGTTGACTCTGCTGTTCAGCCTTCTTTCTGGCGGCTTCAAGCGCAAGACGGGCCTTTTCACGATCATCCCAGTAACGCGACCGCGCTTCATCGTTAACAAAATAATCATCCTTGCGCAGATTCCAGATGTCGTCTGCTTTCTTAAACGCAGCCTCTGCCTTAATCAGCATCTCCTGAGCGGTATCAGGACGACCAATATCCAGCACCGCATCCCACATGGATTTGAATGCCCGTGCTGTCCTGTCTGCCCAGGTTTCCAGCGTGCCCATGTTCTCTTTCAGGCGTCGGGTCTGGTCATCAAACCCTTTCGTTGCGGCCTCGTTCGCCGCCTGCAATGCCCCGGCTTCATCGCCGGAACGCTGCAACTGAGCAACATACGCAATCTGCTCCGCCGTCACGTTATGGAACTGGCGCGCCATCGCCGTCAGCCCCGACGTCGGGTCAGTGGTCAGCTTCCCGAAGGCTTCAGCAACCTTGTCCACCTCCACGCCGGATGCAGAGGAGAAACGCGCCACACTCTGGCTGATGGACGCAATCTGAGCCTCACCGCTTACCCCCGCCTTAACCAGTGCACTGAGTGACTCGCTGGTCTGGTTAAACGTCAGCCCTGCCGCCTGCCCGGCTCTGGACAGGACCAGCATACGATCTGCCGTCAGACCTGACTGATGACCGGAAAGGACCAGCGTTTTGTTGAACTCAGACAGGGTTGAGTTGCCCTGATACCAGGCATACGCCAGCGCACCGGTCGCCACTGCCAGCGAGGTGGCCCCGACCATCGGCAGGGTGATCGCACCGGCAAGCCCCCTGAACATGGGGATCATCCCGCCGAAGGAGTCCTTAACCTGACCACCCTGTTGCAGCAGGATCAGCCACGGACTTTGCCCGCCTGCAAGCTGCGTGGCCACGTCGGTGAACTGTGCAGGAAGCATACGCATGGCGGCTTTATACTGTCCGACGGAAATCCCCGCTTTCTGTGCAGCCAGCGCCTGCCGGTTCATCGACTGTTCAACGACTGCCGCTGTTTTTTTCGCATCACTTTCCGTACCGGAAAAATGACGCCTGACTCTGGCCATCTGCTCGTCAAATCTGGCCGCATCCAGACTTAAATCAACGACCAGATCGCCTACCGGTTCAGCCATACCGGACTCCTCCTGCGATCCCTTCTGATACTGTCATCAGCATTACGTCATCCTCCGTCATGTCCGCCACATCCGGGGAAGCGGGGATAACTTTATTCCCGTCCGGACCAAAGCGGACGCCTCCGGCAAGCCCTGCCGCTTTCTGCATCAGCACATCATCTTCAGGCTCTTCGTCAGCCTCACACCGATTCAGCAGACTGAAATCCAGCGGATGCATCTCCGGATCGCTGAAAAACAGGCTGAGCACGGTGTACGTCAGCCCGGAAAAGTGCATATCCAGCAGAACATCATGAAAATAATGGGTACTGTAAAAACGGTGCCAGTCGGCATACTCCGTGGATGACATCCCGGCAAGCATGGCGCGCCAGTCGGGTCGCCCCATCTCACGCGCCAGTTTCAGGGCAAAACTCAGCTCACCGTCGAACACTTTCCCGCAGAAACAGGCTCTGCAGGCCCGGCGTCCTCTGCCTGTTCAGGGGCATTATTCACCACAAACTCATACATACCGGACAGCCGGTACACCACGTTTTCAGCATGAGAAATTGCCTCTGTGGGCCAGGTGGTAAGCACTTCCTGCTCAATCTGTTTAACGGCTTCATTCATGGACGGCATCTGCGTCTTCTTCGGATGGTTATGCCACAGAGACATCGCCACCACAAAAGCGCCGGTTCTGATGACGTCTTCCACAGTAAACTTCCGGTTACTGTCGGATTCTGCCTGCTGTTTCATCAGGGCGAGATGCTCAATACGCTGCAGGGCTGACAGTTCAGAAAGCGTGACGGTCACGCCGTTATATTCAAATGATTCGGTTTTCAGGAACATCGCTGACTCTCCGGATTAACTGGCGGTGACGGTGATTTCTGCAACCGCAGCAAACTCACCATTACCGGATACAACCGGAATGTTGACCTTGCCTGCAGCAACGCCGTTCACGGTGATAGTCATACCACTGACCGACACGGTGGCTTTTGTTTTATCCGCAGACACCGCACGGAAGCTCTTGTCGGTTACACCTTCCGGCTGGAATGCCACGGTCAGCGTGGTGCTCTGCCCTTTCACTACAGAAGCACTGGCTGGCGTTACCGTCATGCCGGTTGCTGCCGTCACCGTACTGCGATCTTCAGCCATCGACGGGCGTCCCACATTGGTGACCTTCACCGTGCGGGTGATCACTTCCTTCGCCGTCACCGCTTTACCGATACTGCTGACCCAGCCACGGAACACATCGACCGTGCCGTTCGGGAAGCGGATTTTATAGGCACGGGTATCACCTTCATTAAACCACGCCAGCAGCGCCTGCTGCCCCTGCTCTCCGGGCATCCACGCCAGCGTGAAGCTGGTATCTCCGGCTGATTTCTGCCCCTGCCCGGTCGCAGTCCAGTCCGCATCTTCATCATCGAGATAGCTGTCGTCATAGGACTCAGCGGTCAGTTCGCCGGGCGTCAGGTCTTTAACTTTTGCCAGACGCGACCAGTCAACGTCTGAAAGCGGGTTCGCATAAGGGTCACCGTTCCCCTTATAAACCCACAGTGTGGTCCCGGCACCTTTCACCGGCATTACTGGATTTGGTACAGGCATATCGTCCTCACATTTCATAGGTAATGACATAAGTCAGATCGGCTGAACTCCACAGGCCCGCATCATCGTCGCGTCGGTAGTCATAGCCACTGGCCACCATACTGGTGATCAAATCTGACAGTGCCGGAATATCGCTCATCACCGGATAAATCCGGGACTCCATCCACGAATCCAGCTCTGAATCCGGCACCTGAGCAGGCAGGAAAACTTCAATATGCAGCTCCGCCTGCCAGGTATCGCTGTCCAGCTCTTCGCCCGTGTATTCAGCGCCGGTGAGATAAACGGCAATTGCCGGAAAATCTTCCTCATCAAAAACAGCGGGGCGACCATCAAAAAGCGTCGCCCCGGTGTCATGCTTCTCCAGTGCATCCAGTACGGCTGCACGGAGTTCAGTATGTTTCATCGCTTTATTACCATTCTCAGTTGATGCTGCAGCGCATAGCCCAGCTCTTTCGGAAGACGCTCACGCCGTATCCGTTCAATATTCTGTTTAAATGCCGTGGTCAGCGGCACCGCCATCGGGATTTTCACCACATCAATGGGGTAACGGTTTTTCCCGGCCACACGCTGCATGACATGCCACCGGCCATTTTTCAGTTGCTGAATAAACGCGCCGGGAATACGACGGTTACCCACCACAAGCACGCTGCCGCCACCTTTCAGGGCTGAACGCTGCCCCTTTTTACGACGCCTGCGGCGGGACAGGACAACCCGCGCGTTACCCAGCTTGATTACGGGCAAATCCCCCCGGTTAACCTTGATTCTGGCCTGCGGATTTTTAACCGTGGCCCTTTTCAGCCAGGCCCTTTCCTTTACCAGTTTCCGGCGTACCTTTGTCTCACGGGCAACCTGTGACGCCGACTGCGATATCGCGGATGAAGCAACGCGGTTAATGGCCATTGCGGCGGCACCAGGCACCGCCGTTTTGCTGATACGGCTGAGGTTTTCAACGGCCTGCTCAAGACCTTTTATGGCCATACATCCCCCTTTCAGCGGCGACGGTTAACTGCAGGCGGTACCCCCCGCCCAAGCCAGAGATGACAGCTTCCGCCATCATCCGGCGTAACCCGATCTACCCAGAAGTTTTCCTCACCGATGGTCAGTGTGTCTCCGCGCCGCAGCTGCTGCACATCATCAGTCCGGACAAACAGGGACGGGCTGGAGCCTTCAACGCGCACGCCCTGTCCGGCATAGCTGATATTTTCAGGGTCATCAAAAACACCACGTATCACAGCACCGGACTGCTCACCGGATGTAATGGTGGCTGACGTTCCCATGTACCCGCGTATCGTTTCATCGGCGCGGGCAATGGCGGCATCGAACAGGTTATCGAAATCAGCCACAGCGCCTCCCGTTATTGCATTCTGGCCAGGCCACGTTCTGTCATTTCAGCTGCCATACCGGCAGAGACACGAAACGCCGTTCCCGGCAGCACAAATGCCACAGGTTCATCCCGCGTGGCGTGAAGTGCATCAGTATGCAGCGTCACCAGTGCCACGACCGTGACCAGAGCAGCCGTATCAATCATGGTATCCGGCTGCGCTGATACCACCTCATTTTCATGTCCGGTCAGCGCATTTTCCGGTCTGAGAGGGGTATCCTGACCGGCAGCGTCATCCGTGTCATCAAGCTCCTCTTCCAGCTCTGCCACACGGAGCGCCAGTTCTTCTTTCGTCCCCGTCAGGCTGACATCACGGTTCAGTTGCTCACCCAGCGACCGGAGACGGACAATCAGTTCATCTTTCGTCATGGACTCCTCCACAGAGAGAAAATGGCCCCGAAGGGCCACGATTACGCCAGTTGTACGGACACGAACTCATCAGGGTCAGCCAGCAGCATCAGCGGTGCTGACTGAATCATGGTGAACTCACGCGCCGGATCGCCGGTGGTCACCCAGTTTTTCGGGTAACGGGCAGAGGCGTTAATGCCTTCGCGCTGTGCGTCCGCATCCTGAATGCAGCCATAGGTGCGCAGACCGCGTGCCTGAGTGTTCCCCAGTACCATCGTGTTGTCCGGCAGGAAGTTCTTTTTGACGCCGTTTTCCACGTACTGTCCGGAATACACGACGATGGCCACATCGCCATACATCCCCTTATAGGACACCGCTTTACCCAGGTCTTTCACCGCTGTCTCCAGCTCGGAATGAGAGCCGCGACGGGTATCCAGCTTCTCCTTGACGGCTTTGAAGGAACGGAACAGCGCCCAGCCTTTCGGATCAAACACGATGATATTCACCACACCGCTGGCGTTCAGCGCGTAGGCTTCGATATCATCGGTCGGGTCATACGTGGACTTGTCGCGCTTGCTCCACTCCGTGCCACCGGACTGTGTGATGTTGTTCGCCGCACTGCGCCCCATATCCACCTCAACCGGATCAAAGGCTTCACCGGTCATGGTGTATTTGCCCTTAAGCACGGCAGAAACTGCCTGCATCTCTTCGACCTGGGCAATGGCCAGCTCTTCATCACGCATGTTCTGCATGATGATGCGACGGCGGCGGTAAGCCGGGTCCGCCAGATTCTGCGGATCTTCATCCGGCAGGCGACGCAGGGTCATCTGCGGATTCACCTCATGCTTCGGCTTGACATATCCCGGCGTAAATTCAGAGGTGGAGCCGCCACGGGAACGGATAACCTCACCGGAAACAATCGGCGAAACGTACAGCGCCATGTTTACCAGTCCCGGAATTTGTGAGAGATAGACTTTCTCCGTGGTGAAGGGATAGCTCTCACGGAAAAAGAGACGCAGAAACAGCGGATCAAACTTAAATTTCTGCTCATTTGCCGCCAGCAGCTGGGCGGTTGTGTACATCGACATAAAAAAATCCCGTAAAAAAAGCCGCACAGGCGGCCTTTAGTGATGAAGGGTAAGGTTAAACGATGCTGATTGCCGTTCCGGCAAACGCGGTCCGTTTTTTCGTCTCGTCGCTGGCAGCCTCCGGCCAGAGCACATCCTCATAACGGAACGTGCCGGACTTGTAGAACGTCAGCGTGGTGCTGGTCTGGTCAGCAGCAACCGCAAGAATGCCAACAGCAGCACCGTCGGTGGTGCCATCCCACGCAACCAGCTTACGGGTGGAGGTGTCCAGCATCAGTGGGGTCATTGCAGGCGCTTTCGCACTCAATCCGCCGGGCGCGGTTGCGGTATGAGCCGGGTCACTATTGCCCAGCGGCTGGTAATGGGTAAAGGTTTCTTTGCTCGTCATAAACATCCCTTACACTGGTGTGTTCAGCAAATCATTAACGGCATCAGATGCCGGGTTACCTGCAGCCAGCGGTGCCGGTGCCCCCTGCATCAGACGATCCAGCGCAGTGTCACTGCGCGCCTGTGCACTCTGTGGTGCTGCGGCCAGAATGCGGCGGGCCGTTTCCACGGTCATACCGGGGGTTTCTGCCAGCACGCGTGCCTGTTCTTCGCGTCCGTGAGCCTCCTCACAGTTGAGGATCCCCATAATGCGGCTGTTTTCTGCCGCAACCGCTGCGGTGATCTGCGCGTTCACGTCCGGCTGCGCCGCGCTGGCGTTTTCGCCCTCCGTCGCTGGCACCACGTCAGTAACGTCAGCCTGCGAAGCAGTGGCTGAAACAGTTGTTGATTGAGTCTCTTTGGTCATTCGCCCTCCTGAGAGACGGGATTTACGTGCATCCAGTGCATCACGCATAACGGTGATCGCATCGGTGCTGTTGACAAGTTCATCAGCCAGTCCGGCATCAATGGCCTCCTGACCGCTGTACACTGCAGCCTCGGTATCCAGCACAGCCTGCACGGACAGGCCGGTATATGCCGACACCTTCTGCGCAAACATCTGGCGGGTTGCATCCATCCGGGACTGCAGTGTCTCCCGGACGTCATCCGGAAGATGGCTGTAGGGGTTGCCATCCACCTTATGGCTGCCGCTGTAAATCAGCGTGATTTCCACACCCTGTTTCTCCAGCGCAGCACCGTAATTACTGTGAGCCATCATGACGCCGATGGAGCCTGTCCGGGCGGTCTGTGTGACCAGACGCCGGGAGGCGGCACTGGCAAGCAGCTGACCTGCGCTGCAGTTCATGTCATTGGCCAGCGCCCATACCGGCTTTATGTCACGCACACGGGCGATGATGTCAGCGCAGTCAAATGCCCCCGCCACCATTCCGCCTGGCGTGTCCATATCGAGCAGAATGCCGTCCACCATCGGGTCGCTGGCAGCCTGTTGCAGACGGGCGATAATGCCGTTGTAACCGGTCATCCCCGAGTACGGCTGCAGCGCCCGCGTCCGGCTGACCAGCGTGCCGGACACCGGCAGCACGGCGATGCCGTTCATGACCTGATAACTGCGGGCCTGTCGTGGTCCGTCATCATCACCGGATAACGCCAGCGTCGCGGGTGCCTCCGGGGCAGTCAGGCTGTCACCGGACACCGCATCCGTCAGGCGGCTGATCCCAAGCTGGCCTGCAAGCGCACAAAAGAAAACCCGCGCATAGGCGGGTTCAAGCATCAGCGGCTCATTAAAGGCCATGCTGGCAATATGCGGGAGATTACGCAGCTCTGCTGTCACTCTTCTCCTCCTCTGTTGATTGTCGCAGCCCGGATTCAAATGCTGCAGCCGCCCAGGCGGGCGGTTTAAGACCAGCCGCGCGGCGCTCCATCGTTTCACGGACCTGCTGGGCAAAAATTTCCTGATAGTCGTCGCCGCGTTTTGCGCACTCTTTCTCGTAGGTGCTCAGTCCGGCTTCTATCAGCATCACCGCTTCCTGAACTTCTTTCAGACCATCGATAGCCATACGACCGGAGCCTATCCAGTCGCAGTTCCCCCAGGCACTTCGGGCTTCCTGAAAACTGAAGCGCGCTTTTGAAGGTAACGTCACCACGCGGCGAACGATGGCCTCTTCCAGCCAGCACAGAAACATCTGGCTCGCCTGACGGGATGCGATAAATTTTCGCCGTCCCATAAAGTGCGCCCACGACTCGTTCGCGCTGGCCCGTGCCGTGGAGTAGCTCATCTGGGCGTAATTCCGGGAAAGCTGCTCATATGAGACACCCAGCCCGGCAGCGATATACCGCAGCAGTGACTGCTCAAACACGGAGTAGCCGTTATCCGTGTCCTGAGCCGTCTGCAGGTTCAGTGAGTCACCCGGCATCAGGTGCGGCACTTTTGCGCCTCCCAGCCGGACCGGTGCTGCGGCGTAATACGCGGCAATTTCACCAATCCAGCCGGTCAGCCTTTCCCGCTGCTCCTGACTGTTCGCGCCCAGAATAAAATCCATCGCTGACTGCGTATCCAGCTCACTTTCAATGGTGGCGGCATACATCGCCTTCACAATGGCGCTCTGCAGCTGCGTGTTCTGCAGCGTGTCGAGCATCTTCATCTGCTCCATCACGCTGTAAAACACATTTGCACCGCGAGTCTGCCCGTCCTCCACGGGTTCAAAAACGTGAATGAACGAGGCGCGCCCGCCGGGTAACTCACGGGGTATCCATGTCCATTTCTGCGGCATCCAGCCAGGATACCCGTCCTCGCTGACGTAATATCCCAGCGCCGCACCACTGTCATTAATCTGCACACCGGCACGGCAGTTCCGGCTGTCGCCGGTATTGTTCGGGTTGCTGATGCGCTTCGGGCTGACCATCCGGAACTGTGTCCGGAACAGCCGCGACGAACTGGTATCCCAGGTGGCCTGAACGAACAGTTCACCGTTAAAGGCGTGCATGGCCACACCTTCCCGAATCATCATGGTAAACGTGCGTTTTCGCTCAACGTCAATGCAGCAGCAGTCATCCTCGGCAAACTCTTTCCATGCCGCTTCAACCTCGCGGGAAAAGGCACGGGCTTCTTCCTCCCCGATGCCCAGATAGCGCCAGCTTGGGCGATGACTGAGCCGGAAAAAAGACCCGACGATATGATCCTGATGCAGCTGGATGGCGTTGGCGGCATAGCCGTTATTGCGTACCAGATCGTCTGCGCGGGCATTGCCACGGGTAAAGTTGGGCAGCAGGGCTGCATCCACACTTTCACCCGGTGGGTTCCACGCCCGCAACTGCCCACCAAATCCGCTGCCACCGCCGTGATAACCGGCATATTCACGCAGCGATGTCATGCCGTCCGGCCCCAGAAGGGTGGGAATGGTGGGCGTTTTCATACATAAAATCCTGCAGGTCCCCTGCGTCGCTGTGTCATGCCGGTCTGCACTTCCAGCTCTGCAATATATTTTTTCAGGTCAGACACGGAAGTGGCCGTAAACTCCACCCTTCGTCCGTCTTTCTGTACTGTTGCCACCCGTTTACCTGTCATCAGGTCATGCAGTGCCGCACGGGCAGCGGCAAGTTCTTCCTGTCGCGTCATTCATCCTCTCCGGATAAGGCACGGGCGTAATCTGCCAGTGTTTTCTTGTTGGTTGCTGCACCATCCTCTTCCTGCAGGCTCGCCAGCAGCGCACTGAGATCCAGCTGCCAGCGGGAAATACTGATGCGCAGCGCCGCCAGCGCATAAACGAAGCAGTCGAGTGCCTCATTGCGTCGCTTTTTGCTGTCCCACAGTATTTTTTTCCTGCCATCCACCCATTTTTCGACCTGCTCTTCAGCAGTCAGCTGCTGCGCTTCGGTCAGATCAAAAATATCCGGGTTATTCGGGAAGTGAACGGCACCGGGAAGCGGTTCATCCCCTTCCGGCGTCAGTGTGAAGCGGTTATAAATCTGCTCTTTCGCGGTATCCGTACCGATTTCGGTAAGGTAAACCCCGTTTTTGTTTCGCTTACGTGGCATGCTGGCCACCGGCTTACCGTAGACGGATGCCCCTTTAATGGGGATCACCCGGAACAGCCCATGCTTTTTCGAGCGTTCATACACAATGGTCGGGTCAATCCCGCCAATATCCCAGCAGATACGGGATACCGACATTTCTGCACCATTCCGGCGGGTATAGGTTTTATTGATGGCCTCATCCACACGCAGCAGCGTCTGTTCATCATCGTGGCGGCCCATAATAATCTGCCGGTCAATCAGCCAGCTTTCCTCACCCGGCCCCCATCCCCATACGCGCATTTCGTAGCGATCCAGCTGGGAGTCGATACCGGCAGTCAGGTAAGCCACACGGTCAGGAACGGGCGCTGAATAATGCTCTTTCCGCTCTGCCATCACTTCAGCATCCGGACGTTCACCGATTTTCGCTTCCCATGTCTCACCGAGCGTGGTGTTCACGAAGGTTTTACGTTTTCCCGTATCCTCTTTCGTTTTCATCCAGTCTTTGACAATCTGCACCCAGGTGGTGAACGGGCTGTACGCCGTCCAGATGTGAAAGGTCACACTGTCCGGCGGCTCAATCTCTTCACCGGATGACGAAAACCAGAGAATGCCATCACGGGTCCAGATCCCGGTCTTTTCGCAGATATAACGGGCATCAGTGAAATCCAGCTCCTGCTGACGGATGACGCAGGCATTATGCTCGCAGAGATAAAACACGCTGGAGGGGTCATCCGGCGTCCATTTGAGGCCAAACGGCGTCTCTTTGTCGCCAAATTTAAGGTACTGCTCCTCCCCGCAGTGCGGGCAGGCAACATGAAAACGCATAAAATGCGGGGATTCACTGGCTGCACGCTCAATCTGACAGGTGCCTCTCACTTTGGGCGTGGAGCCCCGGATGGACTTTGGCCAGACCGAGCCTTCAATACGCTTGTCACCCAGGAACGTCGGAGAGCCTTCCTGTTCAATATCATCATCAAAGGCAGCAAGTTCATCATAACCCGCCACATCCACTGACTTTTCACGGTAGTTTTTTGCCGCTTTACCGCCCAGGCACCAGAAACCACGCCCATTGGTGAAACGCTTCATGGTGAGCGTGTTATCCCGGTGCTTTTTGCCATACCACGGGGCCAGCGCCAGCAGCGACGGAATATCGCGGATGGTCGGCTCAACGTGGGTTTTCATAAAGTTCTCGGCATCACCATCCGTCGGCAACCAGATAAGGGTGTTGCGCTGCTTATGCTCTATGAAGTAGGCATAAACACCCAACAGCATTTTGGAATAACCGACACGGGCAGACTTCACCACATTCACCTCGCGGATGTAGTCGCTGCCCATCGCATTCATGATGGCCCGCTGAAAGGGCAGTGTTTCCCAGCGCCCTTCCTGGTATGAGGATTCTTTCGGGAGATAGTAATTGGCATCCGCCCATTCAACGGCGGTCTGTGGCTCCGGCCTGAACAGTGAGCGAAGCCCGGCGCGGACAAAATGCCGCAGACTGTTAACCTGACTGTTCGATATATTCACTCAGCAACCCCGGTATCAGTTCATCCAGCGCGGCTGCTTTGTTCATGGCTTTGATGATATCCCGTTTCAGGAAATCAACATGTCGGTTTTCCAGTTCCGGAAAACGCCGCTGCACCGACAGGGGGATCCCGTCGAGAATACTGGCAATTTCACCTGCGATCCGCGACAGCACGAAAGTACAGAATGCGGTTTCCACCACTTCAGCGGAGTCTCTGGCATTCTTCAGCTCCTGTGCGTCGGCCTGCGCACGCGTAAGTCGATGGCGTTCGTACTCAATAGTCCCTGGCTGCAGATCTGTCTCGCTGGCCTGCCGCAGTTCTTCAACCTCCCGGCGCAGCTTTTCGTTCTCAATTTCAGCATCCCTTTCGGCATACCATTTTATGGCGGCGGCAGGGTCATAAAGCACCTCATTACCCTTGCCGCCACCCCGCAGAACGGGCATTCCCTGCTCCTGCCAGTTCTGAATGGTACGGATACTCGCGCCGAAAATGTCAGCCAGCTGCTTTTTGTTGACTTCCATTGTTCATTCCACGGACAAAACAGAGAAAGGAAACGACAGAGGCCAAAAAGCCCGTTTTCAGCACCTGTCGTTTCCTTTCTTTTCAGGGGGTGTTTTAAATAAAAACATTAAGTTACGGCGAAGAAGAACGGAAACGCCTTAAACCGGAAAATTTTCATAAATAGCGAAAACCCGCGCGCCTTCCGCCCCGTAACGCTCCGGATCACCGGAAAGGACCCGTAAGACAGAAGATCAGGTTTACCTACTGTGTAAATCTCCATCCTTCAGCCCTGTCATCAGCGCCTGATTAACTAACGGCATCAGTTCGTGAACGATGGCAAGAAACTCCAGGAAAAGTTCGTTCTGAGTCTTCTCATCTGCCTCAGCCTGTCGCTGCTCGTATTCCTTCACCTTACTTTCAAGTTGGTTAATACGTGCATTGAGTGCCTCGAAAACAGCTACTGACATATCTACCTCAAAGCAATAAAAGAAATGCGTGCGGCCACGGTCGCACAGACCTGAATACACGTCCTGTTTCTTCCACCCCCGCACAGGACTGGCGAGCATGAGGGACAACCCCGCGAATCATAAACGCGGTAAAAACCCGGTGTGCATCGTTTTTGATTATTCCCGCACACTCGCGCAGAAGGAGTTCCCCGTCGGGCTACGGTCATGGTTAATGCGGGAATACAGCGACGATACAGCGCATGATGTGTCAGGCTTGAATACCTTTATCGAATCCCGGTAACGAATTCTCCTGACGTTCCAGTCAGGTGATGATATGCATGGTGAGATTCAGATATGAAAAAGCCCCGCTAAAAGCGAGGCCATAAATCACTTAATATCTTATTGAGGACGCTGGAGTAATCCGTGCTGAGCGAGAGTTAGAGCAATGTCATAAGACCCTTGCCTGTCTTTATAGCAAGTTTTATCAACTAGCTCAGCTTTGCTAATTCCGGGTAAATCAAGAATCAGATTCGCAACTTCAATTGCCCTTTGGTACAACTTACCGATCTTTTTCTCCCCATGATGTGGTTTTACATTCTTCAGATAACCGCTATCCGCCAGAGCGAGAAACGTTGCCCTTGGGCATCCCTTCTTTCTTGCCGATTCGCTTTCTGTAACCTCAGCGACAGCAGCATCCCATGCATCACGCGGGGATATTGAATTATCAGCAACCAAATAATAAGCAATTAAAGCGGCGCGCGCGTATTGAGACATAATGCATCCATATACAAAAATCTTATGATAAGACTTTTCTAATATGAACACTGTGATCTCACATACTCTTGCAGGCCATTCAATTGGTTAGTTATGGTTTCGATGCGCTCTCTGAGAACGAAATAATCCCGTTGAGCGGTGTCAGTAAGTCTGGGGCTGGCGCCATCATCCACGCCGGAGGCGGCGGTGGTTTTATGCATGTCCGGACAGACTGCTTTGACGCGCAGCCACTTACGACCAGCAGAAACATCAGCACGAAGACTTTCGATAGTCGCGTTAGCATCAGCAAGCTCCTTTGTGTATCTGGCGTCGAGTTCTGCTACATCACGTTGACGCTTCTGCATATCAGCGATGATGGATGTGGCTTTATCGCGCTGGTCTTTGTAGGCGATGGCGTTATCACGGTAATGATTAACAGCCAATGACAGGCAGACGATGATGCAGATAACCAGAACGGAGATAATCGCGGTTACCCTGCCCATTGTTGCCCCCACAAACAGACCTCACGCTCAATCTCACGACGAGTCATCAGGCCTTTCCATTGCTTACCGCCAGCGTATGTCCAGCGACGTAGCTGGTCACATGCGCCCTTGATATCGCCCTGGTTTATTTTGCGAAGAAGAGTAGATGTTCTGAAATTGCCTGCGCCCACGTTATAGACGAACGAGTAAAGAGCGCCGCGCGTTGTTTCCGGTATATCGACTTTGATGTACGGGTTAATTTGTCTGGCGACAGTGGCAAGGTCTTTATTCAGGAGGGCTTTGCATTCTGCTTCGGTATACGTTTTACCGAGCATAATGTCTTTTCCGGTGTGCCCGTAACATACAGTCCATACGCCAACGATATCTTTATATGGTATGTAGCTGACACCTTCCAGACCATCGTAACCACTCGGACCAGTGATGAGCACAGACGCTATGGCAACAGCCCCACCACCAATAGCAGCTGCAACAGCCTTGCGTAATGATGGCGACATTATTCACCTCTCGCAGCCTTACGCTTATCTTCTTTAATCTTGAAATAAAGGTTTGTCAGGTACGTCAGCAGGCCAAATACCAGACTACCCAGCACACCTATTGCCGCCCACTGTGATGGCGTGACTTTATCGAGCAACTGTAAAAACCAGTAGCCAGCACTGCCTGCAGAGGTGCCATAGGCGACACCTGTTGTTAACTTATCCATTGATTTCATATCCTCACCCCGATGTACACGGATGGTGCAATATGTTTGAAAAGATCGGAGTCTACGGGTTAGTTTTTACAGCAAACGTTGTTCTCAACGACGCTCAAAAAACAGAAAATTAAAATAATGTGGTTAAATATTTTAAAAGAAAAACCATCTATTAAATAATAATGCGGGATATATTTTTCTATTTAGTGTAATGTATACGGCCATTTATACAGGAAAAGCCTATGTCAGAACGTAAAGACTCAAAATCACGCCGTAATTATCTCGTAAAATGTTCCTGCCCAAACTGTACCCAAGAATCAGAACACAGTTTTTCTAGAGTACAAAAAGGTGCCCTTTTGATCTGCCCTCATTGCAACAAAGTATTCCAAACAAATCTTAAAGCTGTTGCCTGAGTGTTTTGATTACTTACAAAGAGTTTTTATATTTTAATAATATATTTAAATCAGATAATAAAAAACCCGCCTGCGCGGGTTTGAGATTGTGATGCTTTTTGTGGTAGTTACCCACTTACGCACTTTGTATTGCTATGCCAGCAGTTAGCTTCTACTGTAAAACTATTCATGCAGCAAACCTGCACTTCACCACAAAATGGGATTCAATACCCACAACTCTATCTGCATCTCTACTCAGGCATCAGCCTTCTTCGTTATCGTATACAGACAAGCTATGAATTTTAATCAGTAATAATGACATTTGCTGCTGCAGGACCTTTAGCACCACTCTCTACAGAGAAGGTAACCTTTTGGCCTTCAAATAAGGTTCGATAATTATCATTCTGAATTGCAGAAAAATGCACAAACACATCTTTACTACCATCAACAGGAGAAATAAAGCCAAAACCTTTATCAGCGTTAAACCATTTTACTAAACCAGTCATTTTATTTGACATTCTACATTCCTTAACTTGAGCCTTTCGGCATAAATGATTTGTATAACAGAAACGACTTCATACTTAATTGGAGAGACTCAAAGAAGGAATAAGTGAATAACACCTGAAATGAGAACTGCTTTAGTAAACTACTTCGTATATCGTCTGTTCTTCAAACCGACGCAGCCATTAACGCATAGTTGTACACTTGGAAGCAATGTTTATTTTAGACATCCAGCCACCTCCCCATTTAAAACACAAAAACCCGCTCATTAGCGGGTTTTCTACTTTTTCTCAACACCGGACATACAAAGCCCATCGTTGAGAAAATCCTATCCATATTTTTTGAAAAATGCAAGCATCATGTCGATATCTTCGGCGAAAATTATTTATCTTGTCACTTTTCTCAACTGTGCTTCTGCATATGCTTCTTCCTGCCAGCACTTTGTAACCAGTTTATCAATAACATCAGCATACCCCTTGTACCACTGATAATCCGTCAGGTCCGGTACCAGTTTCTGGACATGATGCCGCGCCAGTGTGGTTGGTAAACGGCTAAACCGGTTTCCATTGCAACGCCCACAAATCTTATAAACAGGCGTGCCATGAAGCCGGGTCCTTTTTTCATCCAGGACAATACCTTTACCCTTACACCCTCTGCACGCTGTGCTGACTTCTCCCTTACCATGACAATGCTGACATAGTTCCTTCACCCACTCTTCCTTGATAACGGATTCCCCGCTTCTGGAATGTTTCACCACTTCGCGCAATACATTATGAAATCCCGTACCAGCACAATGCTCACAGCGAGCCTTACTTGCCGCAGACCTGGAATAATCAGCAAAGGCAAAATTCACGAGGTAAGGAATAATCTGTAACCGTGTTTCTGCACTCAATTTATTCAATGTCGGGTTATCCAGTGCCATCGCGTAATTGAGCAGACCTTCAATCGCAAACTGAGGGTCCTGAACACCAACTTTTGCCAGGAATAAGGCAAACCCAATCGGTGCTTTCGACTGCACCATCCCCTGCGCAGCCATCACATCCGTAATTGATAAACCACCTGAGTCTGTCGCCGGTGCGTCATCGCTCAATTTTGGAGATTTTGGGGAGTAATATTTTGGTAAGGCCTCAAGATTCATTCTCGCTCTCCATTTACACCAGCACGCCAATTGGCAGCAAAAAACAATAAAACGGCATCAACCGATCGTTATCTCTGGCTTCATACAATTGTCTCTGCCAGTGTTTTGGCGTAATTCTTCAGTATCCGGTAATCGGTCAAAACAGAACCGGGAAACGATATAAGCGCAGGCGCACCCAGCGGTAGCGAAGGAGTTCTGCCATATATGACTCACACATCATTCATCCCCCAGTTCGGTGATGATCAGTTCCAGCTTTCCACCCTTGGTAACGGGCATTTTCACAACGCGATAATCAACGACCTGAGCATCATCCAGCCAGAAACCTGCTTTGGTGAGTGCGTCAAAAGCTGCTTTTTGCAGATTATCCAGGTCACGGCGACGGCGATCCGGCATGTGGCACTCAATACGGATTTTCACTGGCATAGCCAGACCGATATCCAGCATGGAGCCTTTGATGATTCGGGCGACGTTATCGCGGTATACCTGCCCCTCTGCGCTGATGTGCGTGCGCCCGCGATTATGGCGGTAGTAGCGGTTATTGCTCGGCGGCCAGGGTAGTGTGATGTAGTAAGTATTCACGCCTTGATTACCCCCTCTTTCAGCCAGATAACCTGCGTTCTCGCCATACCTTCCAGCGCGCATTCTTTTGCATACTCAGCATCGACAAAATGTGTGCGGCGGTCGATTTCGTCGTGACAGGCAGAACATGCAATGGTGGCAATCAGGTCTGGCGGTTTGATACCGGTACCGCACAATCCAGCCAGCCGGATATGTGCCAGTACAGACGTTTCAGGATTGCCATTACATACGCCAGGGATTCTTACCTGGCATTCCCGACCACGCGCTGCTTTTCTCAAATCAGCCATGGTTCCTCCTTGCTGCCAGTCGCAACCATTTTTTATCAACCAGGCTGGCGGTATATCCGAGCAGTGTTGGTATTTCGGATGGTTTCAGCTCAGGCTTACGCTTACGACGATTTGGTACTCTGTAGATGTGTCCGCTCATGACACGAATAAGCGGTGTAGCCATTACGCCTCCTGCTTGTCGCGCAGCAGCTGGAACTCGCAGCTCTGCGGAATAGTCAGGTGGCAGCCAATATTCATCGCCCAGGCTTCAACCTTACACAGGAAGACATACATCTCTCCGGTATCAAGATCGGAGGTATGGCGTAACGACTGGATCGTAGTGATTTCGCCGGTTACGACATCAACCAGGTCCTTGGTTTCATAACCGAGGTATGTGTGTTTGAGTGCATCTTTTACCCATACTGCAGTAGCGAACGTTTTACCCCTGCTGATGAGGTACTCACTGATTTCGCTGTACCACATGTGGCTGAGTGCATTCTGGGAAAGACTGCGTCTCTCGCGCCACGGTTTAAGCACCATGCGAAAGCATTTGCCATCCTCCAGATAAGGCTGGATCTGCTGACCGATAGCGGTGAAGTTGCCGCGATGTAATTTGATGCCGTCTTGTGGGAGGTTCACGCTTCACCTCCGCAGAGGTCAAACGTTGGATGCAAAGAATCGCAGGTGCATTTCTGCATCTGTGAAGGGAGAAGAGAGTTTAGATTGTATGTGCGCATAAACGTCCCCGTTTAGCGCAACCCCACCGCCGGGTGTTCAGGCCGACAGCAGAAGAATTTTCTCTTATTGATAATTGAAAATCAAAAGAATTTTATCGGTAAATGATGTGATCAGATAAGAACCACATGATAGAATCCGCCGGATTTTTTAGTGTAACAAAAGAAAAAAATAATGAAAAAAATGTTGGCTGTCGCATTGACAACCCTTTTGCTGACCGGATGTACCGTTCGTGTAGCAGACCTTACTGTAGCCAGTACAAAAAACTATAATTTAAATGGTGGTAAATTTTACAAAGGAAAACGCGTAACTGCAGAAGATAGCTATCCTGTTATCATCTTCCCAACAGGTATTCCCAATGTAAAAACTGCTGCCGATCGTGCAATCGAGCAAGACCGTTGCGCTGTGGGTCTGACTGACGTTGTTGTAACACAACTTAACCAATCATTCCTGGTTGGTAAAATTGGTTTACGTGTTGAAGGGAATCTCATTATTGACCGCAGCCTTCCTGGGTGCGAAAACGCAGGATGATGATAGTAACCCACTTCGGTGGGTTACTTTTTATCTAAATCATATGTGCCGCCAACAAACAATATACAATTTACTCTAAATAGCTGTGGCAGCATTCTCTAACTTAATATTTATTCTGAAACAGAGTTAATTATTTAAAAATAAACTTCCCCATCAATCATATACCTGAGAGTACTTATCGCCTGTTGGGCAGATATTATTTTCATCAAAGGATAGTGTTTAAAAACAATACCATTCATAAAATAGATATCACATGTTTTGTTATCTGTGTTTATTATAATTTTTTCGAATGTTTTTATAAGCAAGTGTACGACATAATTCCCGCCCATTTTTACTGGTTAAATCAATGTCATGGAAATCACCAAGTGTACTTACACCTTTACTCTTCAAAGTTTTTAATGATATAGAAACCCTTCGCAATTCTTTATCTAATACTCTGATTTTTTCTGCTATAGCGGTAACTTCAGGTGCAACAGATAATGCAACAATTAAATTATTAATTTTCATCTGAAGTTCAATAACTTTCAACTCCAGAGTTTCATTAACATCTTTCTTATTTTCAACTGGTTGGATTTTACTACAATTAAAAAGCAATTCATTGACTATATTATAGTCAACCAAATCTCTTCTTATTGATGGCCTGTTACATCGATGCAATCTTCTCATCGGGCAAACATAATAGCCGTGCAAGCTTCCTGATACTGCATTAACAATCATAGTATTACCACAAGCGCCGCACTTCATAACTGTTCGCAGTAGATTTATCAACATAGGGTTCTTGCTACTATTGCTAATACCAAAAGGTGCTAGCCGAATTTCCTGCACAGAGTAAAACAAATCATCTGATATCACTCTGGGATAATAGTCAGCGATTTCAATTATTCCCTTCCCTCTTGCACGATATGAAGGTACGCATATACCTATCAGCGCTTTATTAGCTAATAATTTTTCAATTACAGAAGGCCCCCATGCACTTTCTTTTCCTGAGAAATTCTTTATAGCATGATCATTTAAATACTTAGCAATTGCATTCAAAGAGCGTCTTTCCATCCTTAGTTTAAAAATCAGCTCAATCGTTTTCACCCTGTCAGGGTCTAAGACAAACGACGTTCTTTTTTCATCTAATGAAAGCCATCTCGGGCAAGATGCCGTCATAATCGTACCTGACTCCATTGCATCTTGTCTTTTTTTCTTCCATGATAATTTAACTCGGCTTGACTTTATCTCGCTTTCTTCATTGGCCCTTTGAGCTATAAGTATTGCTTTTATTAATGAATATGGTTCATTTAAAGAATCAATATTATAAGTTGTATTATCGCACAGAGTTATAACATCAATACCATGATTTAAAATCAGTTTCAGGCGTTCAATCGCCTCACCGACTTTTTCTCTTGAAAGTCTGTCCAGACTTTCAACTAGCAATGTAGTTCCTGGCAATATACAGCCATGCTCTATGGCATCTAAAAATTCCGAAAAAGCTCCTGACTGTGCATGCTTTCCATTGAATGCGCTTAACCCCAAATCTTCATACGTTACGGTATCAAGGTAATAATCACTATTTACCTTTAGCCATTCAGTAATAAGCCTTCTCTGGCGGTTTAATGAATCACCAGACATCTGGCTTGGTGATGAAAATCGCATATATGCTATGGCTTTTTTCATGTTGACACCTGCTAACGCATACTTTTATAAACCTTAGCGGCGAGTTATAATTTTGTTTAATTTTTATTTAAAAAGACAATCGAGATCACATTTTCTTAAATATACAACAAATACCGCATAGCAATTTGCTGCCACATAAATTCACAGACACAAAAGAATATAGTGTATAAGCAGCCTAAAAACATTTATCAACAGTATAAAAAGAAGTTCGTTATCAGTGAATTGTTCTGTGATTGGGGATTATTGAACTTCTCGATCGAGAATATTCAGAACCCAGCGGGGGAACTCTTTGGCCACAGGAGTTCGTGCGAACATGACGATCAGTTGGTCTCCCCGAAGGCTAAATACTCAAGACGCCTGCATCCCACGAGGGTGGTCACTTTGGCCCCTCCTGTCATCATGTCTGTAAATTCATCTGAGTGACGAGAGTAAATGCGCTTAGCTGCTTTATCGTCCGCATATTCCAGTGCTAAACCAACTTCAGTGGCAGTAAGCCAAATTCTGTTATTGTGGCAAATCGGGGTAAACGTCGTTTTGAGGAATGCTAATTGAGTAGTCATAGTATCACCTCATCAGGTTAACCATCACCACCAACGACGCCAATCGACAGGTGGTGAACTGTGCAAGGTTGGCGTAACCGGCTACTCAAACCCGGCCCTTCCGAAGAAGCCCTCACACAGCCCACCATAATTTGGGCGTAACCGCGCTTAGCGCATAAAAAACCGCTTAACGCGGTATGCGTTGAGTAGTGTTCCGGGACGCCAATCCCGTGTGCCGATTTTGCGGCAACACAAAGAATTAGCCCAGTGAATGGTGGCGGTCAACTGCAGTCATTCATTCTCATAATGTGATCACCATCACTCAACACGTTCCAGAAATCGCTCTATCATACTGACTTTAAACAGTTTTTAGGTGTTAAGTATGTGGTTTATAGTATTAATAGCTATCCTGATTATTGCCGCTTTCGTTTTTAAAAGCTCCAAATCCCAAAATCCACCTTCGCAACCAGTTCGTACTACTAAAAAAATAAAGGCACCCACACATAAAAAAACGCAAAACTAACTATAGTTATAGTACCGATATCATTGAGTTAGATATAACTTATCAGGATGCGAAGGGCGAAATCACTAATCGCCATATATCTATCATAAAATACGACCCTTCAAAGAAAAAAATATATGCACGGTGCCATTTAAGAAAAAGTATGCGAAGTTTCTATATTGATAGAATATTAACCGCAATAGATATTGAAACTGGCGAAATTCTTTCAGATCTCGACGGGTATATATCAGAAAGAATAAACTATTAACATTCAATATATTTGCCCCAAGCATTATATGCTGGGGCATGTAATTATATGACCATTGATAATTCCATTTTGTAAATATTTAGGTTGTCATCAATGATAGTGCGTTTACTTTTCCATACACAGCCAACACTCGTTTCATCGCGACACTCTGGCGACACTCTTGGAAAATCAGGTTCGTGCTCACCTTCCCTTCCCGTTCTTCCCTAGTAGCGAACCGGTAATACACCGTTCGCCAGACCTTACCATCAATGACTAAGATTCCTGCCCGCGCCATTTTAGCCGCAGCCTGATTTATGCTGGTTACTGTTGCGCCTGTTAGCGCGGCAACGTCCGGCGCACAGAAGCTATTATGCGTCCCCAGGTAATGAATAATTGCCTCTTTGCCCGTCATACACATGCTCCTTTCAGTCCGAACTTAGCTTTAATTTCTGCGATCTTCGCCAGAGCCTGTGCACGATTTAGAGGTCTACCGCCCATGACAGGAAGTTGTTTTACTGGTTCAGGTATAGCCTCACCACGGTTAATTCGCGCTGTCATACAGGTCAGTTCATCGGCAGCCTTACGCCGTAATTCCGCGTCAGTCAGCGCATTGGCCCGCATGTTCTGGTACAGGTTGGTAACCAGCCAGTAGTGCGCGTTTGATTTCCACGGATAAGACTCTGCATCCGGATACAGGCCACGCTTCCGGCAATACTCATAAACCATATCAACCAGCTCGCTGACGTTTGGCAGCCCGGCGTTAACGGACGCTTCTTCCCGGCACCAGGCGACAAACTGCCCAGGTGATGGCAGGAACGGTCGATTCTGCCGACGGGCTACGCGCATTCCTGCGTTAACCTGCTCCATCGTGGTGATCCCGTTTTCCCGGAAAGCCAGAACCCACTGGCGGCGGATTTCGTTCAGTTCGTTCTGGTCACGGTTAGCCAGGCTCGCCGGGAAAGTTGCCAGTAACTGGCTGAATACACCGTTGATTATCTGCGCCACCTGCTGTACCTGCGGCTTTTCGTCGTACTGTTCCGGCATATTGTTGGCGATCCGGCGCATCTGCTCACGGTCAAAATTAATCATCTGTGCGGCGATGTTTTTCATAGCTCCACCCCGTAAATCCAGTCAGTGTTCGTCAGGTCGAGTTTTAGTTTGCCAGCTGTCACGCCAGCCTGCTGCTTGTTTCGGTTGATTTCGAGCTGTGTCCACTTATCGCGGAGTTTGGCCGGACACAACACGTTACCGGACCAGAAGTTGTCCTGGCATGCCCAGCGGAACAGCACGCACATGTCGCGGTGGTTACGTCCGTCACGTTCACGCATCAGGCGGATATCGTTAGCCCACCCTGCAAAATTCGGTTTTCTAGCTGATGGCGCGATGGTCTTCACCATGTCAAACATCCACTCTGCGGCGGTCAGGTCTTCTGCTGTCCCCCACTTGCTGC
The DNA here is from genome assembly GCF_004745185.1 of Escherichia sp. E2661. NCBI lineage: Bacteria > Pseudomonadati > Pseudomonadota > Gammaproteobacteria > Enterobacterales > Enterobacteriaceae > Escherichia > Escherichia sp. E2661. Next base: position 172,106 of record NZ_PDIG01000005.1, read on the forward strand.
CGCTCTGAATTGCAGCATTCGGTTTCTCCACAGGAAGATCGTTTTCTGGCTGGTCAGAGGATTCGCCAGAATTCTCGGACGAAAAAGGTTTTATATTGTCTTTTGTTAGTTTGTCTTTTGTGTTTACCTGATTCGGGTAAACGCCTTTACCTGATTTAGGTAAACTTTTCTTACCTGATTCAGATAAATTTACCTCTTTCAGGTAAACTTTATTTTTCTTACCTGATTCGGGTAATGTTGACCATTCACTGACCACATTATTGATGCCGATATTCCGCCCGCTCTGAATTAAAATCCCACGCTTTACCAGAACACTTTTTGCAGCAGAACACTTGTGCGGCAATATCCCGGTTAACTCGGAAAGTTGCTCGTTGCTCACCCAATCCAGTTTTTTATTAAAGCCATATGTTTTGCGCATGACAGCCAGGAAGACCAGAAGCTGGTGCTGTGTTAATCCGGCCAGCATTACAACTTCCAGCAACTCATTTGCAATGCGCGTATAACCATCATCGAGATCTGCCACGCGCGGCTCCTTTTGTGCCACATCCGGCACTGGAAAATTGAATATCTCAGCAGTGTTTGCCATAATTCCTCCCGCAATGAGTGCGTTACGATTTGCACCTGAAAGTCGGTTCTGTTCCCGCAGACCGACTTTCGCCATTTCTGAACCTGTCATATTGCCCCCAGCATGGTGGTAACCATCGCCATTAATGGACCAGCCAGATCCGGGTCCACACGAAACATCGACACAATACCTTCACTCATTTCCTTCAGTTTCTGGTGGCGTGGTGCGTTGAGAATGACCGCCTGCTTTGCCTCACTGAGTTCCTTTTCCATTTCAGCCAGCCGAGCCATGAAGCTATCCTGCTCAACCAGGTGGCCGCGATATTCCAGCGGTAGTACCGCCAGAATTGCCGGGGTCAGTTCACGCACGTTATTTCGGTATTTTTCAGAATCGAATTTGTTATCGAGGAAGCGGAACAACTTCTGGCGTGCACGGCTGACATCATCAGGGAAATCGATGGTGCCGCCGCCCAGCTCCCGATACTCATTCACAATGAGTGCGGCAACAACATCCTGATTATCTGCAGCCGACCAGGCGCGAACGGCATCACGGATTTTTTCGTGGCCTGGCGCCTGTTTTGTTTGAGAACGATTTATCACCGCAGTCGGGGTAAATCCGCTAGTCTGTTGGTATGTAATTGGTTGCATAATTGATTCCTTTAGTTTGAATTGACTGTTAATCAGTCTGTTAAGTTGATTGCTTATTGTTAAAGAGCGTGAAATGGAAATTTAAGCTGCGTTCTTTTCGGTGTGTGGAAACAACTTCGGAAGATCCGGGCGAATCTGGTATGCCTTCACAACTCCACCAGTAGCCGTAACAATGCTGCCGACATGTTCAGGGGATACCTTTGCTTTGTTGTGAAGCCACTTATAGACGGCCTGCTGTGAAACTTCGCAGGCATCGCCCAGTTTCTTTTGTGAACCAACTATATTGATCGCTGTTTTGATTGCTGGGTTCATAACAACCTCCGTGGTTAATCTGAACCAAGATTAAAACTATGGTTGTTTTTAGTCAACAACCATTTTCGTTTGATGGAATAAAACCTTGGTTGTACATTTGGTCTATGAAAACAACACTCTCAGAAAGACTTAAAGAAGCCAGATCAGCGCGAGGCCTTACACAAAAGGCACTTGGGGATTTGGTTGGGGTTAGCCAGGCTGCTATTCAGAAAATCGAAACAGGGAAAGCTAACCAAACAACTAAAATCGTGGAGATCGCGAACGCTTTGGGTGTGCGCGCAGAATGGTTATCTTCTGGCATTGGAAATATGTCAGACAGTACAGTGCAACCAATACAATCAACTCTCAGCCATTCCAAATACTTCAAGATTGACGTTCTTGATATAGAAGTCAGTGCTGGGCCGGGAGTCATCAACCGTGAGTTTGTAGAAGTTCTACGCTCGGTTGAGTACTCGTTTGACGATGCTCGTCACATGTTCGATGGTAGGAAGGCGGAAAATATCCGCATCATTAACGTGCGTGGTGACAGCATGTCAGGAACTATCGAACCAGGTGATCTGCTGTTCGTTGATATCACTGTTAAATCTTTCGACGGTGATGGTATCTATGCGTTTCTGTACGACGACACAGCCCATGTAAAGCGCCTGCAAATGATGAAGGATAAGCTGCTGGTCATCTCTGATAACAAAAGCTACTCACCGTGGGACCCGATCGAGAAAGACGAGATGAACCGGGTGTTCATCTTCGGTAAGGTTATTGGGAGCATGCCGCAGACATATAGGAAGCATGGGTAGTACCAATTAAAAATTATCAACTGGGCATTGTGCTCATTCAGTAAAGAACTAATTCCTATCTTTGCTCTAGGTAGTAATATTAAGCCACCGCAATAATATCTTTACCTAACGGCGTAAGAATCCCGGTCACCGTGCCGGGTTTTCTTTTGCCCTCCCCTCATCACACACACCGTTAAAAAAACCACCATAACCTCGCTTCAGTTATCGCTATGCGATTCAAGTCACAAAATAAATCCATCCTAAATACAACCAGTTATATCTAAAACAACCAATAAAACAACTTTTGTTGTTGACGATAAAACAACTATAGTTTTAAATAAGTTCATCGCAACAACACAACGATACGGCAACCACCTGATTCACCGTTGCGATGACCGCTTAGATCCGCAGCTTGAATTTCAGCAGGCTCCGGGGAGTGCGAGGGGTGAAACGGACGCGTGAACGTCGGTGTGACCAGCTGAAATCAACTCAACACCTCATACCTCAGTCGCTTCAACAAGGCGGCTTAGTTATGACAACCGGCGGCCATCCACCGCCAGATACTGCGCAACCCCTCATTTGTTCAGCAGCCCAGCTTACGGGCAGGAGTTTTTATGGTTCATCAACATTACGGAACGCAGACCGTTAATCGCGGTGCGGTCATGCCAGGAATGCTGGTCAAACACAAAGATGGTACCTGGACAGCATCAGCTAATTTACGCGGACGGCTTTATCTGCATCGCGGCATCGAGCGCACTTATACCCGTGACTTGCTCGTGGAAGTTTTTCTTGACGGACGCGGCAACGGCCTGAATCACTAATCCCCTTTCCTGTTTTTCTAATCAGCCTGGCATTTCGCTGGCGATATTTTCACAGCCATTTTCAGGAGTTCAGCCATGAACGCTTATTACATTCAGGATCGTCTTGAGGCACAGAGCTGGGTGCGTCACTACCAGCAGATCGCCCGTGAAGAGAAAGAGGCAGAACTGGCAGACGACATGGAAAAAGGTCTGCCCCAGCACCTGTTTGAATCGCTATGCATCGATCATTTGCAACGCCACGGGGTCAGCAAAAAAGCCATTACCCGTGCGTTTGATGACGATGTTGAGTTTCAGGAGCGCATGGCAGAACACATCCGGTACATGGTTGAAACCATTGCTCACCACCAGGTTGATATTGATTCAGAGGTATAAAACGAATGAGTACTGCACTCGCAACGCTGGCAGGGAAGCTGGCTGAACGTGTTGGCATGGATTCTGTCGACCCACAGGAGCTGATCACCACTCTTCGCCAGACGGCATTTAAAGGTGATGCCAGCGATGCGCAGTTCATCGCATTGCTGATCGTCGCCAACCAATACGGCCTTAATCCGTGGACGAAAGAAATTTACGCCTTCCCTGATAAGCAGAACGGCATCGTTCCGGTGGTGGGCGTTGATGGCTGGTCCCGCATCATCAACGAAAACCAGCAGTTTGACGGCATGGACTTTGAACAGGACAACGAATCCTGCACATGCCGGATTTACCGCAAAGACCGCAATCATCCGATCTGCGTTACCGAGTGGATGGATGAATGCCGCCGCGAACCATTCAAAACCCGCGAAGGCAGAGAAATCACGGGGCCGTGGCAGTCGCATCCCAAACGGATGTTACGGCATAAAGCCATGATTCAGTGTGCCCGTCTCGCCTTCGGATTTGCTGGTATCTATGACAAGGATGAAGCCGAGCGCATTGTCGAAAATACCGCATACACTGCAGAACGTCAGCCGGAACGCGACATCACTCCGGTTAACGATGAAACCATGCAGGAGATTAACACTCTGCTGATCGCCCTGGATAAAACATGGGATGACGACTTATTGCCGCTCTGTTCCCAGATATTTCGCCGCGACATTCGCGCATCGTCAGAACTGACACAGGCCGAAGCAGTGAAAGCTCTTGGATTCCTGAAACAGAAAGCCACTGAGCAGAAGGTGGCAGCATGACACCGGACATTATCCTGCAGCGTACCGGGATCGACGTGAGAGCTGTCGAACAGGGGGATGATGCATGGCACAAATTACGGCTCGGCGTCATCACCGCTTCAGAAGTTCACAACGTGATAGCAAAGCCCCGCACAGGAAAGAAGTGGCCTGACATGAAAATGTCCTACTTCCACACCCTGCTGGCTGAGGTTTGCACCGGTGTGGCTCCGGAAGTTAATGCTAAGGCGCTGGCATGGGGAAAACAGTACGAGAACGACGCCAGAACTCTGTTTGAATTCACTTCCGGCGTGAATGTTACTGAATCCCCGATCATCTATCGCGACGAAAGTATGCGCACCGCCTGCTCTCCCGATGGTTTATGCAGTGACGGCAATGGCCTTGAGCTGAAATGCCCGTTTACCTCCCGGGATTTCATGAAGTTCCGGCTCGGTGGTTTCGAGGCCATAAAGTCGGCTTACATGGCCCAGGTGCAGTACAGCATGTGGGTGACACGAAAAGATGCCTGGTACTTTGCCAACTATGACCCGCGTATGAAGCGTGAAGGACTGCATTATGTCGTGGTTGAGCGGGATGAAAAGTACATGGCGAGTTTTGACGAGATGGTGCCGGAGTTCATCGAAAAAATGGACGAGGCACTGGCTGAAATTGGTTTTGTATTTGGGGAGCAATGGCGATGACGCATCCTCACGATAATATCCGGGTAGGCGCGATCACTTTCGTCTACTCCGTTACAAAGCGAGGCTGGGTATTTCCCGGCCTTTCTGTTATCAGAAATCCACTGAAAGCACAGCGGCTGGCTGAGGAGATAAATAATAAACGGGGGGCTGTATGACTGATTTCACCGGAAGCAATACTCCTGCCGAACATCGCGACAGCTGGCGCACACCACCAGAGATTTTTGCTGCGCTTAATGCAGAGTTCGTTTTTCAACTTGATGCTGCAGCCAGCGAAAAAAACCGACTATGTCGGCTTTTTATCTCACAGGAGCAGAACACATTAACCACTTCATGGCCTGAAGCAATGGGATATGCCTCTGGTTATGTCTGGTTGAATCCACCATACAGCAATATTTCCCCTTTTGTGAAAAAGGCAGCCACTGAAAACAAATTCAGTAGTGTGGGATGTGTAATGTTATTGCCTGCTGACACATCTGTCGGATGGTTTCATGAAGCGATACAAACCGCCAGTGAGGTCAGATTCATCACGGCAGGACGACTGGCATTTATTAACCCACTCACCGGGAAACCCGTCAGTGGAAATAATAAAGGCTCGATGCTCATTATCTGGCACCCATACCCCCGTACACACTGCCACTTTACGACCGTTGATCGTGGAGAGTTGATGGCGTTCGGCTCAAGGATTCTTGCCCGTCGGGAGGCTGCATGACAACCACGGAATACATTTTTCTGGCAGCGGGCTTCATATTCTGTGTGCTTATGCTTGCCGACATGGGACTTGTTCAATGACACCTCAGCAGGAAAACGCCCTTCGCAGCATTGCCCGTCAGGCTAATTCTGAAATCAAAAAAGCCAGACAGCAGTTTCCGGATAAAAACGTCGATGACATTTGCCGTAGCGTACTGAAGAAGCACCGCGAAACGGTAACGCTGATGGGATTCACACCGACTCATTTAAGCCTGGCGATCGGCATGTTAAACGGCGTCTTTAAGGAGCGATGAACATGAAAAGCAAAATCATCAGGGAGCTACAGGCTCCTTTTTTATTATTCGCATTCACCCTCAAGCGTATTAACCAACAATTCAGGGATTAATGAAAGATGGCAGACATCATTGATTCAGCATCAGAAATTGAAGAATTACAGCGCAATACAGCAATAAAAATGCGTCGTCTGAACCACCAGGCTATATCTGCCACTCATTGTTGTGAGTGTGGCGATCCCATAGATGAACGAAGACGCCTGGCCGTTCAGGGTTGTCGGACTTGTGCAAGTTGCCAGGAGGAGATCGAACTTAAGAACAAACAATGGGGATTGTGATGGCCTCAAAGCAGCAAATTTCAACATCGTCCAACTGAGGTGTAAAAATGTTCAGAATCATTTTTCCTAACACCTGGTACGTCGACCACCACGGCACTCCCTGCAAAATCCTGCGTTCTACCCACAACAAAGTTCACTACATCCGAAAAGGCAGAACATGTATCGCCAGCATGTTCCGCTTTAATCATGACTTTGAACCTGTGAATAAAGCTGATGCAGATCGGATAGCAGAAGAGATCGAAACGGCAGAACACATTAAGAAGTTACGTGACATGCGTTCAAAAAGCAGAGGTAACCATGGAATCATACAGCCTCACACTCGATGAGGCCTGTCAGTTTCTCAAGATATCCAGACCTACCGCTACCAACTGGATACGAACAGGCCGCCTACAGGCAACACGCAAAGATCCCACTAAACCAAAATCTCCTTACCTCACAACACGGCAAGCCTGCATTGCGGCGCTTCAGTCTCCGCTGCATACTGTCCAGGTGAGCGCGGGTGATGGCATAACAGAGGAAAGAAAATGTCACTCTTCCGCAGAAATGAAATATGGTATGCCTCGTACTCGCTCCCGGGCGGGAAACGAATTAAGGAATCTCTTGGCACAAAGGACAAGCGGCAAGCTCAGGAGTTGCACGACAAGCGAAAAGCAGAACTCTGGCGAGTAGAAAAGCTAGGGGATTTACCTGATGTCACTTTTGAAGAGGCCTGCCTAAGATGGCTTGAGGAAAAAGCTGATAAAAAATCTCTCGATTCAGATAAAAGCCGGATTGAGTTCTGGCTTGAACATTTTGAGGGTATAAGGCTTAAAGATATCTCGGAGGCAAAGATTTACTCTGCTGTAAGCAGAATGCATAACAGAAAGACGAAAGAAATATGGAAACAGAAAGTTCAGGCCGCCATCAGGAAAGGTAAAGAACCGCCTGTTTATGAACCAAAGCCAGTATCAACTCAGACAAAGGCAAAGCATCTTGCCATGATAAAGGCCATTCTCCGTGCTGCAGAACGCGACTGGAAGTGGCTGGAAAAAGCGCCTGTCATCAAGATACCAGCGGTCAGAAACAAGCGAGTCAGATGGCTGGAAAAGGAGGAAGCAAAAACGCCTTATTGATGAGTGCCCCGAACCACTGAAATCTGTCGTCAAGTTTGCGCTGGCAACTGGTCTGAGAAAGTCGAACATCATAAATCTGGAATGGCAACAAATCGACATGCAGCGACGAGTTGCCTGGGTGAATCCAGAAGAGAGCAAATCAAACCGCGCCATTGGTGTGGCGCTGAACGATACCGCCTGTAAAGTGTTGCGTGATCAAATAGGCAAGCATCACAAATGGGTGTTTGTACATACCAAGGCGGCTAAGCGAGCAGATGGAACATCAACGCCTGCGGTCAGGAAGATGCGCATCGACAGCAAGACATCATGGCTATCAGCTTGTCGTCGTGCAGGAATTGAAGATTTCCGTTTCCATGACCTCAGACACACCTGGGCAAGCTGGCTGATTCAGTCAGGCGTCCCATTATCAGTGCTTCAGGAAATGGGCGGATGGGAGTCCATAGAAATGGTTCGTAGATATGCTCACCTTGCGCCTAATCATTTGACAGAGCACGCGAGGAAAATAGACGACATTTTTGGTGATAATGTCCCAAATATGTCCCACTCTGGAATTATGGAGGATATAAAGAAGGCGTAACTGATTGAATTGTAATGGCGCGCCCTGCAGGATTCGAACCTGCGGCCCACGACTTAGAAGGTCGTTGCTCTATCCAACTGAGCTAAGGGCGCATTACACCGCGAGATGCTGTAATCGCGTGAATTATACGGTCAACCCTTGCTGAGTCAATGGCTTTTGAACCGGTTGCTGAACAAGTGTACGGCGATGTCTATTTATCTCACCATGAAAGCAAGGAAACACATATCCTCCCTCAGTCTGGAACAGGTAAACCTGTTTTTCATTTATAAAGAGTACTATTTTCTTACGTTACGAAAAATTGTGCGTTTATATGAGCCGGGTAACTATCAAACCAGCAACGCGCTGTTGCCCAAAAAACAGCGGATTACAGATAGTCCAGAAAACGAAACCTGACAGCGCGCCCCGCTTCTGACAAAATAGGCGCATCCCCTTCGACCTACGTAACAGATGGAATCCTCTCTCTGATGGCAGCAAAGATTATAGATGGTAAAACGATTGCGCAGCAGGTGCGCTCTGAGGTTGCTCAAAAAGTTCAGGCGCGTATTGCAGCCGGACTGCGGGCGCCAGGACTGGCCGTTGTGCTGGTGGGTAGCAACCCTGCATCGCAAATTTATGTCGCAAGCAAACGCAAAGCTTGCGAAGAGGTGGGATTCATCTCCCGCTCATACGACCTTCCGGAAACCACCAGCGAAGCAGAGCTGCTGGAGCTTATCGATGTACTGAATGCCGACAACACCATCGATGGCATTCTGGTACAACTGCCATTACCGGCGGGTATTGATAACGTCAAAGTGCTGGAACGTATTCATCCTGACAAAGACGTGGACGGTTTCCATCCTTACAACGTCGGTCGTCTGTGCCAGCGTGCGCCGCGTCTGCGTCCTTGCACCCCGCGCGGCATCGTCACGCTGCTTGAGCGTTACAACATTGATACCTTCGGCCTCAACGCCGTGGTGATTGGCGCATCGAATATCGTTGGCCGCCCGATGAGCATGGAACTGTTGCTCGCAGGTTGCACCACCACCGTGACTCACCGCTTCACTAAAAATCTGCGTCATCATGTAGAAAACGCCGATCTGTTGATCGTCGCCGTCGGTAAGCCAGGCTTTATTCCTGGTGACTGGATCAAAGAAGGCGCAATTGTGATTGATGTCGGCATCAACCGTCTGGAAAATGGCAAAGTTGTGGGCGACGTCGTGTTTGAAGACGCGGCTAAACGCGCCTCATACATTACGCCTGTTCCGGGCGGCGTTGGCCCGATGACGGTTGCCACGCTGATTGAAAACACGCTACAGGCGTGCGTTGAATATCATGATCCACAGGGTGAGTAACATGGCGACATTTTCTTTAGGTAAACATCCGCACGTTGAGCTGTGCGACTTGCTGAAACTGGAAGGCTGGAGCGAAAGCGGCGCGCAGGCGAAAATCGCGATAGCCGAAGGCCAGGTGAAAGTCGACGGTGCGGTTGAAACGCGCAAACGCTGCAAAATCGTCGCCGGTCAGACAGTGAGTTTTGCAGGTCACAGCGTACAGGTTGTTGCCTGATCCCTTTCCCGGCCTGTATCAACAGGCCGGTTCTCTTTTCAGACTTTTACCCTCTACGCCCCGTTCAGCCATGCTGATAGCATCGACATTTTGCCGAAGCGACCATCATGCCAACCGTTATTACGCACGCCGCCGTTCCCCTATGCATTGGTTTAGGGTTGGGTTCGAAAATCATCCCGCCGCGTCTGTTATTTGCCGGAATCGTCCTGGCGATGCTGCCCGATGCCGATGTATTGTCGTTTAAATTTGGCGTTGCTTACGGCAATGTTTTTGGTCATCGCGGGTTTACCCATTCGCTGGTGTTTGCGTTTGTTGTCCCGCTGTTATGCGTACTGATTGGGCGTCGATGGTTCAGGGCTGGGCTGATTCGCTGCTGGCTGTTTTTAACCGTATCATTGCTATCGCACAGCTTGCTGGATTCGGTAACCACTGGCGGTAAAGGCGTTGGCTGGCTGTGGCCGTGGTCAGATGAACGCTTTTTCGCGCCCTGGCAGGTGATTAAAGTCGCGCCGTTTGCGTTGTCTCGTTACACCACACCGTACGGGCATCAGGTGATAATTTCTGAATTGATGTGGGTATGGTTGCCGGGGATGGTGCTGATGGGAATGTTGTGGTGGCGCAGGCGATAACCGGATGCGAGAACTCGCATCCGGCAATAGAGCAATTACTTACGACGCCAGGTGGTCCCTTGCGGGCCATCTTCCAGCACGATCCCCATCTCGTTAAGACGGTCACGCGCCGCATCTGCCGCCGCCCAGTCTTTGGCTTTACGGGCATCCAGACGCTGTTGAATTAACGCTTCAATCTCAGCTACTTCGCTGTCGTCTGCCTGCGCGCCGCTTTGCAGGAACGCTTCCGGTTCTTGCTCCAGCAGGCCCAATACAGCGGAAAGTTTACGCAGGTGAGACGCCATTGCATTCGCCGCTGCCATATCTTCTGCTTTCAGACGGTTTACTTCACGCGCCATATCAAACAGTACGGAATAGGCTTCCGGGGTGTTGAAATCATCGTCCATCGCTTCAATAAAGCGCGCTTCAAACGCTTCACCACCGGCAGGCGCAACGGTTTTGTCTGTGCCGCGCAGCGCAGTGTAGAGACGCTCCAGCGCCGCACGCGCCTGCTTCAGGTTCTCTTCGCTGTAGTTCAACTGACTGCGATAGTGACCCGACATCAGGAAGTAACGCACAGTTTCCGCATCGTAGTATTTCAGCACATCACGCACGGTGAAGAAGTTACCCAGCGATTTAGACATCTTCTCGCGGTCAACCATCACCATACCGGAATGCATCCAGTAGTTCACATACTGGCCATCGTGCGCACAGGTGGACTGGGCAATTTCGTTCTCGTGGTGCGGGAACATCAGGTCAGAACCGCCGCCGTGGATATCAAAGTGGTTACCCAGCTGCTTGCAGTTCATTGCCGAACATTCAATGTGCCAGCCTGGACGGCCCGCGCCCCACGGAGACGGCCAGCTCGGTTCGCCCTCTTTCGACATCTTCCACAGAACGAAGTCCATCGGGTTGCGTTTGTCGTCGACCACGTCAACGCGCGCGCCTGCCTGCAGCTGGTCGAGATCCTGACGCGACAGCACGCCATAAGTCGGATCGGTCGGGACGTCGAACATCACGTCGCCGTTGTCCGCCACATAAGCGTGACCTTTGGCGATCAGTTGTTCCGTGAGTTCAATAATTTCTGCGATATGGTGCGTCGCGCGCGGCTCCATATCCGGGCGTAGAATGTTCAAAGCATCAAAATCTTTGTGCATTTCGGCGATCATGCGATCCACCAGCGCTACAAAGCTTTCGCCATTTTCATTGGCGCGTTTGATGATTTTGTCGTCGATATCGGTAATGTTGCGCACATACTTCAGCTTATAGCCGAGGAAACGCAGATAGCGCGCAACCACGTCAAAAGCAACAAAGGTACGCCCGTGACCGATATGACAGAGATCGTAAACGGTGATTCCACACACGTACATGCCGACTTCCCCGGCGTGAATAGGCTTAAATTCCTCTTTTTGGCGTGTCAGAGTATTGAAGATTTTTAGCATCGAAGATTCCGTTTAGACATGTGTGGGTAATTGAGTTGCGTATAATACCCATATTTCCCGCGCGAATCAGCATACATTGCGAGATGATCCGATCGTGCGGTTATGCTATAACACCACCCTATATATGACCCGAACAGGGTTGAAGCACCAATCAAACGGAACAGGATGCAAAAATGGTTACTTTCCACACCAATCACGGCGATATTGTCATCAAAACTTTTGACGATAAAGCACCTGAAACAGTTAAAAACTTCCTGGACTACTGCCGCGAAGGTTTTTACAACAACACCATTTTCCACCGTGTTATCAACGGTTTTATGATTCAGGGCGGCGGTTTTGAGCCGGGCATGAAACAAAAAGCCACCAAAGAGCCGATCAAAAACGAAGCCAACAACGGTCTGAAAAACACCCGTGGTACGCTGGCAATGGCCCGTACTCAGGCACCGCACTCTGCAACTGCCCAGTTCTTCATCAACGTGGTTGATAACGACTTCCTGAACTTCTCCGGCGAGAGCTGCAAGGTTGGGGTTACTGCGTGTTTGCTGAAGTGGTTGAAGGCATGGACGTAGTCGACAAAATCAAAGGTGTCGCTACCGGTCGTAGCGGTATGCACCAGGACGTGCCAAAAGAAGACGTTATCATTGAAAGCGTGACCGTTAGCGAGTAATCGTGGCGACACTCTTTATTGCAGATCTTCATCTCTGCGTGGAAGAACCGGCGATCACCGCCGGTTTTCTGCGTTTTTTAGCGGGAGAAGCCCGCAACGCCGACGCGCTGTATATTCTTGGCGATCTGTTTGAAGCCTGGATTGGCGACGACGATCCCAGCCCGTTTCATCGCCAGATGGCCGCAGCGATCAAAGCGGTGTCCGATTCCGGCGTTCCCTGTTATTTCATTCATGGCAACCGTGATTTTCTGCTCGGCAAACGCTTTGCCCGTGAAAGTGGCATGACGTTATTGCCGGAAGAAAAGGTGCTCGAACTTTATGGTCGTCGGGTGTTGATTATGCATGGCGACACGCTGTGCACTGACGATGTGGGTTATCAAGCTTTTCGCGCCAAAGTCCACAAACCCTGGTTGCAAACGCTATTCCTCGCCCTGCCGTTGTTTGTGCGCAAACGCATTGCCGCGCGAATGCGCGCGAACAGTAAAGAAGCCAACAGCAGTAAATCGCTGGCGATCATGGACGTTAACCAAAACGCGGTGGTCAGTGCGATGGAAAAACATCAGGTGCAATGGCTGATCCACGGGCATACCCATCGCCCGGCGGTACATGAACTTATCGCCAACCAGCAACCTGGTTTCCGCGTCGTGCTGGGAGCCTGGCATACTGAAGGTTCAATGGTGAAAGTCACGGCGGATGACGTTGAGCTGATCCATTTTCCGTTTTAAAAAACCCGCAGCTTTGCTGATTTCACAGCTACGCAACCGTTTTCCTTGCTCTCTTTCCGTGCTATTCTCTGTGCCCTCTAAAGCCGAGAGTTGTGCACCACAGGAGTTTTAAGACGCATGTCTTCCCGCAATAATCCGGCGCGTGTCGCCATCGTGATGGGGTCCAAAAGCGACTGGGCTACCATGCAGTTCGCCGCCGAAATCTTCGAAATCCTGAATGTCCCGCACCACGTTGAAGTGGTTTCTGCTCACCGCACCCCCGATAAACTGTTCAGCTTCGCCGAAAGCGCCGAAGAGAACGGTTATCAGGTGATTATTGCGGGCGCAGGCGGCGCAGCGCACCTGCCAGGCATGATTGCCGCCAAAACGCTGGTGCCAGTGCTGGGCGTGCCAGTACAGAGCGCCGCACTGAGCGGTGTCGATAGCCTCTACTCCATCGTACAAATGCCGCGCGGCATTCCGGTGGGTACACTGGCGATTGGTAAAGCTGGCGCGGCAAACGCGGCGTTACTGGCAGCACAAATTCTTGCGACTCACGATAAAGAGCTACACCAGCGTCTGAATGACTGGCGCAAAGCCCAGACCGACGAAGTGCTGGAAAACCCGGACCCGCGAGGTGCGGCATGAAACAGGTTTGCGTGCTCGGGAACGGGCAGTTAGGCCGTATGTTGCGTCAGGCAGGCGAACCGTTAGGCATTGCTGTCTGGCCGGTCGGGCTGGACGCTGAACCGGCGGCGGTGCCTTTTCAACAAAGCGTGATTACCGCTGAGATCGAACGCTGGCCGGAAACCGCATTAACCCGCGAGCTGGCGCGCCATCCGGCCTTTGTGAACCGCGATGTGTTCCCGATTATTGCTCGACCGTCTGACTCAGAAGCAGCTTTTCGACAAGCTCCACCTGCCGACCGCGCCGTGGCAGTTACTTGCCGATCGCAGCGAGTGGCCTGCGGTGTTTGAGCGTTTAGGTGAACTGGCGATTGTTAAGCGTCGCACTGGTGGCTATGACGGTCGCGGTCAATGGCGTTTACGCGCCGATGAAACCGAACAGTTACCGGCTGAATGTTACGGTGAATGTATTGTCGAGCAAGGCATTAACTTCTCTGGCGAAGTATCGCTGGTTGGCGCGCGCGGCTTTGATGGCAGCACCGTGTTTTATCCGCTGACACATAACCTGCATCAGGACGGTATTTTGCGCACAAGCGTCGCTTTCCCGCAGGCCAATGCGCAGCAGCAAGCGCAAGCCGAAGAGATGCTGTCGGCGATTATGCAGGAGCTGGGCTATGTGGGCGTGATGGCGATGGAGTGTTTTGTCACCCCGCAAGGTCTGTTGATCAACGAACTGGCTCCGCGTGTGCATAACAGCGGTCACTGGACACAAAACGGTGCCAGCATCAGCCAGTTTGAGCTGCATCTGCGGGCGATTACCGATCTGCCGTTACCGCAACCAGTAGTGAATAGTCCGTCGGTGATGATCAACCTGATTGGTAGCGATGTGAATTATGACTGGCTGAAACTGCCGCTGGTGCATCTGCACTGGTACGACAAAGAAGTCCGTCCGGGGCGTAAAGTGGGGCATCTGAATTTGACCGACAGCGACACATCGCGTCTGACCGCAACGCTGGAAGCCTTAATCCCGCTGCTGCCGCCAGAGTATGCCAGCGGCGTGATTTGGGCGCAGAGTAAGTTCAGTTAACCTGGTGCTCATATTCTTGCCGGATGCGGCGTGAACGCCTTATCCGACCTACCGATCCGGTACCCATTGTAGGCCTGATAAGACGCGGCAAGCGTCGCATCAGGCATGGTGCGCCGATTGCCGGATGCGGCGTGAACGCCTTATCCGGCCTGCGGAAGTGATGATATTTCCAGGTCGGATAATCAGCATCGAATCAGGCACAAATGTCTAATGCCTACGACTACAGCGAAATACAGGTCCCCGCTTCGCCCGCCAGCGTCTCTTCAATCCGCGATAACGCCCCAATCCACGCGGGTTTACCACGGCTTCTGACATAACCACTCACCGCCGTTACCTTCGGCCCCATCGAACCATCGGCTTTGGCAAATGGCGCTAACTCATCCGGTGTGGCACGGCGAATGGCGCGTTGCTGCGGCGTTCCCCAGTTTTCATAAACCGCGTCGGCATCAGTGAGGATCACCAGTCCATCGGCGTTAATCTGCTCAGCAAGCAACGCAGCGGCGAGATCTTTATCAATCACCGCTTCATTCCCTGCCCCGTCTTCCGTCACAGGCACACCGCCGCCGCCACTGCAAATCACCACATGCCCCTCTTTGAGCAACAACTCGATGGCTTCGCTGTCGAGAATTTTACGCGGTTGCGGAGACGCCACCACCCGGCGCAAGTATTTACCATCACGTTTCATCTGCCAGCCGTAAGCCGCTTCCAGCGACTCTTGTTCTTCTGGCTGATAAACCGGACCAATAAATTTCTCTGGCTGCAGAAACGCCGGATCATCAGGCGAAACTTCAATGCGCGTCAGCACCGTCGTGACAGGCGGCATCTGCGGCTGTGCGCTCAAACTCTGCGCCAGCATATAGCCAATCATCCCCTGGCTTTCCGCCACCAGCACATCCAGCGGATACGGTTCTACCTCTTTCCACGCCAGATTCTGCAATGCCAGCAGCCCCACCTGCGGCCCGTTGCCGTGAACAATCGCCAGCCGATAAGAACGGGCCAAGCGCGCCAGCGCGGGTACAGCACTGGCAATATTGCGATATTGATTTTCTGCCGTCAGTGCCTCACCGCGCTGGAGTAAGGCGTTGCCCCCAAGAGCTACAACCAGTGTTTTCATGGTTTTCCTTGTAATAATTGTTGACCAAGCCAGAACCCCAGCAGCGTATCTGCCCCTGACGTATGCCCCAGCGCCAGCAGCGAATCAATCGCCGCAGCGGTACGTTTCGGGCAACTCAGAGCATGAACAAAGTGCAGGAGTGGCGAGGTGAAATATCCTTGCGCGGCATAACGTAAATAACTGACGCTCACCGCTGTGGTAACGAGTTGAAGATTGTCGGAACAGGCAAAAACGGGCGACCGGAGCGCGCATCTAAAGCGCCATAATACCAGGCCGCCAGCAGCATTCCCGTTAGCGTGTCATCATGACTTGGCGTTAATCCGGGACCTTTACCCAGCCAGTGCCGCCAGTCGGTCTTAACACCATTGAGCGCGGTCTGAAAACAGTGGCGAAACTGGCGTAATTCAGCAGGCAGCGGATCGCTTGCCGCCAACGCCAGTGGCCCGAAAAGCCCAGTTTCCTCCGCGCGTTGCATCCATGCAGCTGCAAGCGGTTGAGGATGCGCAGGCGGTGTAATACGCAGCAAACAATAACGCTGTGGCTGTTTAACCGTGAAACGCCCGAGGCGAATCCCTTGTGCCACAACCTGCGGTCGTTCATTGCCGCATAATCCACCGCATAACGCATCGAATTGCGCGCGGCGAAGCACCCATCCTCCGGGGCCGAAACCACTACCCTGACGATGCAGCGTTAACAGTTCGCCGCTTTCCGTCATCAGGTTAATCGCCCGCCGCCACACTCCCGCTAACCGCCAGGACTGGCGATAATTCGGTGCGCTACGGCTGGCAAGCAGAGGATGGATGATCGTCATTGCGCGTTCCTCAACCAATCCCCATACTTTCAGCCAGTGCTTCCAGCGCCTGTTCAAAGCACGCCAGCGGTGCCCGCACGGTGCCTGCGCCAATCTGCCCGATCCCCGCCTCTTTATGGGCGATTCCGGTATTGATGAGTGGCGTAATGCCGGTTTCTACCACGCGACGAATATCCAGCCCCAGGCATGCGCCCTGGAAATCCCAGCCGGGGATCTGCAACTGCATATTGCGCTCAAGGAAGATTTCCGCCATCTCTTCAGATACCGTTCTGGCAGCTTCCATGCCACCCGCACCGACAAAGCGCGTTACGCCAGGTGCGGCGATCATTGCGGCACCTCCGATACCAAAGGTTTCGGTAATCGCGCTATCGCCCATATCCGGGTTCGCCTGCTCCTGCGAGAAGCCGGTGAAAAACAGACCTTGTGGAGTGTTTACAGGCGCAGTAAACCAGCGATCGCCCAGCCCGCTTACCCGAATCCCGAACATATTGCCGTTGCGGGTCATAGCCGTAACGATACTGCCCGCACGAATCACCGCGCCTGCATCCATCGCCGCCTTGCAGTAAGCCATCGCGAGGTTGAGGAAGAACTGATCGGTCACGCTGAGGAAATCCATCACTTCGGCGATGTGCTGTTTATCGTGATTGAGGCGAGCAATTTGTGGGGCCAGCGCGCGCATTAACAGTGCTGAGGAAGCAATATTGCGTTGATGGAACTCATCGCCCATGGTAATACCCTGCGCCATCATCGCGGTGAGATCGATACCGCGCTCCATGCGCCCCAGCGCCGCGCTTAATACTGGCATTAACACATCGCGCATCCAGCGATGGCGAGTCAGGACATCTTCGCCGTAAGCGCCAAAACGCATCACTTTGCCGATACCTTCGTTGAGGTTGCAGTACGCCCGGTTGCCGTCGGTCACGTTCTCGACCACCAGCATCGGCATACTGGCAGAAGTAATGCCGCCCATTGGCCCGACGGCATTCACATGGTGACAAGGAATGAAGTTCACTTCCCCCTGCTCCAGCATCGCCAGTGCCTGCGCTTCCTCTTTCGTCCAGCCTTCGAACAGACATGCGCCCACGCACGCCCCTTTCATGGGTCCGGTCATCTCCTGCCAGCGCATTGGCGGCCCGGCGTGAAGCAGTGTTTTGCCCGAGTGTAGTTCGCTAATAAGTGAAGAAGCCGGTTGCACATCCAGCCAGTGTGGACGAGCGCGACGAATTTGTTCGATAACCGCAGCATTGGCTTGCGCCACTGATGTAAACATGGGAACCCCTTATTGCAAACGTTCTAATAAACGAGCCAGTTTTTTATTGCCGCCAGCGACTGGCGCCCATTGGTAATGCACTACTGGTTTGCTGGCACTTTGTAGCTCCAGCGCAAAACTGCGTAATCCGGCATTAATCACGGCGACGTTTTCCAGTAATGACGGTGTGTGTTGCTGAGTGGCAGGCGAAAGCGGACGAATCAGTGCCGCCGCCAGCAAGGTGGCTTCCGGCAGCGAACTGACTACTGCGATCCCCGCATCTTCCAGCGTGGCGATTTGCTGCGAGCGGCATTGCGGGTCACGTTCGGTACCTGTCACCGTGGCAATGGCGTACAGCGGTTGGCTGTCTGAACGCGCGGCACAGGCTTTTTGCCAGGCGCTCACCAGCGAGGCGGCAGGATCGGCGGTCGCACCAAAGCCAATCACCACATCAAGCAGCAACACGCGCACTTGTGGTTTAGCACCGAGATCGGCAATTAACAGGTTGCGTAAGGTCGGGTCGATCATCGGATGGGGACGCCCAACGGTGTAAAAATCATCGCCCAGGTCGAGGATCTGATGTCCATCGGCATCCAGCATCATGCCATGTTGATGGGTATCGTCGGCTGCCACGCCAAGGTGTCCGGCAAGTAATCCCGCCGCTTCGGCAGCCAGCGTACCGCCGGTATACAAACCGCAAATAAAACCTTTGTTGGCAGGCGCTAGCGCATTACGTCGCGCCGTGACCCGAGAAAGTAGACAAGACAGGCGCGCAGCATCATCCAGCGAGGAGGCAAACCAGACATTCTCGTCGCGGGCCACCGCCGGGGTATAACCTAAAAACAGCGCCACCGTCGGTTTGCCGGTTGCTTTCATGGCATTAACAATTTTCAGACGCACAGCTTCGGCAGGTGGTTTTGAAACAAATGCCAGCACTTCGCTTTTCTCGTCTGCACTGAGCATTTCCAGCGCCATCAGCGCACTGATGCCGCCCACTTCACGGCTGAGGTCGCGCCCGCCAAGGCCAATCGCGTGAGTAATTCCCTCCCCTGCCAGCGCAATCTGTGAGCACAGCTCCTGAATCCCGGTACCGGAAGCGCCAATGACGCCAATGTTGCCTTCCGGCATTACGTTGGCAAAAGCCAGCGGCGTGGCGGCAATCATTGATGTACCGCAGTCCGGCCCCATCACCAGCAGGCCTTTTTCCCGCGCGCGGGTTTTAAGTTGGATTTCATCTTCCAGCGTGACGTTATCGGAGAACATCATCACGTTGAGGTTGCGATCCAGCGCCTGGTTTGCCAGCTCCGCCGCATACTCACCAGCCACTGAAATCAGCGCCAGATTGGCATCGGGTAATTTCTGACAGGCACTGTCCCAGCGACGTACCTGCGTCAACGCCTGGCTGCTGCCTGCCCCCTGCCGCCAGTTGTTTTAACGCCTCTTCAAGCTGCTGCATAATCGCCTGCGCGATCCCCGCATCCGTCGCTTCGCTACGAATTGCCACGCAAATATCGTTCGGCGTGGCGTGATTAAAATCGTCATGCCAGAAACCTGTAGTCTCTAATAACGCTTTATTGGCGGGCGTACCCATCATTACGGAAACATCATCAACATTTTCTGATTCGCTGAGTTTTCGTGAAATAATCATTAAACTGACTGAATCCTGAAAACACCCTTTTTTAATAAAGGCGTGGATCATAACAACTCCTTAAAAATTGCACCCATGGCAATTGCACGAGCAGTGTTAATGTGGCGATTACGGTATCGATGACAACGGGTAAATAAGGTGATGAATATCACACAGGGATTATTAACAAAAGAATTCAAATAACCACCAGGCAATTACGCGTTATTTTTAATAAGCATGGTTGTTTTAAAAAACAGGTTAAAAACGAGCGGATTATCAAATAAATTCTAACTATATTTTTTTGCCTGTCTGGATCACATAATCCAGATATTTTCCCTGTATGTTAATTGCAGTCATGCTTCACACCGTCGTTAAAAAGGAAGACAGATGAAAATCAGTCGGGAAACACTCCACCAGCTAATTGAGAATAAACTCTGCCAGGCTGGGTTAAAACGTGAGCACGCTGCAACCGTGGCTGAAGTATTGGTTTATGCCGATGCCAGAGGGATCCACTCTCATGGCGCGGTGCGCGTGGAATACTACGCCGAACGCATTTCAAAAGGCGGCACCAACCGCGAACCGGAGTTTCGTCTTGAAGAAACCGGGCCATGTTCGGCAATTTTACATGCCGATAATGCCGCCGGGCAGGTCGCGGCGAAAATGGGTATGGAACATGCCATCAAAACCGCCCAGCAAAATGGCGTTGCGGTGGTCGGCATCAGCCGGATGGGTCACAGCGGCGCAATCTCTTATTTTGTGCAGCAGGCAGCTCGCGCCGGATTAATTGGCATTTCGATGTGCCAGTCCGATCCAATGGTGGTGCCGTTTGGCGGCGCGGAAATTTACTACGGTACTAACCCACTGGCCTTTGCCGCACCGGGAGAAGGCGACGAGATCCTTACCTTTGATATGGCGACTACCGTACAGGCATGGGGAAAAGTGCTCGACGCCCGCTCGCGTAATATGTCTATCCCGGACACCTGGGCGGTCGATAAAAACGGTGCACCAACAACCGATCCGTTCGCGGTACATGCTCTGCTCCCCGCCGCTGGGCCGAAAGGGTATGGCCTGATGATGATGATTGACGTCCTCTCAGGCGTGTTACTCGGCTTACCGTTCGGGCGACAGGTTAGTTCGATGTATGACGATTTACACGCCGGGCGTAATTTGGGGCAATTACATATAGTTATTAACCCGAACTTTTTCTCCTCCAGCGAATTATTCCGTCAACATCTTAGCCAGACCATGCGCGAATTAAATGCCATTACCCCCGCGCCCGGTTTTAATCAGGTTTATTATCCCGGACAGGATCAGGATATTAAACAACGCAAAGCCGCCGTCGAAGGCATCGAAATTGTTGATGATATTTACCAGTATTTAATTGCCGACGCGCTTTATAACACGTCATACGAAACGAAAAATCCCTTTGCGCAATAATTATTGAGACAGGACTTTCTTATGATTACACATTTCCGTCAAGCTATAGAAGAAACGCTGCCCTGGCTTTCCTCTTTTGGCGCTGACCCAACGGGTGGGATGACCCGTCTACTTTATTCGCCGGAATGGCTGGAAACCCAGCAGCAATTTAAAAAAAGAATGGCAGCAAGTGGGCTGGAAACACGTTTCGATGAAGTAGGGAATTTATACGGTCGCCTGAATGGCACCGAATATCCACAGGAAGTGATTCTGAGCGGTTCGCATATCGATACCGTGGTCAACGGCGGTAACCTCGACGGGCAATTCGGCGCGCTGGCGGCGTGGCTGGCAATTGACTGGCTGAAAACGCAATACGGCGCGCCGCTACGTACGGTCGAAGTGGTGGCGATGGCAGAAGAAGAAGGCAGCCGCTTCCCGTATGTCTTCTGGGGCAGTAAAAATATTTTTGGCCTGGCGAATCCTGACGACGTGCGGAATATCTGTGATGCCAAAGGAAATGGCTTTGTCGATGCGATGAAGGCTTGCGGATTTACTCTGCCGAACGCCCCACTAACTCCGCGTCAGGATATTAAAGCCTTTGTCGAATTGCATATTGAACAGGGCTGTGTGCTGGAAAGTAATGGGCAGTCAATTGGCGTGGTGAATGCAATTGTCGGGCAACGTCGCTATACGGTGACGCTGAACGGCGAATCAAACCATGCAGGCACCACGCCGATGGGCTATCGTCGTGATACGGTTTACGCTTTCAGTCGCATTTGCCATCAGTCGGTCGAAAAAGCGAAAAAGATGGGCGACCCGCTGGTGCTGACTTTTGGCAAAGTAGAGCCGCGCCCGAATACGGTGAATGTAGTGCCGGGGAAAACCACGTTCACCATTGATTGTCGTCATACCGACGCCGCCGTGCTGCGCGATTTCACCCAACAGTTAGAAAACGACATGCGGGCGATTTGCGATGAAATGGACATTGGTATTGATATCGATTTATGGATGGACGAAGAACCCGTGCCGATGAACAAGGAGCTGGTCGCCCCCCTGACAGAATTGTGTGAAAGCGAAAAACTGAATTACCGGGTGATGCACAGTGGTGCCGGGCACGACGCGCAAATTTTCGCGCCTCGCGTACCAACCTGCATGATTTTTATCCCCAGCATTAACGGGATCAGCCATAACCCGGCGGAACGCACCAATATTAACGACCTTGCCGAAGGGGTCAAAACGTTGGCACTCATGCTTTATCAACTTGCCTGGCAGAAATAAGGAGTCATAAATGGGATATTTAAATAACGTCACCGGTTACCGCGATGATTTACTGGCTAACCGTGCAATTGTGAAACACGGTAATTTCGCGCTGTTAACCCCGGATGGTCTGGTAAAAAATATTATTCCGGGCTTTGAAAATTGTGACGCGACAATCCTCTCCACGCCAAAGCTGGGTGCCTCTTTTGTTGATTATCTGGTCACACTGCATCAAAACGGCGGCAACCAACAGGGCTTCGGTGGCGAAGGTATTGAAACGTTCCTGTATGTGATCTCTGGAAATGTCACTGCCAAAGCCGAAGGGAAAACATTTGCCTTAAGCGAAGGTGGCTATCTTTATTGCCCGCCTGGCACCTTAATGACGTTTGTTAACGCCCAGGCCGAAGACAGCCAAATCTTTTTATATAAGCGTCGCTATGTTCCGGTAGAAGGTCATGCGCCGTGGCTGGTTTCTGGCAATGCCAGCGAACTGGAACGCATTCATTATGAAGGTATGGATGATGTGATCCTGCTGGATTTCCTGCCCAAAGAGTTAGGTTTTGATATGAACATGCATATCCTCTCTTTTGCGCCAGGTGCCAGCCACGGTTATATCGAAACACACGTTCAGGAACACGGTGCCTATATTCTTTCCGGTCAGGGGGTTTATAACCTCGACAATAACTGGATCCCGGTGAAAAAAGGCGATTACATCTTTATGGGCGCTTATTCTTTACAGGCTGGTTATGGCGTAGGGCGTGGTGAAGCATTCAGCTATATTTACTCGAAAGATTGCAACCGCGACGTAGAGATTTAAGTCATACCACTCGCCTGATTATTTTTAGCTATGTTGGATTTTGCCACGGTTTATACCGTGGCTTTTTTTGCAACATTGCCTGATGCGCTTCGCTTATCAGGCCTACATGATAATTTTCGGGATGGATCCGGCATACACAACACGCACGTTGTCAGCAATCTGAAGCAGATGCGATATAAACCGCATCCGCTCTAATGGTAATAATCAGAGTTTAATTCCCTGACCTATTTTAATGGCGCAGGCAATATTTCGCGCACTGTGGAAGAGATTGGTTTCACCGCTGGCGAGCACTTCGGCTAAAGGTGCCAGACGTGGCAAAATGCTGAATACCGCATCAATGCCGTACTGGTGCACCACTTCCACGCCATCGCCCAATACGCCTGCAATCCCAATCACCGGGACATTAAACTGCTTCGCCACAGACGCCACGCCCAGCGGCGCTTTACCGCCCGCCGTTTGCGAGTCGATGCGCCCTTCCCCGGTGATCACCAGCGCTGCACCCTGCACTGCCTGCGCAAGATTGACCGCATTCAACACAATCTCAATGCCCGGTTTAATATCCGCATTGAGGAATACCGCCGCCGCAATGCCCATACCGCCCGCCGCGCCACCGCCCGCCATCTGGCAGACGTTGATTTCAGTTTGCTGTTGTAAAACACGGGCGTAATTTTGCAGCCCCTGCTCCAGCTCTTCGACCATTTCCGGCGTTGCCCCTTTTTGCGGGCCAAACACCGCCGCCGCGCCGCGTGGCCCTACAAGCGGGTTATCAACGTCACATGCTACTTCAATATGGCAGTTCGCCAGACGCGGATCGCATTCCTCCATTTCAATGCTTGCCACGCGTGTTAAATTGCCGCCGTTAGCCGCCAGCACCTGACCGTCGGCATCAAGGAAACGCACACCAAGCGCCTGCGCCATGCCCATACCGCCGTCGACCGTCGCGCTACCACCAATGCCGAGAATAATATGGCGAATGCCGTTATCCAGCGCATGGCGAATTAACTCCCCCGTACCAAAACTGGAGGCCAGCAACGGATTACGCTTTTCAGGCGCGACCAGCATCAGGCCGCTTGCTGCCGCCATCTCAATCACCGCTGTTTTCCCGTCCCCGGTAAGGCCATAAAAAGCATTCACTTTTTCGCCCATCGGCCCGCAGACTTCAAGCTTCACGATGTTACCGCCCGTCGCGGCGACCATCGCATCCACCGTCCCTTCGCCGCCATCCGCTATCGGCAAACAGATATAGTTCGCATCGGGAAAGAGGGTCGAAAACCCGGCTTTAATTGCCTGACAACATTTTTCTGCACTTAAGCTCTCTTTAAAAGAGTCTGGCGCAATGACAATCTTCATTATCAATCCTTTTTCAACAAATTATTCGATGCGTTCCCACGGAATAAGGTTATCCATAAGAACAGCCAGTAAAATCCCGACCAATAAGCCGTTACTGAGCAGAGGACGAAGCGTTAATGGAAGGTCTTGCAGATACACAGGCGGTAATGCCATTAAAAATATGCCGACAAATAACGGCAATGCGAGTCGATAAATATTGCGAGCGGTAAACGTTATTTGCTGGCTAAACACCAGCGCGGAAAAGAGTAAAGGCAGATAAGAAACCAGCATGACCGCACTACTCACGGGTAAAGGGATACTGCAAAACAGTCGCGTGAGTGCCGGAACCAGCGCCACCAGCAGGCAAATAACGCTGCCATAAATAAACGAACGCCGCGTGTAATCGCCAGTCTGGGTTAATAAACCAATGGATGAAACAAACGGTGAAAATGGAATTACCGCCAGCGGTACGGTTATCAGCGTCATAAATCCGGTCGCCACAAAGCTGCGACGATAACGCGTATTCCCCGCGCCCTGTTGCGGATAAAAAACATCCGTGCCCCGAATCGCACCGTAGGTATTGCTGATATTTACCAGACCTGTAATCACCGCCGTCAGAATAATCCCCGGCGACAAAGTACCGCCGCTGCCGAGTGGGAACCACTGCCAGTGCAACTCACCGGAGAGCGAGTGCGAAGAAGGAAAGCAAAAGTACCACAACAACCAGCCGGTTATGGTACCGACCAGCAAGCCGTAACGGGCAAAACGTTGCGGCAGGAAGATAATCATCGCCAGTACCAGGCACATCACCGCGACTGAGAGCGCGAACGGCGGTAACTGAATTTTAAAATTTGGGTCGGCTATGCCAAACGGCAGCCCGAGCATACCTTTGAAAAAGATAGTGGTCAGTTGCGCGCCCAGCATCAACATAAACAGGACCATCACCGACGGCGTAAATAACCGTGCCAGGCGATGACCTAATCCGCTAAAACCAATCAACATCGTCAGCACGCCAGAGAGCGCAATCCCCACCGCCAGGCTGGTAGCGATATCGTTGATCGGTGTCCCGCGCGAGGCTTCGCCGAGAGTAATCGTGAGGATGGTTCCCCACCACAGGCCACCTGGCCCTTCCATAATAGCGCGACGATGACCGAAGAATGCCTGAGCGAAGCAGGCCAGCGCGGTTGCGAGAAAAGCATATTGCGTGAGCGTAAGCAGGCTACTTTGCGGCAACTGAAAAGCAGAAAGTAGCGTAGGAGGAACCACAACCGTGTTGCAAAAAATAAAGAAAAACCACTGAAATCCTGATAACAGGCTTTCGCGGCTCACTGCAAAATTGAACATAAACACACCTTAACCGGAGAATGCCCGCCGCAAGGACGGGCATTGCAGGGGCCAGATTACTGCTGATGTTTAAGGATAAATTGACCTTTCGGCGCAACAGGGAAGCCCTGTTCGATGTCGTAAATCACATCACCACGTAAGAGGGTTTTCGTGATACGCGCGCCAATGGTACGGCCAACATACGGGCTGACTTTGTGGCGATATTCCAGATCGTCATTGGTAAGAACATAGCTGCTATT
This sequence comes from Escherichia sp. E2661, assembly GCF_004745185.1. Classification (NCBI taxonomy): domain Bacteria; kingdom Pseudomonadati; phylum Pseudomonadota; class Gammaproteobacteria; order Enterobacterales; family Enterobacteriaceae; genus Escherichia; species Escherichia sp. E2661. The sequence continues at coordinate 197,953 of NZ_PDIG01000005.1, forward strand.
CGGCTGAATGAAGACGAAGTCGGCATCTTTTCCTGGGGCGATACGGCCTTTTTGCTGCAGACCGAAAATATCTGCTGCATTAGTCGCCATTAATTTGCCGAACATTGCCAGAGACATACCGCGTTTCTGTACCGCTTCATCGAACATCACGTCCATGCAGCTTTGCAGACCGGCGATACCGCCCCATGCTTTCATGATGTTGCCTGCTTTCATTTCCGGCGGGCATGGAGAGTGGTCGGAAACCAGGCAGTCGATTTCACCGTTAAACAGTTTTTCCCACATGCCTTTCTGGTTTTCCAGATCGCGGATCGGCGGAGAACACTTCGCCAGGGTGCCAATTTCTTCGAACTGATCGGTATCCAGTACAAAGTAATGCGGGCAGGATTCACAGGTAACGTCCTGACCTTCCTGACGTGCACGAGTGACTTCCTCAACACCTTCCGGGCTGCTGACGTGGCAAACGTGCAGACGGCAACCAGCAACTTTCGCCAGGTACAGCACGCGGCGAATCGCTTCCACTTCGGTAAATACCGGACGCGAAGCCACATAGTCATGAGCGGTTACGCGGCCTTCACGCTTCGCTTCTTCGCCCAGTTCGTCACAGATCAGCGCGTTTTCGCAGTGCACCAGCACCGGCTGACCCAGTTCGCCCAGCTTCTGCGCGCCTTTGAAGAACTGCCAGTCATTGACGTCACGGAAGTCGTTGTCGATACCGCGATCGCCACAGGTCGCAACGAAGCATTTGAAGCCGACAACGCCCACTTCATCCAGCTCGTGCAGACGGTCGATGTTGTAAGACACCAGGCCACCGAGTTGTGCCGCATCGATAGTCAGCTTGCCTTTAGCAGCATCGAACTTCAGTTCAATAGAAGCGCGGTCAACCGTTGCAGGCAGCTGGTTGAGCGGCATTTCGATCATGGTGGTAATACCGCCTTTTGCCGCTGCGCGAGTACCAGTTTCATAACCTTCCCAGTGGCTACGGCCCGGTTCAGAAATATGGGTGTGCGCATCGACCATGCCCGGAGAAACCACCAGGCCAGACGCATCCATAACTTCTTTTGCATCACCCAGATCCTGACCGATAGCGGCAATTTTTCCGCCTTTAACGGCGATATCTACAACGCGAGCTTCGTTTTCTAAAATGACGGTGCCGTTTTTAATAATTAAATCAAAAGACATAACAAACTCCTTGTAAAATACAGATTGGTTTTTCTAACTCAATTTTGAATATCGGGATTAATTAACCTGTGACTTTTTGCTCTCCTGTTTTTTCGACTGCTGTGCGTTTTTTTAATAAAGCGTAGGCCGCAAAGGCGACGATAACGCCGACAAACCATGAAACACGCGATAACGGTTCCATGACCGGAATAAATTTACCGCCGAGAGATAAAATAACCGCTACCAGAGTTACTGAGAACGCCGTGAGATTAAATCCGTTATCGTAATATTTGAAATCACCTGCTGCGGTATACAGTTCATCAAGATTAATTTGTCCGCGCATCACCACAAAATAATGCGCCATCATTACACCAATTACCGGACCCAGCATCCCGCCGATAATATCGAGGAACAGATAAATACTGTCCTGATTTTCCATTAATTTCCACGGGCAGATCAGCAGACTGATAATACTGGCAATCAGTACGCCGTTTTTATAGGTCAGTTTTGTCGGTGCAATGGCGGCAATCTGATAACCGGCTGGAATAATATTACCGGTGGCGTTAGTGGAAATGGTCGTCATCAGAATAACCAGTACCGCAAAGAATGAGGCGAACAAGCTGTCCCAACGCTGAACAATATCCAGCACGTTCCAGGTATCAGCACCGTAATGAATACTGGCGCCAGCAATAATACTTACCCCGGCGACCGCAAACAGAATATAAGCTACGACCAAACCCAGCGTTTGCCCCAGCGCCTGCTCACGGAAAGAGTGGGCGTTTTGCGTAAAGTCAGATGCACTCACCGCCGGTGCCGCCCAAACCGCAACCACCGCGTTTATCACCACCAGGAACAGGAAGCCACCGTTTTCTGCTTTCTGCACTCCACTGGGAATGTAGTCGAGAATTGGACCGATCCCAACCAGCGAAATCGCCCAAATCGCCATGCCGCCGAAAACGATATAGATGCACGGGTTAAGAATGGCGGTGAATTTATTTAAAACTTTGCCGCCGCCAAAACCAATACCAACGTTAACCAGCCAGAAGAGTAAGAAAGTGATTAAGCCCGGTAGAGAAAGCCCTAACAGGGTAAAATCACTACCGAGAGTTAAAAATCCCGGCCAGATTTTGCCAATCAGGATCAAGCAGGCCAGTGACCCCGCGTAACATTGCAGGCCAAACCACATAATGGCAGCAATACCACCTCTTAATAATCCGGGAAACAGTGCGCCGCGTACGCCGTAAGAAGCACGCAGGATCATGGCAAACGGTACGCCGTATTTACTGCCCGCCGCACCGTTTAATACCATTACCGCAGCAATAAAAAAGGCGCTAAGGATAATTGCCAGCATAATACTAAAGGTAGACAAGCCGAGAATAAAAAAGCCGCCGACCATCACATAATTGGGAACGTTGTGAACCGAACCCATCCATAAGGTAAAATAGTTAAATGTTTTCCAGGTCCGCTGGCTTTGCGTTTTCGGCAATAGATCTTCGCTATAGCCGCGTTGCTGGAATAGTTTTCTCTGATGTTCCATAAATCCCTCTTAATTTCACGTATCGAATAACGTTGTTTTAATCTAGCTATGAGGAACAAATAAAATAAAAATATTATTTTTAATTCTGAAGCAACGTCATTGGCTGCTTTCTTTTTTTAATACTACTGGCCGATTCATTTGCTGATACCGGCCATTTTTTATTACTGGTATCAGGCCAGTTTATGATTCGCCATTAATTCCAGCGCCTGTACTAATGCAGAGTGATCTAACTGGCTGCCACCGTTTGCCGCACAGGTATTAAACAATTCCTGGCAGGTCGCGGTGTTTGGCAGGTTCAGCGCCAGTGCTTTCGCACTTTGCAGTGCCAGGTTGAGATCTTTCTGGTGCAGAGCGATTTTGAAGCCCGGATTAAAGGTGCGTTTAATCATGCGCTCACCGTGAACTTCCAGAATACGTGAGGAAGCAAAGCCGCCCATCAGCGCCTGGCGCACACGTACCGGGTCCGCGCCGGCTTTTGAAGCAAATAGCAGGGCTTCAGAAACCGCTTCAATATTGAGCGCCACGATAATCTGGTTTGCCACTTTGCAGGTTTGACCGTCGCCGTTACCGCCCACGAGGGTGATATTTTTACCGAGCAGTTCAAACAGCGGTTTCACGCGTTCAAATACCGCTTCGTCACCGCCAACCATAATTGACAACGTCCCTTCACGCGCGCCGATTTCACCGCCGGAGACTGGCGCATCGAGATAATCGCCACCCAGTTCATTCACCTGACGAGCGAAACGTTTAGTTTCAATCGGTGAAATGGAGCTCATATCAACAATGGTTTTGCCCTTCAGCAAGGCTTTGGTACAACCATTTTCACCAAACAGAACTTCTTCAACGTGCGGCGTATCCGGCACCATAATAAAAATGATGTCGGCAGCGTCCGTTACCTGGCGCGCGGTGTCGACATTAACGGCACCGAGTGACAGTAATTCATCAGCAACCGGTCCAATGGTCGTGACATGTAATTGATGACCGGCACGCGCCAGATTAATGGCCATCGGAGTACCCATAATGCCTAAGCCAATAAATCCCAGTTTCATAATTAACCTCTTTTTAAATGTCGCTATTCCTGAATCCAGACAACACGATCCCCTGCCGACTTAGCGGCCTAAAAAAGCATTGCCTGAACAGCGTTACGTTTTAACGGTACGGATCCATCCAGCGTAAACCAGCTTCCGTGGTGGTTTGAGGTTTATATTCACACCCAACCCAACCGTTGTAGTCAGAATTTTCAATTACCGTAAAGAGATATTCGTAATTAATTTCTCCGGTCCCTGGTTCGCCGCGATGTGGATTATCGGCAATTTGCAGGTGACCAATTTTATCGGCCCATTGGGTCATGGTGTTGGTTAATTCACCTTCCATCCGCTGCATGTGATAAATGTCATACTGTATTTTCAAATTGCAGCAACCAACATCGTCAATCAGTTTCAGCGCCTGTTGAGTTCCGGTGAGATGGAAACCAGGAATATCGAAATGGTTGATAGGTTCAATCAGTAATAAAATATCTTCTTTCATCAACATATTCGCGGCATAACGCAGGTTTTCCACAAGCGTTGCGTGAATCTGTTCACTGCTGAAACCAGTCGGCGTTTTTACCGACCAGACAGTTGATTTTTTTATTCCCCAACGCACGGGCATAACGAATCGCTGCTGCTACGCCATCACGAAACTCTTCTTCACGGCCAGGAATACAGGCAATACCCCGCTCGCCTGCCGCCCAGTCACCCGCCGGTAAATTATGTAACGTATGTTCGAGTTTATTACTCGCCAGTACATGTTTTAATTCTTCAATGTCGTAGTCATAAGGAAACATAAATTCAACACCGCGAAAACCACACTGCGCGGCTTTCTCAAAACGGGCGAGAAAATCATATTCACCAAATAACATCGATAAATTAGCAGAGAAACGTAACATTATTTATCTCCCTTATTCATAGTGCATGAAGCAGGTTTCAGTCGGCGCGTCCGCTGCGCTATCAGCGATATCTTCAAATTCCATGACATTATCCAGTTCACTGCCCATCGAAATATTGGTTACACGTTCCAGCATAATTTCCACCACCACCGGGACACGGTACTGCGCCATTAAGGCTTTCGCCTGTTCAAAGGCTGGCGCAATATCTTCCGGTTTGAAAACGCGGATAGCTTTACAACCTAAACCTTCCGCTACTTTCACGTGGTCAACGCCATAACCGTTCACATCACTGGAGTTAATATTTTCGAACGCGAGCTGTACGCAGTAATCCATATCAAATGCGCGTTGTGACTGACGAATCAGGCCGAGATAGGCGTTATTCACCAGCACATGGATGTACGGAATGTTGAACTGTGCGCCAACGGCTAATTCTTCAATCAGGAACTGGAAGTCGAAGTCACCGGAAATCGCCACCACATTGCGCTCTGGATCAGCAGCACACACGCCCAGCGCAGCCGGAATGGTCCAGCCCAGCGGGCCTGCCTGACCACAGTTGATCCAGTGACGGTCTTTAAAGACATGCAGCATTTGCGCCGCAGCGATTTGTGACAGGCCGATGGTGGTGACATAGCAAACATCACGTCCAAAGGCTTTGTTCATCTCTTCATACACGCGCTGCGGTTTCACTGGCACGTTGTCGAAGTGAGTTTTACGCAACAAAGTACGTTTGCGCTGCTGGCAGTCGGCGACCCATTCTTTACGACACGGCAGACGACCTGCTTTTTGCATCTCCTGCGCCACTTCAACCAGCAGCGTCAGCGCCGCTTTGGCGTCGGAGACAATGCCGAGATCCGGACACAGCACGCGGCCAATTTGCGTCGGTTCAATATCGATATGAACGATTTTGCGCCCTTCGGTGTATTTCTCTACCGAACCGGTATGACGGTTAGCAAAACGGTTACCGATACCAAACACCATGTCCGACGCCAGCAACGTTGCGTTACCGTAACGATGCGCAGTTTGCAGACCCACCATCCCGGCCATCAGTTCGTGATCGTCCGGGATACAGCCCCAGCCCATCAGCGTTGGGATCACCGGAACGCTGGTCAGTTCGGCAAACTGTTGTAACAGCGCCGCGGCATCGGCGTTGATTACCCCGCCCCCGGCAACAATCACCGGGCGTTCGGCCTGAATTAACATTTCTATCGCTTTTTCGATCTGCATACGGCTGGCAGCAGGTTTGTAGGCCGGCAGCGGTTCGTACATGTCAGGATCAAACTCGATTTCCGCAACCTGAACGTCGAACGGTAAATCCACCAGTACCGGACCCGGACGACCAGAACGCATCAGGTGAAATGCCTGTTGCAGCACACGAGGCACCAGTGCCGCTTCACGTACTGTAACCGCCATTTTACTGACCGGCTTGGCGATAGATTCGATATCTACGGCCTGGAAATCTTCTTTATGCAGACGGGCGCGCGGAGCCTGGCCGGTAATGCACAGAATAGGAATGGAATCAGCTGAAGCAGAATAGAGCGCGGTGATCATGTCAGTACCCGCCGGACCTGAAGTCCCCAGACAAACGCCGATATTCCCAGCCGTTGCGCGGGTATAGCCTTCCGCCATGTGCGACGCACCTTCCACGTGACGCGCCAGAATGTGACGAATACCGCCGTGCTTACGCATCGCTGAATAGAAAGGATTGATTGCTGCTCCCGGAACGCCGAAGGCGGTGGTGATACCTTCTTTCTCCAGCACATACATTGCCGCGTCAACGGCTCTCATTTTTGCCATTTTATTCCTACCTCTATTAATTGGAAAAATTTTCCAACTTTTAAATTTTGTCAAAAAAACCCGCTCCGCAGAGCGGGATGCGACAGACACTATGGATGTGCTTTCAGTCCCAACGCCGTGCTGATATCACGGGCGGTGTCTCTGACCAGCTCACCCTGACTGACAAAACGATCTTCTGTCAGTCTTGATGAAGGCCCGGAGATGGAGATAGCGGCAACAACACTACCTACATCATCGTAAATTGCTGAAGCTATGCAATTCAGGCCTACAACATGCTCTTCTTTATCTACGGTATAGCCCAGTTCACGCGCTTGTTCCAGGTCCTTCAGCAAGGTGGGCATATCCACAAGCGTAGTTGGCGTAAACTGCTGCAAACCGGTTTGCAGGATGATGCTCATCAGCTCCTCTTCCGCCAGCGGATAAAGCAGCGCCTTGCCCGCACCGGAAGCATGCAGCGGTAGACGACTGCCCAGCGGCGCACACATCCTGACCATCGATTTACACTCTAACTGACCAATTAATACCGCTTCATTGCCGTTACGAATCGCGACATTGACCGTCTCGCCGGAAAGTAGCATCAGGCGGCGCATAAACGGCCCGGCGACGGAGAGGACATCACGGTTATGGATGTACGCCGCGCCGACGTTAAAGACACCTAATCCTATATGCCACCAGCCTAACTGACTGTCCTGATAGACAAAATCCGCTGCCTGTAAAACCTTTAACAGGCGAAAGGTCGTCGAGAGCGGCAAATCCAGATTGAGAGAAATATCGCTAACCGACGAGCTTCCTCCACTTTTTTCCAGATATTTGCAGAATCGCAATTCCCCGCTCTAACGCCTGTGCGCCCTTCTGTGCCACAGGCTCCGCCTGTCCTGGCCTGCCGCGCCGTCTAACTTCCGTCATACCTACGTTAACTCCGACCTACAAGTGAGCATAAACAATGAACAATTAGTTTATCTTATGCAAGTCGGTTGCAGGCGTCACGCAAAACAGAGTTCCTGTTCAGGAATACTTTCAACATCACAGTTGTCACTGCCGCCGCGATCGATGGTCAGAAAATCGGTGACGCGCTGCCAGGCGAAAAGCGGGTGATGCCAGACGTTACGATGATAATTCACCCCCTGCTCACCGTTGGTGATAAACGCCCGCAGGGTTGACAGGTCTGGTTTATCGTCACCTGACGCCACGACCACTACAAACACTTCACCTTTCATCGGGATAAATGCCTGAGTACCCAGCGGGTGACGTTCGAGTTCGTGGATGGTCAGCGGCAGATTCGCCGGTTGCGCGCGGTTAATGCTGATAAGCGTACGGTCTTGCTCAAGAATCTCAACCAGCGCCAAATCGTGATAGCGCTCCACCAGGCCATTGTTAATATGGAAAAAATCCCGTTGCTGCGTTTCAATAACGTCGCCATAAGCACAGAAGGCTTCCTGACTTAACGGTAATACCTGAAGTTTCATCTTTTTGTCCTTGTAACATAATTCCGTTCAACCACCGCCGACCGGTCAGCTTGGTTTCAATAACAGGCAATCTAAAACCTTAAGAGAACAACATCAATACAAAAGTTGGAATATTTTTCCAAAACTAGATTTAGCCCACAAATCACGCAGGGTTATCATGTGAAAATACAGGTAAATCAAAGGACAGGAAAATCACGCAACCTGCTGATTTAAAAGGGGATACCTGAAGATGTTTGATCCAGAAACTTTGCGGACTTTCATTGCTGTTACCGAAACGGGAAGTTTTTCAAAAGCGGCAGAACGATTATGTAAAACGACGGCGACCATCAGTTATCGCATTAAGCTTCTGGAAGAGAATACCGGAGTAGCGCTGTTTTTCCGCACGACTCGTAGCGTAACGTTGACAGCGGCTGGCGAACATCTGCTTTGCCAGGCCAGAGACTGGCTGAGTTGGCTGGAAAGCATGCCGAGCGAGCTACAACAGGTGAATGATGGCGTGGAACGCCAGGTGAATATTGTCATCAACAACCTGCTCTACAATCCCCAGGCCGTCGCCCAACTGCTGGCGTGGCTGAATGAACGTTACCCGTTTACCCAGTTTCACATCTCCCGACAAATCTATATGGGCGTCTGGGATTCGCTACTTTACGAAGGTTTTTCACTGGCCATCGGCGTCACGGGAACCGAAGCACTGGCAAATACTTTTAGCCTTGATCCCTTAGGTTCGGTGCAATGGCGCTTTGTTATCGCGGCGGATCATCCACTGGCGAAGGTTGAAGAGCCGCTAACAGAAGCGCAGTTGCGGCGCTTTCCTGCGGTCAATATTGAAGACAGCGCCCGCACCTTAACCAAACGCGTCGCCTGGCGTTTGCCGGGGCAAAAGGAGATTATTGTTCCTGATATGGAAACGAAAATCGCCGCCCATCTGGCGGGCGTTGGCATTGGTTTTTTGCCAAAATCACTTTGCCAGTCGATGATTGATAATCAACAACTGGTCAGCCGGGTCATTCCAACGATGCGCCCGCCTTCGCCATTGAGTCTGGCATGGCGCAAATTTGGCAGCGGCAAAGCGGTGGAAGATATTGTGGCCTTGTTTACCCAGCGCAGGCCGGAAATCAGTGGATTTTTAGAAATTTTCGGCAACTCACACAGTTAAAAATCAAGTTTCCTTGCGCGTTGGCGCGTAAAATAGCGCGCAAGCTGATTTGAGGTTCACTTTTTACTATGCAAGAGAGACACACGGAACAGGACTATCGTGCCCTGCTGATTGCTGATACGCCCATTATTGATGTTCGCGCCCCCATCGAGTTTGAGCAAGGCGCAATGCCCGCCGCTATCAATCTGCCGTTAATGAATAATGATGAACGCGCCGCCGTTGGCACCTGCTATAAACAGCAAGGGTCTGACGCGGCGCTGGCGCTGGGGCATAAACTGGTGGCGGGTGAAATTCGTCAGCAGCGCATGGACGCCTGGCGGGCAGCGTGTCTGCAAAATCCGCAAGGTATTCTCTGCTGCGCCCGTGGCGGTCAACGTTCACATATTGTGCAACGCTGGCTGCATGAAGCGGGGATTGATTATCCGCTGGTGGAAGGTGGTTATAAGGCTCTGCGCCAGACCGCGATTCAGGCGACCATTGAACTGGCACAAAAACCGATAGTGCTGATTGGCGGTTGTACCGGCAGCGGCAAAACGCTGTTAGTGCAACAACAGCCGAACGGTGTTGATCTGGAAGGGCTGGCGCGCCATCGCGGTTCTGCTTTTGGTCGCACATTGCAGCCGCAACTTAGTCAGGCGAGTTTTGAAAACCTGCTGGCTGCCGAAATGCTAAAAACCGACGCCCGTCAGGAGCTGCGCCTGTGGGTGATGGAAGATGAAAGCCGGATGATCGGTTCGAATCACCTGCCGGAATGCCTGCGCGAGCGAATGACTCAGGCGGCGATTGCGGTGGTAGAAGATCCGTTTGAGATCCGTCTTGAGCGCCTGAACGAAGAGTATTTCTTACGTATGCATCATGATTTTACCCATGCTTATGGCGACGAACAGGGCTGGCAAGAGTATTGCGAATACCTGCATCATGGTCTTTCGGCGATTAAGCGTCGGCTGGGGCTACAGCGATATAACGAACTGGCTGCAAGGCTGGATGCAGCGCTGACAACGCAACTCACCACCGGCAGCACCGACGGTCATCTGGCCTGGCTGGTGCCGTTACTTGAAGAATATTACGACCCGATGTATCGCTATCAGCTTGAGAAAAAAGCGGAAAAAGTTGTCTTTCGCGGTGAGTGGGCGGAAGTGGCGGAATGGGTTAAGGCGCAGTGATGGGCGGTATTCTGAAACGGCGATTGTCGTGAGAACAGAATGGTTGCACCAGAATACAGATATAAAAAAACCGACATGACAGTCGGTTTCAGATTTATTGCCAAAATGCACGCTGTTCATGCCGGATGCGGCGTAAACGCCTTATCCGGCCTACACAATCTTGCAAAATCAATATATTGCACGCTCTTCGTAGGCCTGATAAGCGTAGCGCATCAGGCAATCTAACGCCTGTCATCACCCCGCAAACTGCCTGAACAGCGCCTTACCCTTAACCAGTCGCGCACCCAGCCAGCCGCCGCAAAGCGATAGCAGCAGCGCACCGCTGCACGGCAGCACAATCCACAATCGCCAGTCGGGCTCCCACGGGAAATCAAACACTTTCGCCTGCAACACTGCCAGCGCCGTTTCCGCACCAATTGCGGCCACCAGGCCGGAAACAAACCCAAGCATGGCGAACTCACACCACAATGTCGTGCGCAGCAGTTTTTTCCCCGCACCGAGTGTGCGCCACACCACCAGCTCCTGATGACGCTGACGCATTCCCACCTGCACCTGAGCCAGCAACAACAACATACCGCAGGCGGTGACCAGCACCACCATCACTTCAAGCGCCCGACTTACCTGCTCCAGCACCTGACCGACCTGTTTTAAAATCGCGCCAATATCTAACAGGCTAATGGTCGGGAACTGGCGGTTGAGTTGCGTCAACATGCCGTTGCCATTCTCCCAGCGGAAACTGGTAAGCCAGCTCTGCGGTTGCCCGTCTAATGCCCCTTCCGGGAAAATAAAATAGAAATTAGGCCGCAGACTTTCCCAGTCTACTTTGCGCAGACTGGTCACTTTAGCGCGGAACTCCTGGGTATCGCCCATAAAGGTGACGGTATCGCCGAGGGCAACGTTTAAGCGTTTCGCCAGCCCCTCTTCCATCGACACTTCATCGGCTTTTGGCGGCCAGTTACCGGCGACAATCGGATTATGATCGGGCCGCGTATTTTGCCAGGTGAGATTGAGTTCGCGATTGAGCGCCTCATCTTCATTGCCTTCTGTCGGCTTGCCGTTAATCGCCGTCAGTCGCGCCCGCACCACCGGATAAAACGATTCCGGGACTATTTGATGTTCCGCGAGGAACGTTTTTAGCGGCGTAACCTGTTCTGTGGCGATGTTGATTAAAAAGTAGTTCGGGCTTTCTGGCGGTAGCTGCTGCTGCCAGCGGTCGAGCAGATCGCCACGCAACACCAGCAGCAGTGCCAGCAGCATAAAGGAGAGCGAAAATGCCGAAAGCTGGCTTAACGTTGACCACGGCTGACGTAACAGGCGGCTAACCGCCAGGCGCAGAGGCAGCGATTTCAGCGTCATGCGGCGAAGTACATTCAGCAGCATCCAGCCCAGAACCCCGCACAGCAAAGCCAGTACTACCGCGCCCGCCAGCACCGCCCAAAGCAGCATACTGCCGCCCATTAATCCGGCGAGCAGCAGCACAACCACCACACTGACAATCGGCAGATAAAACTTCAGCGGCCAGACGTTCGCTACCACATCATTACGTAATACGCGTAAAGGCTGTGTTGCCAGTAACAAGCGGTACGGTCGTAGCCCCACCAGCAGCGAGATGACCGTCATGGTGCCGAGCGCCCACAGCCACGGCCAGAGGCTGGCAGGCGGTAGTGCGGCAGGCAGAACGGGCTTGAGCAGTACCATCAATACGCTTTCGAACAACAGGCCAATCGCCCCGCCGGTAACGGCTGAAAGCACCAGAATCATCAACCACTGACCGACGATTAACTTACGCAGTTGCGCTCGCCCTGCCCCCAGCGTTTTGAGGATCGCCACCAGATCGTAGCGACTGCGACAGTAATGATTCATCGCCACCGCCACCGCAGCCACTGCCAGCAGCAAGGTCAGAAGCGCCGAAAGCAGCAGGAACTGTTGCGAGCGTTCCATTGAGCGCCCCAGCGCGCCTTCGTCCTGTTCCAGACCGTACCAGCGTTGTTCGGGTTTAAGCTGGGGTAACAACCATTTCTCATAGCCGTCGAGCTGGTTCTCGCTGCCACCGAATTTATAACGCCAGGTGACCCGACTCCCCGGCTGCACGGCTCCGGTTTTATCAACATCCGCCAGATTCATCATCAGACGCGGAGCCATCTGGAAGGGGTTAAAACCGGAATCCGGTTCCTGAATCACTTCTCCGGCAATCCGCAAGGTGGCATCGCCCACGTCGATGGTGTCGCCCGTTTTCAGGTTAAGCAGTGCCATCAGGCGTGGGGCCAGCAATACGCTGCCCGCCTGCGGTTTCAGGCCTGGGGGATTGGTTTGCAGATCGCCATACATCGGGTAGATATCATCCACCGCTTTGACATTCGCCAGCTGCGGTGTGTCGCCCGCAAAGGTCATCGTGGCGAAAGTCAGCTGCTTGCCAACTTTCAGGCCGCGATTTTGCGCTTCCTCCAGCCACGCTTGTGGCACTTCGCGCGAACTGCGCAACGCCCGATCGCCCGCCATAAACTCACGGCTTTGCTGGCTTAAGCCCTTCTCCATGCGATCGCTGATATTGCCCAGCGCCAGCACGCAGGCCACCGCCAGGCTTAGCGCTAGCCAGACAATTAATAGCGACGGCGAACGCCATTCGCGCCAGAACCAACGTGCAATCATGCTTCCTCCTGCAACTGCCCGTTCACCAGCCGTAAGCAGCGGTCGCAGCGTGCCGCCAGTTGCAGGTCGTGGGTCACCATAATCAACGTGGTGCCATGCTCACGGTTGAGGGAAAACAGCAGGTCGGCAATTTTATCGCCCGTCTGGCGGTCAAGGTTGCCAGTGGGTTCGTCGGCAAACAGCACATCAGGTCGACCGTTAAAGGCTCGCGCCAGCGCCACCCGTTGCTGTTCACCGCCGGAAAGCTGTGCCGGAAGATGATCAAGACGTTTACCCAGCCCTAACTGTTCGAGCAACGCTTTCGCCCCGTTACGACTTTCCGCGCTACTCTCACCGCGCAGCAGCGCCGGAAGCTCGACGTTTTCCAGTGCGTTAAGGGTAGGAATTAACATAAATGACTGAAAAACAAAGCCTACGTGCTTCGCGCGCAACTTTGCCCGCGCTTCTTCGTCCATATTATGTAGCGGTTGTCCCACCAGACTCACTTCGCCACTGCTGCCGTCATCCAGCCCGGCGAGGATCGCCAGCAAGGTTGACTTACCCGATCCCGACTCGCCCACCAGCGCGATGGTCTCGCCACGTTTGACAACCAGCTCAACTCCGGTGAGGATGGAGAGTTCATGCTCCCCCTGACCGACGGACTTCTTAAGATGATGAACTTCAACAATGTTTTCCGCTGGCATTTGCCCTTCCTGTTCCTGGTCCTGTTAACCTTCCGTGCCGCCGCAGCGGACACGTTATTGATTCTGGGTGATAGCCTGAGCGCCGGGTATCGAATGTCTGCCAGCGCGGCCTGGCCTGCCTTGTTGAATGATAAGTGGCAGAGTAAAACGTCGGTAGTTAATGCCAGCATCAGCGGCGACACCTCGCAACAAGGGCTGGCGCGCCTTCCGGCTCTGCTGAAACAGCATCAGCCGCGCTGGGTGCTGGTTGAACTGGGCGGCAATGACGGTTTGCGTGGTTTTCAGCCACAACAAACCGAGCAAACGCTGCGCCAGATTTTGCAGGATGTCAAAGCCGCCAACGCTGAACCATTGTTAATGCAAATACGTCTGCCTGCAAACTATGGTCGCCGTTATAATGAAGCCTTTAGCGCCATTTACCCCAAACTCGCCAAAGAGTTTGATGTTCCGCTGCTGCCCTTTTTTATGGAAGAGGTCTACCTCAAGCCACAATGGATGCAGGATGACGGTATTCATCCCAACCGCGACGCCCAGCCGTTTATTGCCGACTGGATGGCGAAGCAGTTGCAGCCTTTAGTAAATCATGACTCATAAAGCAACGGAGATCCTGACAGGTAAAGTTATGCAAAAATCGGTCTTAATTACCGGATGTTCCAGTGGAATTGGTCTGGAAAGCGCGCTCGAATTAAAACGCCAGGGTTTTCATGTGCTGGCAGGTTGCCGGAAAGCGGATGATGTTGAGCGCATGAACAGCATGGGATTCACCGGTGTGTTGATCGATCTGGATTCGCCAGAAAGTGTTGATCGCGCAGCCGACGAAGTGATCGCCCTGACCGATAATTGTCTGTATGGGATCTTTAACAATGCCGGATTCGGCATGTATGGCCCCCTTTCCACCATCAGCCGTACGCAGATGGAACAGCAGTTTTCCGCCAACTTTTTCGGCGCACACCAGCTCACCATGCGCCTGCTACCCGCGATGTTGCCGCACGGTGAAGGGCGTATTGTGATGACCTCATCGGTGATGGGATTAATCTCCACGCCGGGTCGCGGCGCTTACGCGGCCAGTAAATATGCGCTGGAGGCGTGGTCAGACGCGCTGCGCATGGAGCTGCGCCACAGCGGAATTAAAGTTAGCCTGATCGAACCCGGTCCCATTCGTACCCGCTTCACCGACAACGTCAACCAGACGCAAAGCGATAAACCGGTCGAAAATCCCGGCATCGCCGCTCGCTTTACGTTGGGGCCAGAAGCGGTGGTCAACAAAGTGCGCCATGCTTTTATTAGCGAGAAACCGAAGATGCGCTATCCGGTAACGCTGGTGACCTGGGCAGTAATGGTGCTTAAGCGCCTGCTGCCGGGGCGTGTGATGGACAAAATATTGCAGGGGTGAGTTGAAGCGCGCGCTTAAGCCCCCATGTCAAAGAAAATATCGACAACAGAGAGCGACTCCATGTCCGTAGAAAATATTGTCAACATTAACGAATCTAACCTGCAACAGGTTCTTGAACAGTCGATGACCACACCGGTGCTGTTCTATTTTTGGTCTGAACGTAGCCAGCACTGTTTGCAGTTAACCCCGATCCTGGAAAGCCTCGCGGCGCAGTACAACGGGCAATTTATTCTGGCGAAGCTGGACTGCGACGCCGAGCAGATGATTGCTTCCCAGTTTGGTCTGCGCGCGATTCCGACCGTTTATCTGTTCCAGAACGGGCAACCGGTAGACGGCTTCCAGGGGCCGCAACCGGAAGAAGCGATCCGCGCCCTGCTGGATAAAGTGCTGCCGCGCGAAGAAGAGCTGAAAGCGCAGCAGGCGATGCAACTGATGCAGGAAGGCAATTACACCGATGCCCTGCCATTGCTGAAAGACGCCTGGCAGTTGTCGAATCAGAACGGGGAGATCGGCCTGCTGCTGGCAGAAACGCTGATTGCGCTGAACCGTTCTGAAGATGCAGAAGCGGTGCTGAAAACGATTCCGTTGCAGGATCAGGACACCCGCTACCAGGGGCTGGTGGCGCAAATCGAACTGCTGAAGCAGGCGGCTGATACGCCGGAAATTCAGCAGCTGCAACAGCAGGTGGCAGAGAATCCAGAAGATGCCGCACTGGCGACGCAACTGGCGCTGCAACTGCATCAGGTTGGGCGCAATGAAGAGGCGCTGGAGTTACTGTTCGGACATCTGCGTAAAGATCTCACCGCCGCAGACGGTCAGACACGTAAAACGTTCCAGGAGATCCTCGCTGCGCTGGGTACGGGTGATGCACTGGCGTCGAAGTATCGCCGCCAGCTGTATGCGTTGTTGTATTAATTTTCCGTTGAAATGCGATGCTGTGCAGGTTTGCAGGCCTGATAAGACGCCAGTGTCGCATCAGGCATCGTCACATAACCGCCGGATGCGGCGTAAACGCCTTATCCGGCCTACGATTCGGGCGCAGATTTCCAGGCATGATAAGACGCACCCGCGTCGCATCAGGCATCGCATTATTTCTTCTTCAATTGCGTCACCACCAACTGGTGGCGCGAATTGTAAAACTTACGATAGGTTAAATAACAGGCAATAATGGTCGACAAGCTGGCGGTTGAGAGCAGCATAAAGGTCACCATAATCTGATATTTAATCGCCTTCACCGGATCAATCCCGGCAAATATCAGCCCGGACATCATTCCTGGTAAACTCACTAAGCCAACCGTTTTTGCCGAATCCACCGTCGGAATTAAAGCCGCGCGAATACTGTCGCGAATCAATATCGCTGAAGCCTGCTTCGGCGTCGCGCCAAGACTCAGTTTCTCCTGAATCTGTTGCTGTTCGCTAATGACCCGTTGCCCTAAATTGTTGTAACACAACCCCACCGCCACCATCGCGTTACCGGCAATCATCCCGGCGATAGGGATCACCTGCATCGGGATAAATTCAATCGACCCTGAGAGAATCAGCACCGCCAGAGTAATTCCCGCCCCGACCGTAATGGCAATAAACGATGAGATAAAAGCTTTAGCAATATATTTACTGCGCTTTTGCGCATTCCACGCCGCATTAAAGCAGATAAATAACACCATCAATAATGTCAGGCTGGCATCATCCACGCTGAAAATATACTTCAGCACATAGCCGACAATAATCAGCTGAATTATCGCACGCCCCACACTCCAGAGAATATCTTTCTCCAGCGCCAGTTTTTCTTTATGGCTAATTAAGATTGCGACAACCACCAGCATTAATGCCAGGGCCAGTGACTCGTTGGTAATATTATGCGTGTTCATAGCGTGCTTCCTGCATTTCTCCGGCATGCGGTTGCAGTGTAATCACCTTATCCGCATGATTAATTTCGTCTTTATCGTGCGTCACCCACAACACCGCAATATTTTGCTCACGTACATAGCGGTGGATCATCTCATTGACGTTGCGTTTGTTGCTTTCATCCAGCGCACTGGTGATTTCGTCGAGCAATAAAACCTTCGGCATAAATTGTAGGTTACGAATCAATGAGATGCGTTGTTTTTCACCACCAGATAGCTCGGCGATATTTTTCGTCAAAATGGTGTCCGGCAAGGAGAAACGTTCGAGAAAATCGAGAAAAATGGCCGGATCAGGCTGCTGGTTACGGATCTGCCAGGGAAAGATCAGGTTATCGTAGACCGTGTCGCCAAACAGAGCCGGCGTCTGGGCGCAGTAAGAAACTTGTTGGCGATAGGTTTCTGGCTTTAGTGTGCTGACATCCTCACCTTCAAACAGTAACGTTCCGCTGGTCGGGCTGATTAATGAAGCAACTATTTTTAGTAGCGTACTTTTACCGCAGCCAGAAGGGCCGGTAATTAACTTAAATTCGCCAGCACGCAGCGAAAAATTGATGTTATTGAGAATCTTCGTATCGCCCGCCTGATATCCAACATTTTGTAGTTGGAGCAAAAGACTATTTTCCTGCATTGCCCATCCCTTTTCTGATTTTTACTAAAAACAGTTTATCCTCCGCAAGAATAAGGGGGAACTCTCTTTCAGTAATCAGGTATAATTTGTTTAATCAAGCAGCAATTTTGCTCTTTATGGACGGTACAACTAGGAGGTTTTCCGATGCTTTATTTTTATCCCGATTCTCATTTTTGTCGCGCTGGTCATTGTTGGCGCGGGCGTCAAAATCGTTCCGCAGGGCTATCAGTGGACGGTAGAACGATTTGGTCGTTATACCAAAACATTACAGCCGGGGCTAAGTCTGGTGGTGCCGTTTATGGACCGCATTGGTCGTAAGATCAATATGATGGAGCAAGTGCTCGACATCCCATCCCAGGAAGTTATCTCGAAAGATAACGCCAACGTCACTATCGACGCCGTTTGCTTTATTCAGGTGATTGATGCCCCGCGTGCCGCTTATGAAGTCAGCAATCTGGAACTTGCGATCATCAACCTGACCATGACTAATATCCGTACCGTTCTGGGTTCAATGGAACTCGATGAAATGCTCTCTCAGCGCGACAGCATTAACTCGCGTCTGCTGCATATTGTCGATGAAGCCACTAATCCGTGGGGGATAAAAGTCACCCGTATTGAAATTCGCGATGTGCGCCCACCGGCTGAGCTTATCTCTTCGATGAACGCGCAGATGAAAGCGGAACGTACCAAACGCGCTTACATCCTTGAAGCGGAAGGGATCCGTCAGGCGGAAATCCTCAAAGCCGAAGGTGAAAAACAGTCACAAATCCTGAAAGCAGAAGGCGAACGTCAGTCGGCATTCTTACAGGCCGAAGCGCGTGAACGTTCTGCCGAAGCGGAAGCCCGCGCGACCCAAATGGTGTCTGAAGCCATTGCTTCTGGTGACATTCAGGCGGTGAATTACTTCGTGGCGCAGAAATACACCGAAGCGTTACAGCAGATTGGTTCCTCCAGTAACAGCAAAGTGGTGATGATGCCATTAGACGCCAGCAGCCTGATGGGGTCGATTGCCGGGATTGCTGAACTGGTGAAAGACAGCGCGAACGAGCGAAATAAATCATGATCGAGATGATAGCTATCCATCCGCATATTTTTTGGCTGAGTCTCGGCGGTCTGCTGCTGGCTGCCGAGATGCTGGGCGGCAATGGTTATCTACTGTGGAGCGGTGTCGCGGCGGTGATTACTGGCCTGGTGGTCTGGCTGCTGCCGCTGGGTTGGGAGTGGCAAGGGGTGATGTTTGCCGTCCTGACGCTGCTCGCCGCCTGGCTGTGGTGGAAATGGCTGGCACGAGGCGTGCGCGAACAAAAGCACAGTGACAGTCATTTAAACCAGCGCGGTCAACAGCTGATTGGCCGACGTTTTGTGCTGGAATCACCGTTAGTCAACGGGCGCGGTCATATGCGCGTCGGCGACAGTTCATGGCCCGTCAGCGCCAGCGAGGATCTCGGTGCAGGTACGCATGTTGAGGTGATTGCGATTGAAGGGATAACGCTGATCATCCGTGCGATCATCGCCTGATGCGACGCTGGCGCGTCTTATCATGCCTACAAAACTGTGCCCGAACCGTAGGCCGGATAAGGCGTTTACGCCGCATCCGGCGGTTATGCGCCGATGCCTGATGCGACGCGGACGCGTCTTATCATGCCTGGAAGTCTGCACCCGAATCGTAGGCCGCCTCCGCCATATTGACTGGTATTGGCAAATTACTCGTCACTACCTTTATTCATGTTTTTTTGGTCTTCATCCGGATAGTGTTTTTTTAGATATTCCAGGACGTTTTTTATTGACCTTGTGTTGGGTATACACCCACCCTTTCCAGTAATCAGGCTGGTCCAGGTAAACTTCTGGCGGAATGGTGAAATCAGAAAGCGTTAACCATTCGGCTAACAGATCGGGGTTTCTCTTCTGGATCAACTGCAACAGCATGATCAGCGACATGGCAGAGGCAGGAGCCGTACTATCGCCGCTTAAATACTTCCACACCGTAGAGCGATTCGAACGAAAAAGGATGGGGAGCAGCGCCCTGTCCAGATTCATTTCATTAAAAATCTTCTCAAATTCATTCATTTAATTTTCCTGCCTGGCGTAAACCTCTTAAAAATTGAGATTTATCAAAGAAACGCATTCTAGCACACATCAGGAACCGCTTCACGTTTAGCCCAGAAACAACATTTATTTCGCTTATCAAAACAAGTCTTTACTCTTTTTTACATTGAAAGAGCACAAAATGATTTTCAATTTTATTTATATAAGAAACATTTTTTGTTTCTTATAGGTGATGTTTACGCTTACACAAGACAAAAACGCGCTTTACATCACACAAATGGCGGCGTAGATTTCGATTAAATTGCAACGCAAATTAATTCTTATAACAACGTTATACGTTGCTTATAGAAACAAATATGTGACTTACTTTGAACGAGAAAAAATGCATGAAAACTGTAAAGCTGTCTTTACTGGCTGTCGTTGTTGCTACCGCGGTAAGTCCATCTGCGTTTGCGGGTGATACTGTTGAGGCAGCAGCGACAAAATTAGCGGCAATCCAGCCAGGAATGTCGCAAATGGAAATTGATCAGAAAATTGGTCGATTTTTAGAAAGGACAGGAAATAGCGCAGCCGCACAAAATTACCTGATTGCGCATGATTACAAAACTACAACGCCTCAGGAAGATACAACGGCTTCTCCCGTACAGCCTACCAGTACGCTGAACCCGATAACCAATCAAGCGCAGATCGACCGCGACAACGGGCAGGATACCGCCATTCAGAACGCGCAGCACACTGCCAACTGGGCATCGCTGAAAGCCGATGATGCGCATCATGCCATTATGGTGGCGCAGACGGATATTGATGCCAATAAAGCTGCCATCACCGACGCCCGCAATGATGTCTCCGCCGTACAGTCAGACGTCAGCACCATAAAAGGCGATGTCGCACATGCCCAGTCAACGGCTGACCATGCCAACGCTAACGCCAACACCGCACTGCTGAACGACGTCAAACTCTCCGCTGCCGTGACGGAAAATAAAAATAATATCGAACAGAACCGCAGCGATATTGCTGACCAGCAGCAACAGCTCGACGAAACCCAGAAAACCGTTGCTGCCACCGGTGATGTACAGACTGCTGCCCGATATCAGGGCATGATTGACGCCAGGCAGACAGCCGCTACCAACGCGCAGCAGGAACAAGCAGACACCCAGCAGCAACAAATTACCGATCAGCAGAAGCAAATCGACGCGACGCAAAAAACGGTTTCTGCACTTGGCGATGCCCAGACCAGCGCACATTATCAGCAGATGGTTAACGCCAGACTGACCGCACAAAATGATGCGAATGCGCGTATTGCAGCAGAACAAAAACAGAAAATTGATACCCTTGCGACTAACCAGGCAACTCAACAACATATCGATAGCGTGCAGTACGGGGAGCAAATTCAGCGTCTGGCGCAAGACTCAACGCAAACGCATGAACAAATTGACAGCCTGACACAAGACGCAACCCAAACGCATCAGCAGTTAAGCAACACGCAAAAACGAGTAGCGGATAACAGCCAGCAAATTAACACGCTCAATAACAATTTCAGTTCGCTGAAAAACGAAGTTGAAGATAACCGTAAAGATGCTAATGCGGGGATCGCGTCAGCCATTGCCATTGCCTCACAGCCGCAGGTGAAAACCGGTGATTTAATGATGGTGTCAGCGGGAGCAGGAACGTTCAACGGTGAATCTGCGGTGTCTGTCGGAACATCTTTTAATGCTGGAATTCATACGGTAATTAAAGCGGGAGTCTCAGCGGATACACAATCTGATTTCGGCGCAGGTGTCGGCGTGGGATATTCGTTCTAATTTTAATAGCAATTTCTTATTCGCAATTTTCCGCACATTATTTAAGGTTAACAATGATGAATAGCACCATTAAATCGTTTTCCCTGCTGGCGGTGATATTACTGGCTGGCTGTAGTTCTCCCACTTCCCGCATCGCAGATTGCCAGGCGCAGGGCGTCAGTCATGACACCTGTTATCTCGCAGAACAACAGCGTCAGGCGGCTATTTTAAGTGCATCCGAGGCGCAGGCATTTAAAAATGCAGAAGCCGCACAACATGCCCAGGCCGCTAAAAAATCCATTTATAAAGGATTTGGCGTCACCTTCAGAATGAGCAGTAAAAACTTTGCTTACCTCAATGATTCACTATGTGCCATAGATGAAGATAATACCGATGCTACGGTTTATCAGTCGGGTCT
Source organism: Escherichia sp. E2661 (assembly GCF_004745185.1). Lineage (NCBI taxonomy): Bacteria > Pseudomonadati > Pseudomonadota > Gammaproteobacteria > Enterobacterales > Enterobacteriaceae > Escherichia > Escherichia sp. E2661. Next base: position 219,656 of record NZ_PDIG01000005.1, read on the forward strand.
GTATAACGTCATTGTTTATCATCACACAGGAAAAGTCGCCTTAATGAAAGAAGGCCAGTTTGTGGGCTATTTAAAATGAAGGAGCAAAAGAAAATGGCCCTGACGCATATTATGATTATCGGTGCGTTTATTTTTGCCTTCTTGCAAGTAGCATTATTAGCCTCCCTGGTGCACGCTGTGAATGTTAACAACGAAATCCAGGAAGGCTTATTTCAGTCGGGACGCATTATGGTAGAAAGTTTGCAACATATTCTCTCGGTGCAAACGGGGATTAACTGATTTTCACCCCGCCCGATGATGACAGCAGCCGGAGAGATTTTCGATAATCGGGCAGTCGGCGCTGTCATCACCGGGGCAGGCATTCGCCAGCGCCAGTAGCTGGTTGCGCATGGATTGCAGTTCTTCGATATGCCGTTCGATCTCCGCCACCTTCTCCAGCGTACGACGTTTGACGTCGGCGCTATGACGCTGCGGGTCGTTAAACAGATTCACCAGTTCGCCGCACTCTTCCAGGTTAAAGCCCACCTGGCGTGCCTGCCGCAGTAAGGTCAGTTCGTTGAGATGCTGCTGCGTGTAGGTGCGATAACCGTTTTCGCTGCGCATCGGCGGTGTCACCAGTCCCTTCTCTTCATAGAAGCGAATGGCTTTGCTGGTCAGGCCGGTAATTTTTGCCACATCGCTAATGTTCATCGTTCGCGCAACGCCTCCTGTGCTTTGTTAAAGGGTTTCAACAGATAATCCAGCACGCTTTTTTTACCCGTGCGGATATCGACCGTCGCCACCATACCGGGGAATATCGGAAACTGCTGTTTATGTTTATTTTCCAGATGGTTGCTGAAGGTGCGAATGTACACCCGATAGTAATAAACATCGCGCCGCACTTCATCCTGCACGGTGTCTGGTGATATCACTGCCACTTCCCCCGGCAGGCCGCCATAGATGGAGTAATCGTAGGCAGTTATTTTCACCAGCGATTTTGCCCCGGATGGATAAACGCCACATCGCGCGGGGAGATTTTTGCTTCGATCAGCAGTTGCTCATCCAGCGGCACGATGGTCATCAGTTTACCACCGGGGGCGATGACGCCGCCAACCGTGGTGACGTCAATGTCCTGAACAATGCCTCGTACCGGCGCAGTAAAGTTGAGCCTGGTGAGGGAATCTTCCCGTCCACGGATCACCGAACGCTGGGTTTCCACTTCCGCATTGGCTTTTGCTAACTCTTCGCGCGCCTGAACGTAGTATTGCGTGCGCACGTCGCTGAGTTTGTTTTCCAGTTCATTGGCCTGGCGTTGCAGGCGCAGCACTTCGACGCTGCTCGCCGCCCCCTGTTTCACCAGCGGCTGGGTCATCGCCAGTTCACGGTTGACCAGGCTAATCCCCTGCGTCAGCCCGGTGGTGGCTTTGTTCAACCCGTCGCGGCGAGTGTTGTACAACGCCGTTTCCGACTCGATAAGTTCGGGGAATTTATTCAGTTCGTCAGGGAAGACCAGCGGTTTATTACTCACTTCCGCCCGCAGCCGCGCCGAGGTTGCCAGCGCCGCGTACAGCCGCGACATCGCTTCCTGAACGTCGGATTCCGTTTTGGTGCGGTTAAGCTGCGCCAGCGGCTGGCCCTGTTCAACTATATCGCCAACTTTCACGTTCAGATGATACAGAATTCCGCCTTCCAGCGACTGCACCACCTGTTCGCGCCCGGAAGGTTCTACCGTGCCGCTGCCGGTAGTGACTTCATCAAGCTGGAAATACCACGCCCAGCCGAGAAAACAGAGCAGCATGACGACGGTCACACGTACCGCCAGCGCCGAGCGCGGCAGGCGGGGTTCAGTCAGGCCACGGTTGTATTGCAGTTGTCCGTTCATGCAGCAGACCCCTTATTCTTCTCCTGCAACACCACCCGTCGCGCCGTGGGTTCGCCCTGTTCACGCAAAATGGCCTCTTTCGTGCCATCCATCACAATCCGCCCCTGATCCATCACGATGATTCTGTCGACCAGTTGCAGCATCGCCGTGCGGTGAGTGGCGATGACCAGCGTGCGATGCCCAATCCACTGTTTCAGTTGTTCGATTAAATAAGCTTCCGCCATTTCATCCAGCGAGGCGCTGGGTTCGTCGAGCAGGACGATATTGGGTTGAGAGATGAGGAGCCGCGCCAGCAGCAGCGTTTGCCGCTGACCGCCAGAGAGGCCAAATCCCCCTTCCTGAATCATGTAGTTGAGGCCGTTTTTCTGCTTCTGCACAAAGGGCAGCGCCCCGCTGAGGGTTAATGCGCGTTCGATATCTTCATCGCTGGCTTCCGACATCCCCATCGTCAGGTTTTCCCGCAGCGAACCGAAGAACAGTCGCCCGGTCTGGCTGAGCAGCCCCATGTCGCGGCGCAGATCTGCCGGATCAAGCTGCCCGATGCTGATGTTATCCAGCAGCACCTGCCCCTGCTGGGCGATACGCATTCCGGCGAGCATTTGCAGTAGCGTTGATTTACCCGCGCCGTTGCGCCCGAGAATGGCGATTTTCTCTCCGGCCTGAATGTTGAGTTTGCCAATCGCCACATCGGCAATCTTCTCTTCTTCGTCGTAATAAAACACCGCGTTGCTGAACTGATAATTGCCGTGCAGCACCGCTTTATGCACCAGTTTGCCGTGCTCCGGCTGATCCACCGGGCGCTTCATCAGTTCATCAAGGCCGTTACGCGCCACTTTTGCCTGCTGCCAGCGCGAGAGCACGCCGGATATCTGCGACAGCGGCGCGATGGTGCGCGAAGCCAGGATCGTCGTCCCGACCAGTGCACCGGTGGTCATGTCGCCGTTCATCACCATAAAGCAGCCCACCAACAGCACCACCACGTAGACGATGGATTGCACTTCCTGGGTCCAGGTGAGCAGCAGCCCGGTGAGAAAGCGTTGCTTCATGCTGATGGACGAGGCTACGTCGTTGGTGTGATTCCACTGATTCTGAAAACGCTGTTCGGCGCGCAGCAGTTTAATATCTTCAATCGACTGCACGGCTTCCACCAGCGTAGCGTTGCGTACCGCTGACTCGCGCATCCCTTCGTTCGCCAGCCGTGCCAGCGGGCGTTGCACCAGCAGGCCGGGGATCACCAATAACGGCAGCGCCAGCAAAACCACCAGCACCAGCCAGCCGCCGATCATCCACAGAATAAAGACAAACAGCAGGAAGAACGGCAGATCCGCCACCGCGCCGATGGTGGTGGAAGTGATCAGCTCTCGCACCGATTCCAGTTCGCGGATCTGCGAGATAAACGATCCGGTGGATTTCGATCGCACGTTGTTTTTCAGCCGTAGCGCATGACCAAAAACGCGATCCGAAATACGCAGGTCCGCCCGCTTGCCGATCACATCAGATAGATGCGTGCGCACCATGCGCATACAGAACTCAAACAGGATCGCCATCATCACCCCGGCGAACAGCACCCATAGCGTCGGGTACGACTGCGCCGGAACCACCCGGTCATAAACCTGCATCGAGAAAATCATCGCCGCCAGCGCCAGCACGTTCGCCACCAGTGACGCCAGCATAATATCGCCGTAGCGCCGCCAGTCTTTTAGCGAAAGGCTCCAGAACCAGTTCGCCTGATACGGGCGAATGTAGTCATCTACGCGCGCATCTGGAATGGCACTGAGCGGGCGAAGTAGCGCCAGTTCGACGATTTTATCCTCAACATCCGCGACGTTAAGCGTGGTTTCCAGCCCTTCGTCACCGCTGAACTGAATGCTGATATTGTCGTGGTTATCGCGGCGAGTGATCACACCAATCTGCTGATTATCAAATACCGCGATCAGCGGCAGCCGCCAGGGGTTAAGCGAATCGGCGGAAAACTCCACCAGCCGTAACCCCATCCCCAGTTGCCGCGCCATATCGGTAAGTAACTCTTCCCGCTTGCTGTCGCGCTCCCAGTTGACGGTCGCGCGCACGTTCTCCTGAGAAAAATCGAGGCGGTAATAACGCGCCACGGCGATCATCGCCTCCAGCCAGGCTTCCACGGACTGGGCATTTTTTTTCATTATTTACACCACCATCAACTGATGATTCGCCAGCAATGTGGCGAGGTCGGTATGCACGCCCGTCAGCGTGACCACGTTAGTTGCCGCAAAAGTGCCGCCCGTGCCGTCGCGGTCGATCTGCACGATGGTGTCGCTGCCGCTCTGGGTGACTTTGACAAAATCACTGATGTTCCCAGCCTGCGCATCCAGCGTCGCTACGCCGTTGACGTAGCTGGCTTTGCCATTTCCGGTGTAGCCGCTGCCCTGCAACAGTTCACGAATATCAATGCGATCGGTGTCGGCGGTACCTTCCCATGTCCCTACCGTAAAACCATTCACCACGTCCGAGCCGTTGCCGCCAGTGGCGTCGCTGGCGTTGAGCAGTTTATAGAGCAAGGTATCGTGACCGCCGTTGCCGATGTTGAGCGTGTCGTTACCGCCGCGCCCTTCCAGTTGGTTATCGCCCGTGCTGCCGGTCAGAGTGTCGTTAAAGTTGGAGCCGGAAATACCTTCGATATTGGTAAATGTCGAGGTGTTAAAGCCGGTCGTCTGGGCAGTAGTGGTGCTTAAGTTGGCGGTGATCCCCACCGTGGAGAGGCGGAAATCAACCACGTCCATCCCGCCGTTCGCCAGCCAGGTTCCGGTGCCAGAGCTGTACACCCAGCCGCCGGAACCGTCGTAGGTGTCGGTACCTGCGGTAGCGAAGAAGGTATCGTTATAGCCGGTACCAACGTACTTACCGTTGTTGCTCGCCGTGCCTGCTTCGGCGCTGAGATCGTAAGCGTGGGTAGCATCGGTGGCATGTAAACCGCCCCAGGTGCTATTCACCGTCTGGTCAATATTGCTGGCGGTGGTGCCAGTGGATTTGATCAGCACCGCGTTGTAGGTTTCCCCGGCATTCAGCCCGTAGAAATTGACCAGCGCCGAGGTGTCGTTAACCCCCATCCCCGACTGCGGGTTGATGATTTGCGTGGCGACCAGCACACCCGCCGAGTTGTAGAGTTTTACGGTATTGCCGTAATAGACGTTAATGCCGTTGGGATCGGTGATGCGTAAGTGCAGCGAGGTGCCGTAGCTCACCGTGTTGGTGTTGCGAATCAGGAATACGCTGCCCGACTGTTTGGTCACCAGTACATCCACCGCGCCGTCCCAGTCGTAGTCCATTGCCGCCACGCCGCTGGTGGTGCCACTCTGGCTGCCGCCGAGTACCGACTGCGTCCAGTTGCTGGCACCACCAACGTTGGTGTAAAGATACGATTGTCCGGTCTGGGCGATACGGGCGATATCCATCAGACCGTCATGGTTCCAGTCCACCGCCAGGCTAAACTGACTGGCGTAGGTGGTTGCCGTTGCCCCCACCGCCACCGGACTTCCCAGCACGCCGTTGGTGTTGAATAACAGCGAGCCGTAGTTAGCTCTTCCCTGGCTGGCGGGCAGGAACAGATCCATATCGCCGTCACCATCGAAATCCGCCCAGGTCATGGAGACAGACGTCGAGTTACCGCCGCTGCCTGCAACGCTGAGGAAGGTATTGATGGTGTTTTGTCCCCAGACAAAAGTGCCGTTGCCCTGGCTGATGAGCGATGAAAGGGTGTAGTAGTTATTCAGGTTGAAGGTGTGCTGAACCAGGTCTACCCTGCCGTCATTATTCAGATCGACGCCGGAACCTTCGTTAAGGGAAAGATAGCCGTTTACTACCCCGCCGACCGTGGCGCTTCCTCCGTTGTTGGCGGTGGTGGAGTTGCCTACCAGAGTGCCTGCGTTATTCCACAGGAAGGTGTTGGAGTCCGGCCCGCCTGCGTCGCCAATCCAGAAATCGAGATAGCCGTCGCCCTCTTTATCAAACGCCACAATCGAGCCATACCACGTCAGCGTGCCGACGTTCACCTGAATCGCGCTGGAAAAGGTGCCGTCGCCGTTGTTGGTAAAACCGTTGATATAGCCCGTACCGTAGTCATCACGGGTGATAAACAGATCGCCCGTGCCGTTACGGTCATAATCGGCAATTGAACTGGTGGCGTAGTTGTTGCCGCTTTGCACCAGCGTCAGTGCGGTCTTCGACCAGGTGAGCGGATCGGTTGATTGCATAATTTGCTGGTTAGCCAGCACCGTCCACATCCCGTGGTTGTCGAGGCCGTAGGTCAGCCCCCAGGCGGTCGTTTTATTGGCAGTTGTCCAGGCGGGCGTGTAATCAATCGCCGCGTTAACCGTCACCGTGCCATTGCTGACGTTGGCGGTGTTGCCGTTGCCCGCCGAGCTTTTCACCTGCGCGGTGACGTTATAGGCGGTCGCGGACGCCGCCAGCACATCGGTATCCGGTAACTGCACATACCAGGTGTTGTGTGCCGGATCGACTACCACCGCACCGCCCGGCTGCGAGGTGTAGGTTTTGCCATTGATGACCACTTCGACATACTGCCCGCTGGCGAGCGCGGCAGTGATCACCCCGCTGATAATCGGCGTAGTATCGCGCGTGGTCTGGCTGGTGATTTGCGCCAGCGTGGTCGGAATAGAAGTATCGACCGTCAGGATAAAATCACTGGAGGAGGTGATATTCCCTGCCAGATCCACTACCCGCGCGCTGTAGGTATAGGCACCGCTGACCAGCCCGCTGTCGCTGTAGGTCCAGTTGAGTGCGCCGACCATCGTTACCGCGCCTAACAGCAAGCCATTGCGGTAGAGGTAAACCACTTCGCCGCTGGCCAGCGGGCCGGAGAGCACGCCGTTCAGCAGTGGCGTGGTATCGTCGGTGGCCTGCGAACTGCTTAACGTCCCCTGTCGCTGCCCGACATCATCGGTATACGACACAATAGTCGGCGTGGCGGTGGGGTTAATCGTATCGACCACCACCGTTTTCGACACCACCGGGCCGGTATTTCCCGCCAGATCCAGCACCCGCACCTGATAAATATAGCTGCCGTCGGTCAACGTGCGGCTGTCGGTGTAAGTCCACTGCGTGCCGTTGGTAGTGAGCGTGATCCAGGTCGCACCGCCATCAAGGCTAATCTGCGCCACTTCGCCGCTGGCAAGCCCCGCCCCCAGCGAACCGGTTAGCGTGAGCGTGGTGTCACTGGTGATAAAGTCAGTTGCCGAACTCCCCGTGTCGGTGCTGATGCTGGCAATGGTGAGCACCTGCGCCGGGTTAACGGTGTCGATCTGCGCCGTCTGGCTGCCGGTTGCGCCGACGTTACCCGCCAGATCGACCACCCGCACCTGCCAGGTCGTCGTGCCATTCGTTAGCGTGCGTCCGTCAACGTAACTCCAGTTCAGGCCGTCTGCCGCCAGCGTTACGTTCACCCAGGTTGCACCGTTATCGGTACTGATTTGCGCGAACTCATTAGCCCCTAGCGCCGCGCCCAGTACGCCGCGCACGGTCAGCGAGGTGTCGCTGGTAATAAAATCGCTGCTGCTGGCTCCGGTGTCATCGCTGATGCCGGTAATGGTGATACTTTTCGCCACTTCCGGGCTGCTGGTGTCGACCACCACGTTTTGCGTTGCGGTCTGCCCGACGTTCCCCGCCAGATCCACCACCCGCACCGTGTAGTTCCAGGTGCCGTCGGTCAGTGTGCGACCATCGGTATAGTTCCAGCTGGTGCCGATAACGGTTAAGGTGGTCCAAGTAACCCCGCCGTCGAGGCTGATTTGCGCCCGTTCATCGGCGGCCAGCGCCGCGCCGAGCGTCCCACGCACGGTCAGCGTGGTATCGCGGGTAACAAAATCGCTGCTGCTTAACCCGGTGTCATCGCTGATGCCCGCAATGGCGATGGTTTTGCTCGCCAGCGGCGCGGTGGTGTCCACGGTGACAATCTGGCTGGCGGTCGCACCGATATTTCCGGCGGTGTCGATCACCCGCACCTGATAGTTGTAGTTACCGTCAGCCAGCGTGCGTCCGTCAAGGTACGTCCAGGTCAAACCGCTTACCGAAAGATTCTGCCAGGTGGTGCCGCCATCGATACTGATTTGCGCGAACTCACCGGCAGAAAGCGTCGCGCCCAGCGTGCCGCTCACCGCAAGCGTCGTGTCGCTGGTGACAAAATCGTTAGCGATCAAGCCCGTATCGGTAGTGATCGCGCTGATGGCGATGGTTTTCACCGCTGGATCTGGCGCGATGGTGTCGATCACCACATTCTGGCTGTCGGTGGCGCCGACGTTGCCCGCCGCGTCAATCACCCGCACCTGATAGAGATAGTTGCCATCGGTCAGCGTGCGGCTGTCGTTATAGCGCCAGGTCGTGCCGGTAACGGTGAGCGTGATCCAGGTTACGCCGCCGTCGATACTGATTTGCGCCGTCTCGTTACTGGCAAGCGCGGCGGTGAGCGAGCCGTTGACCACCACCGGGCTGACGCTGGTGATAAAGTCGCTGGCGCTAAGGCCGGTGTCGGCTTGCAGGGAATCGATATTAATACCCATCGCCGGGGCGCTGAGATCGACGGTAATGGTGTGATTGCTGCTGCCGGTATTGCCAATGGCATTGCTCACCGAGGCGTTAATCACGTAGGCGTTGCCGTCCGCCAGCGCGGTGACATCGGCGCTGCCGAGGGTGTAGCTCCAGCTACCGCCGGTCTGCACGGTGGTGGTGTAGGTTTTACCGTTTAAGGTCAGGGTCAGCGTCTGCCCGACTGGGGCGGTGGTGGTGCCGCTGATCACCAAAGACGAGCCGTGTTCCGCTGCATTCACCACATCATCGCCCGCAAAGGTGTTAATAGTGACGGTAGGCACATCGCCGTTCAACGTCACGCCACGGCTGGCGCTGCCGGGGTTTCCGGCCTGATCGGCGACCGTCGCGCTGATGGTGTAGCTGCCGTCGCTTAATCCGGCAAACTGCTGCGCCGGAATAAAGACCGACCAGCTTCCGCCGCTGCCGACCGTGGCGGTCCAGCTCTGACCGTTAAAGGTGACGGTCACCGTCTGACCCACTTCGGCGGTGGTGGTGCCGCTGATGGTCTGCCCGGCAAGCTGCTCGGCGTTGTTGATAATATCGTCACCCGCCACGGTGGCGATGGTCACCGTTGGCGCAACGGTGTCAACGGTCAGAGCGTGCGTGGCCTGTCCGGGGTTACCGGCGCGATCGTTCACGCTGGCGGTAATGGTCTGCGCGCCCTGCCCGAGCGATGCCAGATCAGCCGCAGGCACGTTAAGCGCCCAGGTGCCATTGGCGGCAACCGTGGCAGTGTAAGTTTTGCCGCCAAAGGTCACGGTGACCGTCTGCCCCACTTCCGCGCTGGTAGAGCCGTTAAGGGTTAACGGCTGCTGTTGTTCTGCGGCGTTAAGTCGGTCGTCCGTCGAAACGGTGTTAATGCTGATAATCGGCGCGGTGAGATCCACGGCCACACTGCGCGAAGCCGTGGCGCTGTTTCCGGCGCTGTCCTGAGCGGAAGCGCTGACCGTGTAGCTGGTACCATCCGCCAGCGCCGCAACGTCTGCCGCTGGCACATTCACGCTCCAGCTCCCGTTGCTTTGAATAGTGGCGCTGTAGCCTTTGCCGTTAAGCAACACGGTCACCACTGTGCCTGTCGCAAAATTAGTGCCAGTGCCGCTCAGGGTCAGCGCACTGCCTGCTTCGGCGGCATTAATAAGGTTATCGCCGCTGATGGTGCTGACCGAAAGTGACACTGCCGCCGTGTTCACCTGCACATTGTGCGTCTGGGTGCTGCTGTTGCCTGCGCTATCGGTGATAGTGGCGCTGATGGTCACCGTGCCGTCCGCAAGGCCGGAAATCACGCTGGCAGGCACGCCGACGCTCCAGTTGCCGCTGGCATCGGTGCTGGTGACATACTGCTGCCCGGCGATGGTCACCACCAGGCGGTCGCCCGCGCCCGCGCCCGTGGCGGTGCCGCTGATAATCTGCGCCTGAGTGTGTTCGACGTTGTTAATCACATCATCGCCCGCCACGGTGTTAAAGCTGATGACGGGCGCGGTGGTATCGACGGTCACGCCTTTGCTGGCGCTTCCAGGATTCCCCGCCAGATCGCTGACCGTGGCGGTCAGGGTGTAGCCGTTATTTGCCAGTGCGGTTATGTCGCTGGCGGGTAGCGTTAAGCTCCAGCTACCGTCCGCCTGCACCGTGGTCTGGTAGTTAGTGCCGTTTAGCGTGACGGTGAGCGTCTGCCCCGTTTCCGCCGTGCTGGTGCCGGACACCGTTACGCCCGCTGCCGCTTCGCTGGCATTGATGATGTTATCGCTGGCAATGGTGTTGATAGTCACCGTTGGCGCGGCACTATCGACGCTGTATTCGTGCGTTGCCGTGGCGCTGTTGCCGTTGACGTTAGTCACCCGCACCTGGGTGCTGGCATCGCCATCACGCAGGGCCGCCATATCCGCCGCCGGAACAGTGGTGCTCCAGCTACCGTTTGCCGCCACCGTGGTGGTGTAGGTTTTACCGCCAAAAGTAATGGTAACGGTTTGCCCCGCTTCGACGCCGGACGTGCTGCCGGAGAGCGTTAGCGCCGCGCCTTTTTCGGCGGCGTTTATCACATCATCGCTGGTGATGGTGTTAATACTGACGGCGACGGTAGTGAGATCAACGGTCAGCGGATGGGTAATGCTGGTTTGCGTTCCGGCACTGTTCGCGCCGCTAACGGTAATGTTCAGCGTTCCCGCAGGCCAGTTGCTGACATCCGCCGCCGGAACGCCGACGCTCCAGGATCCGTTCGCCAGCACCGTCGCGGCGTAAGTTTGGTTGTTAATCACCACTGTCAACGCCGTGCCTACCGCAAAGCCGGAGCTGCTGCCGGTGATCACCTGCGCCTGAGCGTGTTCGATGATATTGACCACATCATCGCCCGCAACGGTATCCACCCGCAGACCTGGCAGACTGGCATCGATGGTGATATCGCGCGTGCCGCTGCCGGTGTTGCCAACGGCGTTGGTCACCGAGGCATTAACCGTTAACTCACCGTTACCCAGCGCCTGCCAGTCGGCGGCTGGTACGCTCACATTCCAGCTTAAATCTGGCTGGACGGTGGCGGTGTAAGTTTTGCCGCCCAGTTCAACGGTGACGGAGTTGCCCGCCGCCGCACCGGTTACCTGGCCGCTGATAGTTTGCGCGCTGCCCGCCTCTGAAGCGTTGATAATGTCGTCCGTCGCCACCGGATTAATGGTGACGCCCGGCAGCGCGGTATTGACCTGCACGTTATGGCTGGCGGTGCTGCTGTTGCCCTGAGCATTGGTGACGCTCGCCGTCACGCTGTAGGTGGCTTCGCCCAGCGCACTGACCGCCGAGGCGGGAACGGTGACGCTCCAGTTGCCGGAGGCGTCGGTGGTGGCGCTGTAGTTTTGTCCATTCAGCGTCACGGTGATCGCCGTACCCGCAGGCTGATCGCTGGTGCCGGAAAGCGCCAGATCGGATCCTTTTTCCGTCGCGTTGATCACATCATCGCCCGCGATGGTGTTGATGCTAATCACTGGCGCGGTGAGGCTGACGGTCACGGTGCGGCTGGCGTCATCGCTGTTGCCTGCCCGATCGCTGACGCTGGCGGTGATGGTCTGTGCGCCGCTACCGAGTGCCGTAACATCCGCTGCCGGTACGCCAACGCTCCAGTTGCCGGAGGCATCCAGGGTGGTGGTGTAGGTTTTGCCGTTGAGCACAACGCTCACCACATCGCCCGCTTCCCCGCCCGTGCTGGTGCCGGAGATCACCAGCGCCTGCCCGTGTTCGGCGTCGTTGATGATGTCATCGCCCGCCACGGTGTTAATGGTGAGAACGGGCGCGCTGGTGTCTACCGCCAGATTATGGCTGGCGCTGCCGGGGTTGCCCGCTTTGTCGTTGACCGTGGCGCTGACGGTGTAATTGCTTGCGGTCAGCGCACCTAAGGCTGAGGTGGGAACGCTGACGCTCCAGCTACCGTCCGCCTGCACATTACCGCTGTAGGTTGCGCCATTAAGGGTGACGGTGACCGTCTGCCCGGTTTCGGCGGTGCTGGTGCCGCTGAGGGTAAGCGGATTTCCCGCCTCTGTGGCGTTAAGAATGTCATCGCTGGCGATGGTGTTTATGGTGAGCGTCGGTGCGCTGGCATCAACACTATACGCATGGGTCGCCGAGGCACTGTTACCGCTCGCGCTGCTGACGCTGGCCTGCACGTTCGCCGCGCCGTCTGGCAGAGTTGCCAGATCTGCCGCCGGAACGTTCACGCTCCAGCTTCCGTTGGCGGCAACGCTTGCGGTGTAGGTTTTGCCGCCAAAGGTGACGGTAACGGTTTGCCCGCTTTCAATCCCGCTGGTGCTGCCAGAAAGGGTCAGGTCGGTGCCTTTTTCGGCGGCGTTAATCACGTCGTCGCTGGCAACGGTGTTGATGCTGATTGCCACCGCCGTTAAATCGACGGTGAACGGATGGCTGACGCTGACCGGGTTTCCGGCGCTGCTCTGTCCTGCCACGTCAACGGCCAACGGCCCCGCAGGCCATGCGCTAACGTTCGCCGCCGGAATGCCGACGCTCCAGCTACCGTCAGCCTGTACCGTGGCGGCATAGGCCACACCGTTGATGGTGACCGTCAGCGCTGCGCCTGCATTCAGGCCGCTACTGCCGCCGGTGATCACCAGCGCCTGCCCGTGTTCGATACTGTTGACGATATCATCGCCCGCCACGGTATCCACCCGCAGACCTGGCAGGTTGGCATCGATGGTGATATCCCGCGTGCCGCTACCTGTATTGCCATTCGCGTTGGTCACCGAGGCGGTAATGGTCAAATCGCCATTGCCCAGCCGCCTGAAGATCGGCTGCCGGAACGCTGATACTCCAGCTTAAGTTGCCCTGTACCGTGGTGGTGTAAGTGTTGCCGCCCAGCGTCACGGTGACCGTATCGCCAGCGGCGGCGCGGGTCACTACCCCGCTGATGGTTTGATCGGCCCCCGCTTCAGCGGCGTTGATAATATCGTCACCCGCCACAGTATTGATGGTGACGCCCGGCAGGCCGCTGTCGACCAGTAAATTCGCCTGGCTGCTGGCGGTGTTGCCCGCCGCACTGGTGGCACTGGCGCTGACCGTATAGTTAGCCTGGCCTAGAGCCGCCAGATCGCTGACCGGAACGGTTAAGGTCCAGTTGCCCGCCGCGTCGGTGGTGGCGCTGTAGTTATGACCGTTGAGCGTGACGGTAACCTGTGCGCCCGTCGCCAGCCCCGTACTGCTACCGCTGATGGTCAACGGCTGGCCTTTTTCATCGGCGTTCAGGACGTTATCGCCGCTGATGGCGTTAAAGGTAATTGACGGCAGGCCAGTATTGACCGTCACCTGATGGGTGGCGCTGCCGCTGTTTCCGGCGGCATCGGTGACGCTGGCGTTAATGGTCACCGTGCCGTTCGCCAGCGCCGAGACAACGCTTGCCGGAACACCGACGCTCCAGTTACCGCTGGCATCCAGCACCGTGGTAAAGGTGTTTATGCCGATAGTCACCGTCACGGTGCTACCGGTTGCCGCGCCCGTGGCGGAGCCGCTGATAATCTGCGCCTGGGCGTGTTCCGTCGCGTTGATCACATCATCGCCTGCCACCGTGTTGATGGTGACGACCGGAACGGAAGTATCCACCGTCAGGTTGTGGTTAACGGAGGCCGGGTTTCCGGCTTTGTCGCTCACTGCCGCGCTGACGGTGTAGTTGCTGGCGGTCAGCGCGCTTAAGTCGGCTGACGGCACGCTGACGCTCCAGCGGCCGTCCGTCTGTACCGTGCCGGTATAGTTTGCGCCATTGAGCGTAACGGTCACCGTCTGCCCCGCTTCCGCCGTGCTGCTGCCAGTGATGGTCAGCGCCGCTCCGGCTTCGGCGGCGTTAAGAATGTCGTTGCCCGCGATGGTGTTGATGGTCACCGTTGGCGCGCTGGCATCGACGCTGTAAGCATGGGTCGTAGTGGCGCTGTTGCCGTTAACATTGCTGACGCTGGCCTGTGCGCTGGCATCACCATCACGCAGGGCTGCCATATCCGCCGCCGGAACCGTGGTACTCCAGGAACCATTCGCCGCGACGCTTGCGCTATATGTTTTGCCGCCAAAGGTCACGGTGACCGTTTGCCCGGCTTCGACGCCGGAAGTGCTACCGGTGAGCGTTAACGCCGCGCCTTTTTCAGCGGCGTTAATCACATCATCGGCGGTAATGGCGTTGATGCTGACGGCAATCGCCGAGAGATCGACAGTCACCGGATGCGTAACGCTGACCGGATTTCCGGCTGTGGTGCTACCGCTCGCCGTAATTGTGACCGTCCCCGCAGGCCAGGCGCTGACATCCACCGCCGGAACGCCGACGCTCCAGGTGCCATCCGCCAGTACCGCCGCAACATAGGTTTGCCCGTTAATGGTCAGAGTGACGTTGCTGCCCGTCGCCAGACCGGAACTGCTGCCGGTAATCACCAGCGCCTGTCCGTGCTCGATAATATTGACCACATCATCGCCAGCCACGGTATCGACCCGCAGACCGGGCAGATTCGCGTCGATGGTGATTTCACGCGTGCCGTTACCGGTATTGCCTACGCTGTTCGTTACCGAAGCCGAAATGGTCAGTTCGCCGTTGCCCAATGCTTGTAAAGCGGCTGCCGGAACATTAATACTCCAGCTTAAATTGGCCTGCACCGTGGCGATGTAAGTCGCCCCGCCGAGCGTGACGGTTACCGTGTCGCCTGCCGCCGCGCCTGTGACCTGACCGCTGATGGTCTGGCCCGCGCCCGCTTCGGCAGCGTTAATAATATCGTCGCTCGCCACAACGTTAATGGTGACGCCCGGCAGCGCGGTATTGACCTGCACATTATGGCTGGCGGAACCGCTGTTGCCATCAACATCGGTTGCGGCGGCGGTTACGGTATAAGTCGCTTCACCAAGCGCGCTCACAGCGGACGCCGGAACGGTCACGCTCCAGTTACCTGAGGCATCGGCTGTGGTGGTGTAATTTTGCCCGTTGAGCGTAACGGTTACCTGCGTACCCGCAGGCTGGTTGCTGGTGCCGGAAATCGCCAGATCCGCGCCTTTCTCCGTGGCGTTGATAATGTCATCGACGGCAATCGTGTTGATGCCGAGCACGGGTGCGCCGAGCGCCACGGTGACGGTGTGCGAGGCTGTGCCACTGTTGCCGGCGGAGTCGGTGACCGTGGCGGTAATGGTCACATCGCCCTGCGCCAGTGCGGTAATCACGCTGGCAGGCACGCCGATGCTCCAGTTGCCGTTGGCGTCCAGCACGGTGGTGTAGGTGGTCGTGCCAATCGTCACGGAAACCGTGTTACCCGTCGTCGCGCCCGTTGCCGAGCCGCTGATAATCTGCGCCTGAGCATGTTCCGTGGCGTTGATGATGTCATCGCCCGCTACCGTGTTGATGGTGACGACTGGGGCAACGAGATCTACCGTCAGATTATGCGTTGCCGAGGCCGGATTTCCGGCTTTGTCACTGACCGCCGCGCTCACCGTATACGAGCTGGCGGTAAGGTTGGCTAAATCGCCAGTCGGGACGCTGACGCTCCAGCTACCGTCAGCCTGTACGTTCCCGCTGTAACTGACGCCGTTTAGCGTCACGGTCACCGTCTGCCCGGCTTCTGCCGTACTGGTGCCGCTGATGGTCAGCGCCGTTCCGGCTTCAGCGGCATTAAGAATATCGTCCGAGGCGATGGTGTTGATAGTAACGGATGGCGCGGTGGCATCAACGCTGTAAGCATGCGTTGCCTGGGCGATGTTGCCAGCTACGTTGCTGACGCTGGCTTGTACGTTTGCTGCGCCATCTGGCAAGGTTGCGAGATCCGCTGCCGGAACTGTCAAGCCCCAGCTACCGCCCGTTGCCACGGTGGTGGTGTAGCTTTTGCCGCCGAAAATAACGGTAATGGTCTGCCCCGCTTCCACGCCGGAGGTGGTGCCGGAGAGCTGCAAATCGCTGCCTTTCTCGGCGGCGTTAATGATATCGTCAGTGGAAAGGGTATTGATGGTAATCGCCACGGCAGCAAGATCGACCGTGACCGGATGGCTAATGCTGGTTGTGGTTCCGGCGGTATTAGTGCCAGAGACGGCAATATTGACCGTCCCCGCAGGCCAGTTTGTGACATCCGCTGCCGGAATTCCCACGCTCCAGGTGCCATCGGCAAGTACCGTTGCGCCATAGGTAACGTTGTTGATGACTACCGTCAACGCCGCGCCCGCCGCCAGTCCGGTGCTGCTACCGGTGACCACCAGCGCCTGACCGTGCTCGATAATATTGACCACATCATCGCCTGCCACGGTATCGACGCGCAGACCAGGCAGGTTGGCGTCTATTACGATGTCGTGCGTTGCGGTGCCAGTATTATTTGCGGAATTGGTCACCGAGGCGCTGATGGTCAGTTCTCCGTTGCCCAGCGCCTGCAAAACGTTCGCAGGTACGCTGACGCTCCAGCTTAAATCTGGCTGTACGGTGGCGTTATATTGATTGCCACCAATAGTGACAATCACCGTATTCCCCGCAGCCGCCGTTCCCGTCACCTGACCGCTGATGGTCTGGTTAACGGCGATTTCAGCGGCGTTGATAATGTCATCACCTGCCACAGTATTAATGATCACCCCAGGCAGAAGTGATTCGACATTCACCGTATGCGTTGTGCTGCCGCTGTTGCCCGCGCTATCGGTGGCGCTGGCGCTAATCTGGTACACCGCCTCGCCCAATGCGCCGACTGCCGAAGCAGGCACGGTAACGCTCCAGTTGCCGGAACTATCGGTAGTGGCGCTGTACGCCAGGCCATTCAACATCACAGTGACCGTGGTGCCTGTCGCCAGGCCGCTGGAGCCACCGCTGATGGTCAGATCCTGGGTTTTCTCGGTACTGTTAATAATGTCATCGCCGGAGACGATATTGATGGTCAGCGTCGGGCCGCTGAGATCAACGGTCACATCGTGAGTCGTGCTGTCGCTGTTGCCCGCGCGATCGATCAGGCTGGCGGTGATGGTCTGGCTACCGGTTGCCAGCGCCGTGACATCCGCCGCCGGAATGCCCACACTCCAGTTACCGGAGGCGTCCAGCGTGGTCGTATAGTTTTGCCGTTGAGCGTGACGGTGACCATATCGCCGGGTTCCGCGCCCGTGCTAGTGCCGCTCACCACCAGCGCCTGCCCGTGTTCGATGGCGTTAATAATGTCATCGCCCGCGACGGTGTTAATGGTGAGATCCGGCGCGGTGACGTCCACCGCCAGCGCATGGTCGGCGCTTGCCGGGTTGCCCGCTTTGTCGCTCACCGTCGCAGTCACGGTATAGCTGCTGGCGGTTAATCCGCTTAAATCCGTTGCCGGAACATTCACGCTCCAGGTGCCATCGGCCTGGACGGTGGTCTGGTACGTGTTGTTATTGAGCGTGACGGTCAGCGTCTGCCCGGCCTGCGCCGTGGTGGTGCCGCTGATGGTGATCCCCGCGCCCGCTTCGCTCACGTTGAGAATATCGTCGCTGGCGATGGTGTTGATGATCACAAGCGGCGCGGTGGCATCGACGCTGTACGCGCGATCCGCCTGGGCGCTGTTGCCGTTAATGTTGCTGACGCTCGCCTGCACGTTGCCCGCGCCGTCAGGCAGCGCGGCGAGATCGGCAGGCGGCACATTCACCGTCCAGCTACCGTTGGCTTCCACGGTGGTGGTGTAATTTTTACCGCCAAAGGTGACGGTCACCGTCTGTCCGGCTTCCACGCCGCTGGTGCTGCCGCTTACGACCAGCGTTTCGCCTTTTTCGACGGCGTTGATCACATCATCGCCAGAGAGTGTGTTAATGGTGATGGCGACCGCCGCCAGATCGACGGTAACCGGATGGGTAATGGTGGAGGTTGTTCCGGCGCTGTTGGTGCCGCTTACCGTAATATCCACCGTACCCGCAGGCCAGTTGCTGACGTCGGCTGCCGGAACACCAAGGCTCCATGTGCCGTCGGCTAACACCGTCGCGGCGTAAGTCACATTATTGATAACGACCGTTAACGCGGTTCCTGCCGTCAGTCCGGTGCTGCTCCCGGTGATCACCAGCGCCTGATTGTGCTCAATGCTGTTAATAACATCATCGCCCGCTACGGTATCGACACGCAGACCAGGCAGATTGGCGTCGATAGTGATATCTCGCGAGCCGCTGCCTGTATTGCCGACGCCATTGGTGACCGAGGCGTTAACTGTCAGAGAACCGTTACCCAGCGCCTGAATATCCGCCGCCGGAACGTCCACACTCCAGCTTAAGTTGGCCTGCACCGTGGTGGTGTAGGTGTTGCCACCCAGCGTAACGGTGACCGTATCCCCCGCCGCGGCACCCGTGACCTGGCCGCTGATGGTTTGCGCATTGCCCGATTCGGCAGCGTTGATAATATCGTCGGTCGCCACCGCGTTAATGGTGACGGCAGGCAAGGCGCTGTTGACCAGCACGTTATGGCTGGCGGAATTGCTGTTGCCTGCCGTGTCGGTGACGTTCGCGGTTACCGTGTAGTTGGCCTCACCCAGCTCGCTAACCGCTGAGGCTGGCACCGTGGCGCTCCAGTTGCCGGAAGCATCTGCGGTGGCGGTGTAATTTTGCCCGTTCAGCGTCACTGTAATTGTGGTGCCTGCGGGTTGATTACTGGTGCCGGAAATTTGCAGATCCGCGCCTTTTTCCGTGGCGTTAATCACGTCATCGCCGGCGATAGTGTTGATACCAATGGTTGGCGAGGTGAGATTCACAGTGATCGTGTGGCTGGCGTCATCGCTGTTGCCTGCCGCGTCGGTAATTGCCGCAGTGATGGTTTGCGGGCCGCTGCCCAGCGCAGTGACATCTGACAGCGGAACGCCGACGCTCCAGTTGCCGGAAGCGTCCAGCGTGGTGGTGTAGGTTTTACTGTTTAACGTGACGGTGATGACATCGCCCGCTTCGCCGCCAGTGCTGGAGCCTGAAATAACCAGCGCCTGCCCGTGTTCGGCGGCGTTAATAATGTCATCGCCAGAGACGGTGTTGATGGTCAGCACTGGAACAGTGAGATCCACCGCCAGACCGTGAGTGGCGGTCGCCGGGTTACCCGCTTTATCGCTTACCGAGGCGCTGACCGTGTACGGGCTGGCGGTCAGATTGCTGAGATCCGCCGTCGGTACGCTGACGCTCCAGCTTCCGTCAGCCTGGACGGTGCCGCTGTAAGTCACGCCATTAAGCGTGACGGTTACCGTCTGCCCCACTTCGGCGGTGCTGCTGCCGCTGATGGTTAACGGATTGCCCGCCTCGGCGGCGTTAAGAATATCGTCGGTGGCGATGGTGTTAATGGCAAGCGTCGGGGCTGTGGCATCGACGCTATAGTCGTGCGTCGCCGAAGCCGTGTTGCCGTTAATAGTGCTGACGCTGGCCTGTACCGTGGCGTCACCGTCGCGTAATGCGCTGAGATCGGCGGCAGGCACGGTGGTTGTCCAGCTGCCATCGCCCGCTACGGTGGCGGTGTAGGTTTTGCCGCCAAAGGTGACGGTGACGGTTTGCCCCGCTTCCACGCCGGAAGTGCTGCCGGAAAGGGTTAAATCAGCCCCTTTTTCAGCGGCGTTAATCACATCATCGCCGGAAACGGTGTGAATGGAGATCGCCACCGCTGCCAGATCGACGGTGACCGGATGAGTGATAGTGACCGGGTTTCCGGCGCTACTGGCGCCTGAAACCGTGATATTCACCGTCCCCGCAGGCCAGTTGCCCACATCTGCCGCCGGAACACCAACGCTCCACGTGCCATCGGCTAATACTGTCGCAGCGTAAGTGACCGTGTTAATCACCACCGTCAGCGCCGCGCCCGTCGCCAGCCCGCTGCTACTACCGGTTATTACCAGCGCCTGAGCGTGCTCAATGCTATTGACCACATCATCGCCCGCCACGGTATCAACGCGCAGACCTGGCAGGTTGGCATCGATAGTTATATCGCGCGAACCGCTGCCGGTATTGCCAACGCCGTTGGTCACCGAGGCGTTAACCGTGAGGTCGCCATTACCGATGGCCTGAATATCCGCTGCCGGAACGTCCACGCTCCAGCTTAAATTCCCCTGCACGGTAGCGGTGTAGGTTTTCCCGCCAAACGTCACGGTAACCGTATCGCCCGCCGCCGCGCCCGTCACCTGACCGCTGATGGTCTGCGCCACGCCCGATTCGGCGGCGTTAATAATATCGTCAGTCGCTACCGGATTAATGGTGACACCCGGCAACGCGGTATTGACCTGCACGTTATGGCTGGCGGAATTGCTGTTGCCTGCGCTGTCGGTGACGTTCGCCGTCACCGTGTAACTGGCTTCGCCCAGCGCACTGACGGCGGAGGCTGGCACCGTGGTGCTCCAGTTTCCTGCGGCGTCCGTCGTGGCGGTGTAATTTTGTCCGTTAAGCGTCAGCGTAATTGTGGTGCCTGCGGGCTGATTGCTGGTGCCGGAAATTTGCAGGTCCGCGCCTTTTTCGGTGGCGTTAATCACGTCATCGGTGGCGATGGTGTTGATGCCAATGGTCGGCGCGGTAAGGTTAACGGTAACCGTGTGCGTCTCACTATCGCTGTTACCGGCGGCATCGGTAATGCTGGCAGTGATGGTTTGCGGGCCGCTACCAAGCGCAGTGACATCCGCCGCCGGAACGCCGACGCTCCAGTTGCCGGAAGCGTCCAGGGTTGTTGTATAGGTTTTACTGTTTAGCGTGACGCTGACGACATCCCCCGCTTCTCCGCCAGTGCTGGAACCGGAAATCACCAGCGCCTGCCCGTGCTCGGCAGCGTTAATAATATCGTCGCCCGCAATGGTATTGATGGTGAGTACCGGAACGGTGAGATCCACCGCCAGATTATGCGTGGTGCTCGCCGGGTTGCCCGCTTTGTCATTGACCGTCGCGGTCAGGGTGTGGCTGCCATCGGTCAATGCCTCAAGATCTGCCGCCGGAATATTAATACTCCAGCTGCCGTCGGCCTGTACCGTTGCCTGATACGTATGCACGGTCGGGCTATTGAGCGTTATCGTAACAATCTGCCCCGCTTCGGCGGTGGTGGTGCCGCTCACCGTCACGCCCGCATCAGCTTCGCTGGCGTTGACGATATTGTCGCTCGCGACGGTATTGATAATGATGGTTGGCGCGCTGCTGTCGACACTGTAGCTATGCACCGCCGAGGCGCTATTGCCGTTGATATTGCTGACGCTGGCCTGCGCGGAGGCGCTGCCATCGGTTAATGACGCCAGATCGGCGGCGGGAACAGTGGCGGTCCAGCTACCATCGCTCGCCACGGTAGCGGTGTAGTTTTTACCGCCAAAGGTCACGGTGACCGTTTGCCCGGCTTCTACATTCGTGGTGGTGCCGGAAAGCGTTAAATCAGCGCCTTTTTCTGCGGCGTTAATCACATCGTCCGTGGCGATAGTGTTGATGGTGATCGCCGCCGGAGTGAGATCCACCGTTACCGGATGCGTAATGCTTATCGGATTTCCGGCGCTACTTTCCCCGGACACGGCAATATTAACCGTCCCCGCAGGCCAGGCGCTAACCTGCGCCGCCGTAACGCCCACACTCCAGCTGCCATCGGCCTGCACCGCAGTGGTGTAGTCCACATTATTAATTGTGACGGTAAGCGGCGTGCCTTCTGCCAGCCCCGAGCTGCTGCCGGTGACAACCAGCGCCTGCCCGTGTTCGATGATATTGACCACATCATCGCCCGCCACCGTATCGACCCGCAGACCGGGCAGATTGGCGTCGATGGTGATATCCCGCGTGCCGCTACCGGTATTGCCGTTTTGATTGGTGACCGAGGCGCTCACCGTTAAATCGCCATTACCCAGCGCCTGAATATCTGCCGCCGGAACGCTCACGCTCCAGCTTAAATTGGCCTGCACGGTGGTGGTGTAAGTATTACCGCCCAGCGTAATCGTTACCGTGTCGCCAACGGCGGCTCCAGTAACCTGCCCGCTGATGGTTTGCGCTACGCCCGCTTCGGCGGCGTTAATAATATCGTCGGTTGCCACCGGGTTAATTGTCACACCGGGCAACGCGCTGTCGACCAGCACGTTATGGCTGGCGGTGGCGCTGTTGCCGATACCGCTGGTCACCGCTGCCGTCACCGTATAGTTGGCCTGGCCCAGGGCGGTGACCGCCGATGCCGGAACCGTCACGCTCCAGTTGCCGGAGGCGTCGGTCGTCGCCGTATAGTTTTGCCCGTTCAGCGTCACGGTGATGGCGGTATTAACAGGCTGATCGCTGGTGCCGGTAATTTGAACATCGGCCCCTTTTTCGCTGGCGTTAATCACATCATCACCAGCAATGGTGTTAATACCAATCACCGGCGCGGCGGTATCGACCGTGACGGTCAGTGACTGGCTGCCCGTGTTTCCGGCACGATCGGTTACTGAGACGCTGACAGGATAACTGCCGTCCGCCAGCCCACTGACCACCGAGGCCGGAACGCCCAGACTCCAGTTGCCGGAAGCATCCACCACGGTGGTGTAATTCACATTATTCAGCGTCACGGTGACGATATCGCCCGCCTGTGCGCCAGTGACCGTGCCGCTGATAATTTGCGCCTGAGTGTGTTCCGGCGTGTTGATGACGTTATCGGTCGCCACCGGATTAATGGTTACTACAGGTGGCGTGGCGTCCACCAACGCCACGCGTGAGACGCTGGTCGGGTTACCTGCGATATCGTTCACGCTGGC
Source organism: Escherichia sp. E2661 (assembly GCF_004745185.1). NCBI lineage: Bacteria > Pseudomonadati > Pseudomonadota > Gammaproteobacteria > Enterobacterales > Enterobacteriaceae > Escherichia > Escherichia sp. E2661. The sequence continues at coordinate 242,213 of NZ_PDIG01000005.1, forward strand.
GGTGACGGTGGCGTTGCCGTCAGCCAGTGCGTCAACATTCGCGGCGGGAACGGTCACGCTCCAGGTGCCGTCTGGCTGCACGACGCCCTGATAGGTTTGCCCATTCAACGTAACGGTCACCGTCTGCCCCGGCTGGGCGTCGGTGGTGCCAGTGATTTGCAGATCCTGACCACTTTCGGCGGCGTTGATGATGTTATCGGCGGTCAGCGGATCGATGCTCAACGCCGGGGCCTGGCTGTCGACGGTAATGGTGCGGGAGGTGTCGCCAGTGTTACCGCTGATGTTGGTGACGGTCGCGGTGATTTCCGCTGCGCCATCTGCCAGGCTGCTCACCGCGCTGGCGGGAACGGTCAGGCTCCAGGAACCGTCATTCTGAACAGTGGTCGTCAGGGTTTGCCCGGCAAATTTCACGACTACCGTTTGCCCGGCCTCTACTCCTTGAGTAGTGCCGGTCAGCGTCAGCGGCGCGCCTTTTTCTGCGGCATTAATAATGTCATCGCCGGAGACGGTATTGATAACAATCGCCACGCTACCCGCATCAACCAGCACATTATGGTTGATAGAAACCGGGTTACCTGCCGGATCTTCCGCACTGGCGGTAACAATAACCGTGCCCGCAGTGAGCGCCTGCAAGTCCGCAGCTGGAACACCCACCTGCCAGTTGCCGTTGCTGTCGGTCACGCCCTGATAGCTTTCGTTGCCGAGTGTTACCGTCACGGTAGTGTCCGCAGGTAAATGGCTACTGCTGCCAGAAATGACCAAATCCTGCTGCTGTTCGAGAGCGTTAATAATGTCATCGCCGGAGACAGTATTGATACGCAGTCCCGGCAGCGTGGCGCTGATGGTGATATCACGCTCACCATTACCAGTGTTGCCATGCCCGTTCGTCACAGAGGCATTTATCGTTAACGCCCCATCGCCCAGCGCCTGTAAATCCGCCGTCGGTACGTTCACGCTCCAGGTAAGGTTGCTGCCCACCGTCGCCGTGTAGGTATGACCGCCCAGTTCAATAGTGACGGTATCGCCCTGCACCGCACCCACGACGCGCCCACTGAGGGTTTGATCTGCCGCTGCTTCGGCGTTGTTAACAATGTTGTCGCCTGCAAAGGTGTTGATGATCACCTGCGGCAGCACCGTATCGACCAGCAAATTGCTCTGCGCGGTGCCGGTGTTGCCGGTCACATCGGTGGCGCTGGCGGTAACGGTGTAATTGGTGTTTGCCAGATTCAGGACATCGCTCACCGGAACATTCAGCGACCAGACGCCGCCGCTGACCTGAGCGCTATACGTGACATTATTCAGCGTCACGTTAACCGTGCCGCCGTCAGGTAAATTGCTGGTGCCACTTAACGTGAGCGGCTGCTGAGATTCCAGCGCATTCAGTACGTTATCACCGCTGATAGTATCTATTGCCACCTGCGGCGCGACGCCTGCCAGCGTGATGTTATGGGTCGCTGTACCGGTATTTCCAGCGGCATCAGTAACCGTGACGATGATGTCGTTAGGGCCACGCGCCAGAGTACGGGTTACCGCCGGATCCAGCGCCACATTCCAGCTGCCATCTGCCAGCACAATGCCCGTCAGGACATGAGTGCCCAATTTCACCGTTACCGTATCGCCAGGAGAAGCACCGCTGACTTGTCCGGAGATGATCTGCGCGACGGCCTGCTCGGCATTATTAAGAATATCGTCGCCCGCTACGGTATTAACACTGACCACGGGTGCTGAGGTGTCTACCGTAAAATTCGCGCTGTTGCTGGTGCTGTTCCCTGCCCGATCGCTGACACTGGCATTGACAGCGTAATTACCCTCCGCCAGTGCCTGGACCTCCGTAGCAGGCAGCGTCACTTGCCAGGTTCCGTCGCTACCGACGGTTGCTGTATGGCTTTTCCCGTTGACGGTCAGGGTTACGGTTTGCCCCGCTTCCGCATTCGACGTACCGCTCAGTACCAGCGCGGCGTTATGCTCGGCGGCGCTGACAATGTTGTCCTGGGCGATGGTGTTGATAGCAAGTGTCGGCGGTTGGGTATCGACCGTTAACAGTTGCGCGCCAGTGACCGTATTGCCCGTGGCATCTTTCCCACTGACCAGCACCGCCTGATTCCCTTCGCCTAACGCTTGCGCATCGGCAGTCGGCACCTGCACGCTCCATCCACCGTTAGCCCCAACGGTGGTAGTGTAGGTTTTGCCGTTTAGCGTGACGGTGAGTTCTGTTCCCTGTGCCAGATGGCTACTCGTGCCAGAAAGCGTAAATCCGGCGGCCTGTTCGCTGGCGTTAATGATGTTATCGCCTGCGGTGGTGGCGAGCTGTACGGCGGCCTGACTATTGTCGATGGTTAACGTTATCGAACCGGCGTTAGTAATGGTGCTACCGACGATTTGCACCACTGACCAGGTATGTTCGCCCGCGCTTTGCGTGGGCAAATCGACGCTCCAGCGTCCATCGCTACCGACTTGAGTACTGGCGATGGTGTCACCATTGCTGTCTTTAATCTGAATGGTTGCCCCCGCCTGCCCGCTGCCGCTAAAGGTTGGCGTAGTGTCATCGGTGGTATCGTTGGCGGAAAGAATACCGCGTTGATCGCCCTGATTATCGGTTACCAAAAACGATGGCGTGGCGTTGCCGGGTTCGGCTGGCGGTGGGTTGTTAACCACTTCAGTTTTTGAGTCATCATCGCCACCGCTTGCCAGTAAAGCGCCTAGCGCGCCGCCACCTACCGCCGCCCCCGCCAGCCATCCCCACGGGAAAGCCGTCGTCTGGCCGACGATATCAAGGTACGGCGCAATGCTTTCAATTGCCGTAGTCTGAGCGGTCAGCTCCACGGGCGCTAATCCACCTGCCGCGGTATCGGCAAAGGTGACATGAGTCAGCTGTTGACCATCGGCAAACACCAGTTCGGATTGTTCGCTGGTATTTGCCGCTTGCAGGAAATAACCGTTGCAGCGGATCACCGTGCCGTCCTGCATATAGATCAACAAGTCATTTCCGTCACGAACATAACGCGCAACGGCAGATGCCTGAGCATGAACCTGCACCACAGAGGGCTCATAAATGACAACCGTAACGTCGCCAGGATTGATCAGCGTTTGTTTGACGGATGTTTTTCGCGAAATAACATCAATAATCAGGCTCATAATGGCATTCCTGATAAATGGCGCACATCCTTAGCGAGTCCATTTATCTAAATAAGACAAAGGTAATCACTCAACAACGATGCATACCTGATATTAATAATGGCAGGATTATTTCAAGTCGGGTAAGTCGTTGTATAAGCCCTGTTTAATTCCCGCTAATGGAATAAGGTTATTAACCGCAGCGGCATAATTCACTGCGGCGACCCAGCCATCATAATTGGCATTTATTTCAGCCGATTGCGCCTGAAAGACATCTTGCTCGACGGTTAATAGATCATTCAGGCTGCGTTTACCCAATTTATATTCATTTTGGTACACATCTCTCGTTTTGTGCGCACTTTCAGATTGCGCTAACCCAGCCTCTTCACGACCCCGTGCGCCAGTCCAGTTGGCATACGCCACCGACGCTCGTTGAAGCACGTCCAGTTTTGCCTGCTCAACCTGCGAAGCAGAGATTTTTTGTTGCCCTTCGGCCTGTTGCACCTGGGCTGAAACCGCGCCGCCCTGATACAGCGGCGCGTTGACGTTCAGTTGTAACTGATCATCCCAATACGAGCGGTCGCTGGTCTGGTAGCGTGTTTTGCCGCCCTGAATACTGAGCGTAGGCCAGTATTGCGATTTGGTTTTCTCCACGCCGTACTGGGCAGACTGGCGTAAGTTTTCTGCCGCCAGTACCAGCGGGATGGACTGATAGTCGATATTTTTTAGCGACACTGGCTGTTCGGCTAATGCGGCTGGCGGCGAAGCTATCGCCTCCGGCTGTACGCCTGTGAGCACCGCCAGCTGTGCTTTGGCGCTTGTCATCTGTGCCTGATATTGTTCCAGCGTCGAGCGCATTCCCGCTATACGCGTTTGCGCCTGTAACTCATCGGATGATGAATTAAGCCCGGCGTTGGCGCGTAGTGCAGCCATGTTGTAGACGTTTTCCAGAGAGTGAATGTTACGTTGCGCTGCGTCGCACAAAGCCTGATAACGACTGACTTCCATATAGGTCGTCGCCGTCTTTTCGGCTACGTCGGTTAAGGTTGCCATCAATTTAAAGCGGTAGCTGTCACGAGCAGCAGTTTGCAGTTTGATATCGTTACTGGTTTTACCAAAGTCATACACCAGCTGCGTCAGGGTTATGCCATAAGAAACGTTGTTATCCAGCCTGCCGCTGGAGTCCGTTTGCCGGGAAGGCCCCGCATTACCCGTTAAACCGATGTGCGGATACCAGGCGCTTTTGGCTTCATCGATTTGCGCTTCACCAATACCTATCTGCGCCGCCTGTTGGGTGACGTCGGGGTTTCGCGCAAAGGCACGCAATATGCTTTCCTGTAACGATAAACTGGCAACCGGCGTAACCGCAGGGGCATTCGCCCATTGCGGTAATGGCGCAGCAAGCGCGTCTCCACCCATCACAATAAAACTGATTAAAAATATCAGACCTTTATTTTTACGGTTTTTTAATTGTAATCGCGCCATAGATAAGTCACTTCCTTCCAGGTCATTATTTTAACTGATCTTTATAACCAGCATCATTTTATTTAAGAAGGGTAATAACTTGTGCATCTCTTTTGTTTTTACTTCCCCCATTAAAAGAAATGCAGTGAAAAAGCTTATACGTTATTTATTAAGAATACACTACGACTTTTAGTTTACCATCATCCTCGTTAAGAATAATCCACGATAAGAAGTGATAGAAATCACAGTTTTATCGTCTATATATCTTTTTGGTGTGAATTATTTATTAAAAGCATAAGCAAGGAATTAAATTAAGGATAAAAAATAAAAGCGCAGTGCAGAAAGCACTGCGCACAAGAAGGTTTATACCGTTTTATTCCGTTTCATTACCATTGCCACAATAAGGCTTAGTAATAGTGCGCCTATAATCCACATCAGCGCACTACTGCCCTGGGACCACAGGCTGTAAATAAAACCGATGATCACCAACAACATAACCAGCGTGCCAACGATGAGGATTGGCAACGAGGCGTGGATATCATGACGCAGGCGGATAGCGACCATAAACACCGCCAGGTAACAGACCAAAAAAGTGGCACTGGCGACGCTGGCGAGCGAGCTAAATTCAACGCCGCCGTCATCAGCATGATCAACACCACCACGATGATGTTGCCCCATGTGCTCTGCCGCCACAGGGATTTATTCATTAGCTTCGGCAGTTCATGCTCGCTGCCCATGTTGTCCATAATATTAAATACCGCGAACAGGTTAGCGTTAATGGCTGAAGCCGTCGCCAGTAAAGCGCCGATCACCACAATCACATACCCCACATGCCCGAGCAGCGGAGAAGCGGCCTGCGCTACCGCGGTATCGGCATATTTTTCTAACTCTAATGCCGAAACATCGCTAAGCAATACCAGCGCTAGTGCGATGTAAAGCAGCGTAGTAACGCCAATCGCCACCAGAAACGCCCGTGGCATAATGACCGCCGGATCTTTTACTTTATCCGCCGCGTTCGCCATCATGCCAAAGCCCGCGTAGGCAAGGAAGGTAATCCCGATACAGGAGAAGAACGCGCCGGAAGTGGGTGGCGCGGAGACAGAAATGTGCGCAGGTTGTAGCGACCAGACACCCGCAATGATCAACAACAACAGGATCATCATTTTGATGCCAACGAGGATAACTTCCAGTCGGCCTACCGCGTGGTTGCTTAAAGAGTTGAATAACGTCATCAGCGCAATGATAGCCAGCGCGTACAGCAAAATAAGATGCTCATCCTGGCTGCCTTCATGCAGAAACTGCACGGCATAAGCACCAAATGCGCGGGCAACCATAGCAATACTCACCGCCAGCGTCATCAGGTAAAGCAAGGATAATGCCAGCGAAAAGACGCCGTTCCCTAATCCCCGGCGAAAGAAGTCAATAATCCCGCCGTTACTGGGATAACTCGCCCCAAGCCGCGCATAGGCATAACCGGAAAACATCGCCACTATGCCGCCAAAGGCAAAAGCGACCCAGGTTGAGGCTTCCATTAACAACGCCGCCTGCCCCAGCAGGGCAAAGATCCCTGCCCCCACCATTGCCCCGATGCCAATGGAAACGACATTCCATAGCCCGAGGGGTTTGTTACCGTTATCACCTTCCGCGTTCATCATGATCAGCCCTTAAACACGTTATAGCCGAGTTGGTTAGCAACATTTGCCACCATTTTCTGACCCCGAACACTGTTACCGTCTTCATCCAGCGGCGGGGAGAACGCGGCAATCCCCATCACGCCAGGTACGACCGCCAGAATGCCGCCGCCAACGCCGCTTTTTCCTGGCAAACCCACGCGATACGCCCAGTCACCGGAGCGGCCATACAGTCCTTCCATCATCATTTCTGCCAGAATGTATGGCACGTTGTCGGCCTGCAGAATGCGTTTTTGACTTAGCGGATTAACCCCGCCCGCCGCCAGCGTCGCGCCAAGCGTCGCCAGTTCCACGGTATTGATGAGCGTGGAACATTGGCGAGTGTAGACATCACAAGCTTCCATCGCATCGCAATAGAGATATCCGGCGGAGTACAGCAGCCAGGCAATAGCGCGGTTATGGAAGTTGGTTGTTTGTTCCGACTGGTTGACTTCGTCAGAGAGCGCGACTTGTTCTCCTGCAAGCTGTTGTTGAATATGTAAAATTCGCTGCCAGCGTTGTTCTGCATTCTCGGCTTTAATCAGACTGACGGCGGCGATAGCCCCCGCATTAACCAGCGGTGATAACGGTTTGCCACCATGAAGCTCTAAGGCAATGACCGAGTTAAAGGGAAGTCCGGTGGGATCTGCGCCAATTTTATCCTGTACTGCCTGCGGGCCGACATCTTCTAACGCGAGGGCTAACGTACAGACTTTGGAGATGGATTCCAGCGCAAAGCGGTAATCACTGTCACCGGCACTATAGATATTGCCATCGCAGGTTACGATAGCGACGCTCGCCAGTTGACTGGGGACATTCGCCAGAAAGGGGATGTAGTCGGCGTTTTGTCCGCCGCTAAGTGAGTGAAATTGGGTGTACGCCTGATCCACTGCTTGTTGTAATTTGTTTGCATCTAACATCTTTTGTTAACTCCTTTTTATAGATGCGGGAGGTATTTCCTCACCCCGATGCCAGTTTTCAGGCATCCTGATTTAACTTAGCACCCGTACTTTAGATAAAGGAAAACAAAGAGATAAATGTCTAATTCTGATGCTAATTGCGCCAATTTTTTAATCTCTGCCGACTTTTCATTTCGCTGATAAATAATTTCTTGACCTTCCCCTTGCTGGAAGGTTTACCCTTTATCACAGTCAGTCAACACTGTCTTAAAGGAGTACGTTATGTCACAAACTATCGACCTGACCCTGGACGGCCTGTCCTGCGGTCACTGCGTTAAACGCGTGAAAGAAAGTCTCGAACAGCGCCCGGACGTTGAGCAGGCGGATGTGTCTGTCACTGAAGCACACGTTACCGGCACTGCCAGTGCAGAACAGCTGATCGAAACCATCAAACAAGCGGGTTATGACGCATCTGTAAGCCACCCAAAGGCTAAACCGCTGGCGGAGTCATCAATCCCGTCGGAAGCACTGACAGCGGTTTCTGAGGCGCTTCCGGCAGCGACCGCCGATGACGATGACAGCCAGCAGTTGCTGCTGAGCGGCATGAGCTGCGCCAGCTGTGTCACCCGCGTACAAAATGCGCTGCAAAGCGTACCGGGCGTCACTCAGGCACGGGTAAACCTGGCGGAGCGTACTGCGCTGGTGGATGGGCAGTGCCTCCCCACAAGATTTAGTGCAGGCGGTGGAAAAAGCGGGCTACGGCGCGGAAGCGATTGAAGATGACGCTAAACGCCGCGAGCGCCAGCAGGAAACCGCAGTCGCTACGATGAAGCGCTTCCGCTGGCAGGCAATTGTTGCACTGGCGGTGGGTATCCCGGTAATGGTCTGGGGGATGATCGGCGATAACATGATGGTCACCGCTGACAACCGCAGCCTGTGGTTGGTTATCGGCCTGATAACCCTGGCAGTGATGGTTTTCGCTGGCGGCCATTTTTACCGCAGCGCATGGAAAAGCCTGCTGAACGGTGCAGCGACGATGGATACACTGGTGGCGCTGGGTACTGGCGTGGCGTGGCTCTATTCGATGAGCGTCAACCTGTGGCCGCAGTGGTTCCCGATGGAAGCGCGGCATCTTTACTATGAAGCCAGTGCGATGATTATCGGTCTGATTAATCTCGGTCATATGCTGGAAGCGCGCGCACGTCAGCGTTCTTCAAAGGCGCTGGAGAAATTACTCGATTTAACTCCGCCGACGGCGCGCCTGGTTACTGACGAAGGTGAAAAAAGCGTGCCGCTGGCGGAAGTTCAGCCAGGCATGCTACTGCGCCTGACGACGGGCGACCGCGTGCCAGTAGATGGCGAGATTACCCAGGGCGAAGCATGGCTGGATGAAGCGATGCTGACGGGCGAACCTATCCCGCAGCAAAAAGGCGAAGGCGATAGCGTCCATGCCGGGACAGTAGTTCAGGACGGCAGCGTGCTGTTTCGCGCCAGTGCGGTTGGCAGCCATACTACGCTGTCACGAATCATTCGCATGGTGCGCCAGGCCCAGAGCAGCAAGCCAGAAATCGGTCAGCTGACGGATAAAATCTCAGCCGTATTTGTGCCGGTAGTAGTGGTGATTGCGCTTGTCAGTGCGGCAATCTGGTATTTCTTTGGTCCGGCACCGCAGATTGTCTATACCCTGGTGATTGCCACCACGGTGCTGATTATTGCCTGTCCGTGTGCGCTGGGGCTGGCGACGCCGATGTCGATTATTTCCGGCGTCGGGCGGGCGGCTGAGTTTGGCGTGCTGGTGCGGGACGCCGACGCGCTGCAACGCGCCAGTACACTCGATACCGTCGTGTTCGATAAAACCGGGACGCTGACCGAAGGGAAGCCGCAGGTTGTCGCAGTGAAAACATTTGCTGATTTTGACGAAGCGCAGGCGCTGCGTCTGGCGGCGGCACTGGAACAAGGTTCCAGCCATCCGCTGGCGCGGGCGATCCTCGATAAAGCAAGCGATATGCAGCTGCCGCAGGTCAACGGTTTCCGCACATTGCGCGGGCTGGGCGTGAGCGGTGAAGCTGAAGGTCATGCGTTATTGCTGGGCAATCAGGCGCTGTTAAATGACCAGCAAGTTGATACTAAAGCGATTGAAGCAGATATTTCAGCTCAGGCATCGCAAGGGGCAACGCCTGTGCTGCTGGCGGTTGACGGGAAAGCGGTAGCCCTGCTGGCTGTACGCGATCCGTTGCGTAGTGATAGCGTGGCGGCGCTGCAACGTCTGCATAAAGCGGGATATCGTCTGGTGATGTTGACCGGGGATAACCCAACCACCGCCAATGCGATCGCCAAAGAAGCAGGGATTGATGAGGTGATCGCCGGGGTGCTGCCGGACGGTAAAGCCGAAGCGATTAAACGCCTGCAAAGTGAAGGACGTCAGGTGGCAATGGTGGGCGACGGCATTAACGACGCGCCAGCGCTGGCCCAGGCGGACGTCGGCATTGCGATGGGGGGCGGCAGTGATGTTGCCATTGAAACCGCGGCGATTACCCTGATGCGCCATAGCCTGATGGGCGTTGCGGATGCGCTCGCTATTTCCCGCGCAACGCTGCGCAACATGAAGCAGAACCTGCTCGGCGCGTTTATCTACAACAGCATCGGTATTCCGGTCGCCGCCGGTATTTTGTGGCCGTTCACTGGAACGTTGCTTAACCCGGTAGTTGCCGGAGCGGCAATGGCGCTCTCGTCGATTACCGTAGTGAGTAACGCCAACCGGTTGCTGCGGTTTAAACCGAAGGAATAAGTACGTCATTGCGGATGCGCTGCTTTAGGGCGGCGCATTTGGCATCGACGCATGACTGCCGGATGCGGCGTGAACGCCTTATCCGGCCTACGGTTCAGGCACAGGTTTGTAGGCCTGATAAGACGCGTAAGCGTCGCATCAGGCAATAGTGCTCGGATGCCGGATGCAGCGTAAACGCCTTCTCCGGCCTACGGTTCAGGCACAGGTTTGTAGGCCTGATAAGACGCGTAAGCGTCGCATCAGGCAATGGTGCTCGGATGCCGGATGCGGCGTAAACGCCTTATCCGACCTACGAGATGAAGCGATGTTTTAGCCTTACGCGATCTTTTTTGCACGCTCTTCACGGCGTGCCAAATATTCGGTCGCAGTTTCAATCCGTCTCAACTCCATTTGCGCCATCCCTCCCCGCGCGCTAGCATGATATTTCACAAAGGGAGGTCGTATGGATCTGTTGTACCGGGTAAAAACGCTTTGGGCCGCGCTGCGCGGTAATCATTACACCTGGCCTGCCATCGATATCTCTCTTCCCGGCAATCGCCATTTTCATCTGATTGGCAGTATTCATATGGGGAGTCACGATATGGCTCCCCTGCCCACCCGTTTGCTCAAAAAGCTCAAAAAACGCCGATGCGCTGATCGTCGAGGCGGATGTTTCCACCAGCGATACGCCTTTTGCCAATTTGCCAGCCTGCGAGGCGCTGGAAGAGCGCATTAGCGAAGAACAATTGCAAAATCTGCAGCACATTAGCCAGGAGATGGGCATTTCTCCCTCACTCTTTTCTACTCAACCGCTGTGGCAAATCGCGATGGTTCTTCAGGCGACGCAGGCGCAAAAACTGGGGCTGCGGGCAGAATACGGTATCGATTACCAGTTATTGCAGGCGGCGAAGCAACAACATAAACCTGTAATTGAACTGGAAGGGGCAGAAAAGCAAATTGCCATGTTGCTCCAGCTTCCCGACAAAGGACAGGCGCTGCTGGACGATACGCTGACTCACTGGCATACCAATGCACGGTTGCTGCAACAAATGATGAGCTGGTGGCTGAATGCGCCGCCGCAAAATAATGAAATAACGCTGCCCAATACGTTCAGTCAGTCGCTGTACGATGTGCTGATGCACCAGCGAAATCTCGCCTGGCGGGATAAACTGCATGCTATGCCGCCAGGGCGCTATGTGGTCGCTGTCGGTGCTTTACATCTGTATGGAGAAGGGAATTTGCCGCAAATGTTGCGCTAAAAAATGGCCAATATCGCTATTGGCCCGTCAAAGAGGAATTTCATATTTTTATTATTATGCCGTCGCTTTAAACGACGGTGTAAGTCGATTGTCGCTCAATCTCACCATCCTGCCAATACTCTTAGGCAAGATGACACTTTTTTTTGGGCCGCCATCAGGCGTATGCTTTCTTCGTTTTTTGTTTGAGGCAGGAAAATTACGATGACACCCGCAGTTAAATTACTCGAAAAAAACAAAATTTCTTTTCAGGTTCATACCTACGAACACGATCCGGCTGAAACCAATTTTGGCGATGAAGTCGTCAAAAAATTAGGTTTGAATCCGGATCAGGTCTACAAAACGCTGCTGGTGGCAGTGAACGGTGATATGAAACACCTTGCCGTGGCCGTTACGCCGGTCGCAGGTCAACTGGACCTTAAAAAAGTAGCAAAAGCGCTGGGTGCCAAGAAAGTTGAGATGGCCGATCCGATGGTCGCGCAGCGTTCGACGGGATACCTGGTTGGGGGGATTAGCCCACTGGGGCAGAAAAAAACGTCTGCCAACGATTATCGACGCCCCCGCACAAGAATTTGCCACTATTTATGTTTCCGGCGGCAAGCGCGGACTGGATATCGAACTGGCGGCAGGCGATCTGGCGAAGATCCTCGATGCCAAATTTGCTGATATCGCCCGCCGCGATTAAGCATTGTGCCGGATGCGAACATCCGGCACTTTCGGATTACTACCAGCTCACCTCACCTTTCGGTTCATAAACACTCACATCCAGCGGCGAGCTTTTCTGGATATACGCTTTCAGCACTTCGGCATCAATAAAGCCGGTATTCACATAGCCCGGTTTGTTATCAAGGCGCGGATAGCCATCACCGCCGGTGGCATTGAAGTTTAATGTCGCCATACGGTAAGTTTTCGCTGGATCGACCGGTTCGCCTTTGATTTTAAGGTCGTTCAGTTTGCCGTCTTTCGCCACAAAGCTAACGTTGGCAAATTGCGGGTAGGCACCTGAATCAGGCTTCATCTGCGCGACGGCGGTCAGGTAATCAATCACCTCTTTACCGGTCATGTCGGCATACACCACCACATTGCCGAATGGCTGCACTTTCAGCACGTTTTTATAGCTGATATCGCCTGCTTCGATAGAATCACGAATTCCGCCTCCGCTCATCACCGCAAAGTCGGCACCAGTGCGATCCATTTGTGCTGCCAGAATTAACCGCCCCATATTGGTCTGTACAAAACGCACTTTGTCACGATCGCCTTCCAGACGACCATTGGTTTCGCCTATTTTCACTTCCAGCTGCGCTTTGCCTTTGTTCTGGAACGGCGATAACAGCGAGATCATTTGCTGGTTTTCAGCGATTTCAGGGGTGTACAGCACGCGCTCGCTTTTCCCGTCTTCCCAGGTCACTTTCTTCTTCAGGTTCACCGGAATCAGCTGGTAGTTAACCATTTTCATTTCGCCATTACGAAACTCAAAATCAGCCCGTCCCACGTATTTGCCCCACTCATGTGCCTGCACAATCCAGATGCCGTTTTGTTGATCCGGTTTGCATGGCGTACCCGGCACGTAATCGACCTGTTTTTTGTTTTCTGCCGCCATGCAGACCGGATCTTGCGAGTGACCACCGACGATCATCGCCAGCGATCCGGCAGGCAGCGCGCGCGCCATCTCCACATCGCCCGGTGCGTTAGAGCCGTGCTCACCATTGTCGTAATGCCCCATATGGGTCGCCGCGATAATAATGTCTGGCTTTTCTGTCTGTTGCAGCTCCTGAATCACCAGCTTCGCTTCATCGGCGGGCTTACGGAACTCAATATCGGTGAAGTTTTCTGGGTTGCCTAACTTCGCTGTGTCATCCGTCGTCAGACCAATAACGGCAATTTTCAGATCCTGACGCTTAAACAGCGCCCATGGTTTAAACAGGCGCTCGCCGGTACTTTTCTGGTAGATATTGGCAGAAAGTAACGGGAACTTTGCCCACTTTTCCTGCTGGCGTAATACGGTGAGCGGGTTATCAAATTCATGATTACCGATCGCCATCGCGTCATAGCCCACCAGATTCATACCGCGAAAATCAGGTTCGGCATCCTGTAAGTCAGACTCGGGCACGCCAGTGTTAATGTCGCCACCGGAAAGTAGCAGCACGCTCCCGCCTTCAGCGGCGACCTCTTTGCGGATACCATCCACCAGCGTTTTTTTGCGCCGCCAGACCATATTCGCCATATTCATTGCGCCAGAAATGACCGTGATGGTCGTTGGTATGCAGAACCGTAATTTTATAGGTTTTATCCTGCTCATAGGCCAACGCAGTTGCACTCGCCAGTGACAATGTGGTTAACAGTGCTAATGCCACACCCCGCTGCAATAATTTCATACTTCTCTCCCTGACCAGATAATAACGTGTTGAAAATTAGTATGACGCGACATCATAGACAAGTCTGCGTTCGGTTACGATAAATCTACATCCAGATTGGAAATTCTGTTTTCCACATTGAGACTTCCTTCAAAAGGCACGTGCAGGTATGTTAGTCAGGTAATAATCACAATTAAGATAACTTTTTACATCGCAACTCTAAAAAAGTGACTTTCCTATGGCAATGAGTGAACAATCCCAGCCTGTGGCGGGCGCGACTGCGTCGGCCACCAAGGCCCGAACTTCGTTTGGTATTTTAGGCGCTATCAGCCTCTCACATCTGCTGAACGACATGATCCAATCGCTGATTCTGGCGATTTATCCGCTATTACAGTCAGAGTTTTCCCTGACGTTTATGCAGATTGGGCTGATAACCCTCACCTTCCAGCTCGCCTCTTCGCTGCTGCAACCGGTCGTCGGCTACTGGACAGATAAATACCCAATGCCGTGGTCGTTGCCAATTGGCATGTGCTTTACCTTAAGCGGCCTGGTATTGCTGGCACTGGCGGGCAGTTTTGGCTCGGTGTTGCTGGCGGCGGCGCTGGTCGGTACCGGTTCGTCGGTCTTTCATCCAGAATCTTCCCGCGTGGCACGTATGGCGTCTGGCGGACGTCATGGTCTGGCGCAATCCATCTTCCAGGTCGGCGGTAACTTTGGCAGTTCGTTGGGGCCTTTGCTGGCGGCGGTGCTCATCGCCCCCTATGGCAAAGGCAACGTTGCATGGTTTGTACTGGCGGCACTGCTGGCAATCGTGGTGTTGGCGCAAATCAGCCGCTGGTACTCTGCGCAGCACCGAATGAGTAAAGGCAAGCCGAAAGCGCCAATAATCAATCCGCTGCCACGAAATAAGGTCGTTCTGGCTGTTTGCGTACTGTTAGTGCTGATTTTCTCGAAATATTTCTATATGGCGAGCATCAGCAGCTATTACACCTTTTATCTGATGGAAAAATTCGGATTATCCATCCAGAATGCCCAACTTCATCTGTTTGCCTTCTTATTTGCCGTTGCGGCGGGGACGGTGATTGGCGGGCCTGTTGGCGATAAGATTGGGCGAAAATATGTAATTTGGGGCTCTATCCTCGGCGTTGCGCCTTTTACGCTTATTTTACCGTACGCAAGCCTGCACTGGACGGGGGTTTTGACGGTGATTATTGGATTTATCCTCGCCTCGGCGTTTTCTGCCATTCTGGTTTATGCTCAGGAGCTACTTCCGGGGCGTATCGGCATGGTTTCCGGGCTCTTTTTCGGTTTTGCTTTTGGCATGGGGGGCCTTGGAGCCGCAGTTCTGGGGCTTATCGCCGACCATACCAGTATCGAGTTAGTTTATAAAATATGTGCTTTCCTGCCGCTTCTTGGAATGTTGACCATATTCTTACCTGATAATCGGCATAAATCCTGAATTCCCGGCAGCAAAGGTAAACTTTGGCTGCTTCATTTTGCAGTAACCATAAGCCTTTCCTCTTCATACACCTCATCACTTTTCCGATCCGTGCCTTTTTTGCGGCTAATTCCATTTTTCTGCAAAATTCAACAATTATTCATAAACATCATCTATGAAATTGTCATAAACTATTACCTGTAATTTTGGTTTTCCCGGCCAAAATATGGACAACCACCACCAGGAAAAGGAGACGGAATGCATCACGCCACCCCGCTTATCACCACAATTGTTGGCGGCCTTGTGCTTGCCTTTATCCTCGGCATGCTGGCCAATAAACTGCGTATTTCTCCTCTGGTGGGATATCTGTTAGCGGGTGTGCTGGCAGGCCCCTTTACCCCAGGTTTTGTTGCCGATACAAAACTTGCGCCTGAACTGGCGGAACTGGGCGTTATTTTGCTGATGTTCGGCGTCGGCCTGCATTTTTCGCTCAAGGATTTGATGGCGGTAAAGTCCATCGCCATTCCCGGCGCGATCGCCCAGATAGCCGTGGCGACACTGCTGGGTATGGCGCTCTCCGCCTTGCTGGGCTGGTCGTTGATGACCGGTATCGTGTTCGGTTTGTGTCTTTCCACCGCCAGTACCGTGGTGTTACTGCGTGCACTTGAAGAACGGCAATTAATAGACAGCCAGCGAGGGCAAATCGCCATCGGCTGGCTGATTGTGGAAGATTTGGTGATGGTCCTGACGCTGGTGTTGCTGCCAGCGGTAGCTGGAATGCTGGAACAGGGCGATGTGGGCTTTGCGACGCTGGCGCTGGATATGAGTATCACCATCGGCAAAGTGGTCGCGTTTATCGCCATTATGATGTTGGTAGGTCGCCGTCTGGTGCCGTGGATTATGGCACGCAGCGCAGCAACGGGTTCGCGCGAGTTGTTTACCCTGTCGGTGCTGGCGCTGGCGTTAGGGATTGCTTTTGGCGCGGTGGAGCTGTTTGACGTCTCCTTTGCGCTCGGCGCGTTCTTCGCCGGGATGGTGCTGAATGAGTCCGAACTTAGCCACCGTGCCGCTCACGATACGTTGCCATTGCGCGATGCGTTTGCAGTGTTGTTCTTCGTCTCTGTCGGGATGTTGTTTGATCCGTTAATCCTGATTCAGCAGCCGTTGGCGGTGCTGGCTACGCTGGCGATTATTCTGTTTGGTAAATCGGTTGCGGCGCTCTTCCTCGTCCGGTTGTTTGGCCACTCCCAGCGTACGGCGTTGACCATCGCCGCCAGCCTGGCGCAGATTGGTGAGTTCGCCTTTATACTGGCAGGTCTGGGGATGGCATTGAATCTGCTGCCGCAGGCGGGGCAAAACCTGGTGCTGGCGGGGGCGATTTTGTCGATTATGCTCAACCCGGTGCTGTTCGCGCTGCTGGAGAAATACCTGGCGAAAACCGAAACGCTGGAAGAGCAGACGCTGGAGGAAGCTATCGAAGAAGAGAAGCAGATTCCGGTGGATATCTGCAACCATGCGCTGCTGGTAGGTTATGGTCGTGTGGGCAGCCTGCTGGGGGAGAAATTGCTCGCGTCTGATATTCCTTTAGTGGTGATTGAGACGTCACGTACTCGCGTCGACGAACTGCGTGAGCGCGGAGTCCGGGCGGTATTAGGCAACGCGGCTAACGAAGAGATCATGCAACTGGCGCATCTGGAATGCGCAAAATGGCTGATCCTGACGATTCCCAACGGTTACGAAGCAGGCGAGATTGTGGCATCTGCTCGCGCGAAAAACCCGGATATTGAGATTATCGCCCGCGCCCATTATGACGACGAGGTGGCCTATATCACCGAACGTGGCGCGAATCAGGTGGTGATGGGCGAGCGTGAAATTGCCCGTACCATGCTGGAACTGCTGGAAACGCCACCGGCAGGTGAAGTGGTGACGGGGTAAACGGTGATTACCGGATAATAGGCGCGGATATGTAGGCCTGATAAGACGCAGCCAGCGTCGCATCAGGCATCGAGAGCCAAATGCCAGATGCGGCGTGAACGCCTTATCTGGCCTACGAACCGACGATAACTTAACGATCCCAGTAAGATTCTTCCAGGCTGTCTTCACGCTCCGGCAGCCCGCGCGTTAAGCGTGGAGAATGCTGGTTCAGTACCTGATAGCTCACACGGTTGGCGTATTTACACACCTGCGCTAATGACGAATACGTCAACCAGGTGAATTTATGCTTGCTGGAATTTGGTACGCTGCTACGGTGATAACTGTTAGCGGTAATGTCATGCAACAGCGCCGCCAGCGCCCCATCTCCGGCACCGTTAGTGTTCATGATTTTTTCTGGTCCGCCCATATACGGCGCAATGTGCGAATAGACGCGCAGCGGATTCTGGCAATCCTTGTGGCGCATGGCGCGGCTAAACTCATACTGGTTAAATTCCGCGATAGCGCCCGGCAGCAGCGGATGCTGGGTTTTGCGTTTCGCTTCGTCTTCAGTAAAGCCCGCCATATACAAACCGATTGGCCCGGCGGTGCACAGCACCAGATCCACCCAGTCCAGCGCCTTGTCAGACGCCAGCAGCGGATCGCTCTCTCCGGTCAACGCTTCGGCTTCTTCTTCGTTCATCGCAAGGATGGAAACGTGTTCTTTGAGGAATTGCTGCCACCACTGCGGATTCTCGGCGATGACAAATTTAGTCCCCAGCGTCAGCACCACCGGTACGTTATATTTCTTCGCGTACTCAATGGCTTTCATGGTTGCTTCCGGCATCGGTTCGCCCGGCTTGCAGCGCACCAGATATGAGGTGAGTACCAGCGCCGACGCTCCGGCAATCACATCTTCCGGAATGCTTTCTGCCCGTAGCTGGTTCATATGGCCAGGGCTAATGGCAAAAGTGCGTTCGCCAGACTCGCCAATCAGCGTAAAACAGCGTCCAATCGGGCCGTCTACGCCTTGCAGATAGTTAAGATCGGTACGGCTGGAGGTATTACACAAATAACGATAGGCGTAGCTGCCAATTTCAATATTGCTGCACATCACGCCCAGTAGTATCGAGCGGTCATCCGCCAGTACCGAGTAGTTATGCATGGTGTTACCAATAGTGCCACCCGCAAACTGATGGGTAATCAGGTTTTTCTCTTTAAGTTCCTGATAGAGTGCTTCGGCAACATCATCTTCAATCACCAGTGAATGCCCGGCACTTAATCCATAACGTTCAATGAACTCATCATCCACTTTCGCTTCTATATCGACCAGAGTCTGGTCGATACCCACTACCCAGGCGGCGCTGGTTTCGTTTTCTGGCTGGAACTGCTGAAGCAGCGGATCGCGTGCGTTTACGGGGAAGTAATGTTTGGATTTACGTTTACCGGGAAATTTCATGGTTGTTTTTACGGGTGGTTAACTGAGCGGCGAATGTTAACACAATCTCACGGGAACGCGCGAGATGCAGCCAGTTTCAATATCAGCAGACGAGATCGCATTATCATGGCAGAGCTTCCTTACAATGGCGCAATTTGAAAGGAGTTTTTCTATGAAGATGGAAAACAAACTACCCGCACTGGAACTGATTTCTGCCGAAATGAGGGCCGTTGTTAATACACTTCAGCCTGATTTACCGCCCTGGCCCGCAGAAGGAACTCTTGCCGAGCAGCGTCAGCATTACACGCTCGAGCGGCGATTCTGGAATGCTGGCGCTCCAGAAATGGAAACCAGGGATTACGCAGTTCCGACAAAATATGGACAGGTGGAGGCCCGCTTATTTTGTCCAAATTCAGATAGCCCAGCGACGCTATTTTATCTTCACGGCGGTGGTTTTATTCTCGGCAACCTAGATACCCACGATCGCATCATGCGACTTCTGGCAATCTACACTCAGTGTACGGTGATTGGCATTGATTACACCCTTTCGCCAGAAGCGCGTTTTCCGCAGGCGATAGAGGAAATCGTGGCCGCCTGTTGTCACTTCCACCAGCAGGCGGGCGATTATCAAATCAATATGTCACGTATTGGCTTTGCCGGTGATTCCGCTGGCGCAATGCTGGCGCTAGCCAGCGCCTTGTGGCTGCGGGATAAACAGATCGATTGCGGTAAGGTTGTGGGCGTTTTGCTGTGGTATGGACTTTATGGGTTACGGGATTCCGTGACTCGTCGCCTGCTGGGCGGTGGCTGGGATGGCTTAACGCAACAGGATTTACAGATGTATGAAGAGGCATATTTAGGCAGCGAAGCGGATCGCGAGTCGCCGTATTACTGCCTGTTTAATAATGATCTCACTCGAAATGTGCCGCCCTGTTATATCGCCGGAGCGGAGTTCGATCCGCTGCTGGATGACAGTCGCCTGCTTTACCAGACGTTAGCGGCACACCAGCAACCTTGTGAGTTCAAACTCTACTCCGGTACGCTGCACGCCTTTTTGCATTATTCACGGATGATGAAAACCGCCGACGAGGCTCTTCGCGACGGTGCTCGATTCTTTAGCGATAGGCTGCAACAAGATTAGCCATCATTTCGATATGTTCCGGTGTAGCATTAAGCGCCGGAATATATTCGTATTTTTTCCCGCCAGCGCCGAGGAAGACTTCACGGTTTTGCTCGGCAATCTCTTCCAGCGTCTCCAGACAATCCGCAGCAAAGCCCGGGCACATCACCTGAATATGACCGACGCCTTTTTCTCCAAGCATTTTCAGCGTTTCGTCGGTATAAGGCATCAGCCAGGGTTCCCGGCCAAAGCGCGACTGAAAGGTCATCATCACTTTTTCTGGTGCCATTCCCAGTGCGGAAGCCAGTTCACGCGTCGTTGTGCGGCAACGCTGCGGGTAATCATCACCTTCATCCGCGTAACGCTGAGGAATGCCATGATAAGAGAGCAGCAGCAGATCCGGCTCGTCCAATGTTTTTCGAAAGAGGCCCGCACGCTATTTGCCAGCGCATTAATGTAATCGTGGTTATCGGCGTAATCACGAATAAACGAAATCCCCGGAATGCTACGCTTGCGCGCGAGAATGCGTGCAAGTTCATCCCACACAGCGCCGACCGTTGAACAGGAGTATTGCGGATAGAGCGGCAGCACCACAATATGATCAACATGTTCTGCCAGTAGTTCATCTACGGCGCTTTCCAGTGATGGCGAGCCGTAGCTCATGCCCAGCGCCACTGGCATATCCGGTAAACGTTGTGCCAGCGCCTGCTGTTGCTGGCGGCTGTAAACCATCAGTGGCGAGCCGTCTTCCATCCAGACCGAGGCGTACAGCTTCGCCACGCGCGGCGAGCGCAGCGGCAAAATCACACCACGCAGCAACGGCCACCACAACAGCCGTGAGGTATCGACCACGCGTCTATCGCTTAAAAATTGTTTCAGATAGCGTTTTACCGCTTCAGGAGTGGGGGCATCGGGCGTCCCCAGGTTTGCCAGCAGGATACCGGTTTTAGTCTGACGCATTACCGCCTCTTATCGATTCAACTTGTTGATAATTGTAGCGGAAAAGTGAGGAAGAAGAACTAATTGCTGTGAGAGGTCTGGCCTGAGGAGGATACGCAGACCTGCCCGAGAGCAGATCTGCTGCGGCTTGGTTAGCCGAGGATTTTTTCCAGAGCCGCGCGAACTTCAGCAACCGGTTTGGTGCCGTCAACTTTCGCGTATTTGGTGTTACCCGCTTCTGCTTCTTTGGAGTAGTAGCCAATCAGCGGTGCAGTCATCTGATGGTATTCAACCAGACGTTTACGTACGGTTTCTTCCTGATCGTCTTTACGGGTAGTCAGCTCTTCACCGGTCACGTCGTCTTTGCCTTCTACTTTCGGCGGATTGAATTTAACGTGATATACACGACCAGACGGCGCGTGAACGCGGCGACCGACGATACGATCAACAATCAGCTCGTCCGGTACGTCGAATTCCAGAACGTAATCAACATTGATGCCCGCTTCTTTCATCGCGTCTGCCTGCGGAATGGTGCGCGGGAAGCCGTCCAACAGGAAACCATTACGGCAATCTTCCTGAGCAATGCGCTCTTTAACCAGCGCGATCACCAGTTCATCGGTGACCAGTTTGCCAGCGTCCATAATGTCTTTAGCTTGTTTACCCAGCTCGGAGCCAGATTTGACTGCGGCACGCAGCATATCGCCAGTGGAGATTTGCGGAATACCATATTTCTCCATGATGAACTGAGCCTGAGTCCCTTTCCCCGCGCCCGGAGCGCCAAGCAGAATGATACGCATTGCGAAAATCCCCTTAAAATGTGTCGAATTTTTTGAAAAAGCGATAAACGATACCACCAACAGGCGATTGCCTCAAGAAAGCGCCCGGGGCTGAAACGGTTAATGGTGAGATAATTTGCGGAAATTGCAGAGGATGAAAAGAAAAATGCCGGATGACACGAAGGTCATCCGGCACCACATTCAGCTGTATGCCGGATAAAATTCATCCGGCATTACATCAGGAAACCAGTAACTGGTTCATACGACGAATAAACAGGTTCGGATCTTCCAGCGTACCGCGTTCTGCCAGCAGCGCCTGATCCAGCAGCAGTTCTACCCACTCGCTGAACTTGGCTTCATCTTCAGTATCTGCCGCACGTTTCACCAGTACGTGATCCGGGTTCAGTTCGAAGATGTATTTCACTTCTGGCACTTTCTGGCCCGCTGCGGCGAACAGTTTCGCCATCTGGGTGCTCATTTCGTCCGCGTCGGTAGAAACAATCGCTGGCGTATCGGTCAGACGGTGGGTCAGACGGACATCTTTCACGCGCTCGCCGAGCAGGGCTTTCACACGGTCGATGAACGGAGTCAGTGCTTTCTCCGCTTCTTTCGCGCTCTCATCAACTTCGTCAGCCAGTTTTTCCAGCGACTCGTCAACTTTAGACACAGACTGGAACGGTTTACCGTCGAACTCAGTCAGATAGTTCATCATCCACTCATCGATGCGGTCAGAAAGCAGCAGAACTTCGATGCCTTTCTTACGCAGCAGTTCCAGGTGCGGACTGCTCTTCGCTGCCGCATAGCTGTCTGCGGTGATGTAGTAGATTTTCTCCTGCCCTTCTTTCATGCGGGCAA
Organism: Escherichia sp. E2661; assembly: GCF_004745185.1. NCBI lineage: Bacteria > Pseudomonadati > Pseudomonadota > Gammaproteobacteria > Enterobacterales > Enterobacteriaceae > Escherichia > Escherichia sp. E2661. The sequence continues at coordinate 264,214 of NZ_PDIG01000005.1, forward strand.
CGTAGTCTTCCAGAGACACGGTCTGCGCAGAAGAGTCGGTATGGGTAGACGCAAAACGCAGCAGTTTGGCGATCGCTTCCTGGTTAGCGAAATCTTCCGCCGGACCTTCTTTCAGTACCAGGCCAAACTGTTGCCAGAAGGTCTGGTATTTTTCCGCGTCGTCTTTCGCCAGTTTTTCCAGCATTTGCAGCACACGCTTGGTCAGCGCATTGCGCAGGTTACGCGTTACTGTGCTGTCCTGGAGGATTTCACGGGAAACGTTCAGCGGCAGATCGCTGGAGTCAATCAGACCACGCACGAAGCGCAGATAGTTCGGCATGAACTGTTCTGCGTCGTCCATGATGAACACGCGCTGGACGTACAGTTTCAGGCCGTGCTTATGATCGCGGTTCCACATATCCCACGGTGCCTGCGACGGGATGTACAGCAGGCTGGTGTACTCCTGCTTACCTTCAACGCGGTTGTGGCTCCAGGTCAGCGGATCGTTAAAGTCATGGGCGATATGTTTGTAGAACTCTTTGTACTCTTCATCGGTGATTTCCGACTTGTTACGGGTCCACAGCGCCTGCGCTTTGTTGATTTTCTCCCAGGAGATAACGGTTTCGCCGTCTTTCTCTTCGCGTTTTTCGATCTCTACCGGCAGCGCGATATGGTCGGAGTATTTGCTAATGATGGAACGCACGCGCCAGTCATCGAGGAACTCGTCTTCGCCTTCACGCAGATGCAGGGTGATTTCAGTACCACGATCTTCTTTGGTGATGTCGGCAACGGTGTATTCACCTTCACCAGCCGATTCCCAGAACACGCCGTTTTCTGGTTTTTCGCCCGCCGCACGAGTACGCACGGTCACTTTGTCGGCCACGATAAACGCGGAGTAGAAACCAACACCGAACTGACCGATCAGCTGGCTGTCTTTCGCCTGGTCAGAACCCAGGGATTCGAGGAATGATTTGGTGCCGGATTTAGCGATAGTCCCCAGATGGTCAATCACTTCGTCGCGGGTCATCCCCACGCCGTTATCGGAAATGGTCAGCGTGCGCTTGTCTTTATCGAAAGAAACACGAACGCGCAGTTCGCCGTCACCTTCGTACAGATCCGGGTTAGAGAGCGCGCGGAAACGCAGCTTGTCCGCCGCATCGGAGGCGTTAGAGATAAGCTCACGCAGGAAGATTTCTTTATTGGAATAGAGAGAATGGATCATCAGGTGCAGAAGCTGCTTCACTTCTGACTGAAAACCACGAGTTTCTTGTCCTTTCATGTAGGTCTACCTCAATAATGCCATTTTAAGGTTAAAAACAGGATGAGGGGTAAATGGGGACAAGGAAGGATAATTTCAAGCGAGAGCAGGTGATCCTGCTCTCGTTTGCTTAAAAACGAATCTTATGACGCCCGGCAAGGGAATGCGACAACGTGGTGCCATCGACCATTTCCAGCTCGCCGCCAACCGGTACGCCATGAGCGATACGGCTGGCTTCCACGTCATATTGCGCGCAAAGCTCGGCAATGTAATTAGCGGTGGCTTCACCTTCGACCGTCGGGTTGGTGGCGAGGATCACTTCGGTGATTTTTTCTGCCGCCAGACGCTGTTCCAGGCGATCAAGTCCGATATCATCCGGGCCAATGCCGTCCAGCGGTGACAGATGCCCCATCAACACAAAATAACGACCGGAAAACTGCCCCGTCTGCTCAATGGCGTAGATGTCCGCCGGACTCTCTACCACGCAGATTTGACCGTTTTCCTGACGACGCGGATTTGAACAGATGTTACAGACTTCCTGTTCAGTGAAGGTCCGACAATCGGCGCAGTGGCCGATTTCCGACATCGCCCGGGTGAGCGCCTGCGCCAGACGCATCCCGCCGCTACGATCGCGCTGAAGCAGCGTGAACGCCATACGCTGCGCCGACTTCGGGCCAACGCCCGGCAGACAGCGCAGTGCTTCCATAAGCTGTGTTAACAGCGGGCTGGTTTGCATCAGAACGGCATCTTAAAGCCAGGCGGCAGCTGCATTCCGGAGGATACAGAGGCCATTTTTTCTTTCTGCGTTTCTTCAATACGACGTGCTGCGTCGTTGAATGCTGCAGCCACCAGGTCTTCCAGCATCTCTTTGTCGTCTTCCAGCAGGCTCGGGTCGATCTCTACGCGACGGCAGTTGTGTGCACCGTTGATGGTCACTTTTACCAGACCTGCGCCAGATTCGCCGGTGACTTCCAGCTGCGCGATCTCTTCCTGCATTTTCTGCATTTTTTCTTGCATCTGCTGGGCTTGCTTCATCAGGTTGCCCAGACCGCCTTTACCAAACATAGGTTTCTCTCTCAATCACGTTAAGGATGACGATCGTAAGCAGTGCTTACGATCAAATGGGGCGGATACTTTCTTCATCCAGCTCCGCATCAAAGAATCGACGCAGGGTCTGAATATTATTATCCGCAATAATGGACTCGCGCGCCTGCGCAAGTTTTTCTTCGTATATCGCCTGACGCCACTCCAGCGGCGTGCGCACCGCGGGATTATCATCTTCAACGATAGTCAGTTCAACCGTTGAACCTTTTAACGTGCTCAACGCTTCAGCCAGTTTTTGCTGTGCACCGCGGTTGTTCAAATGCCGCTGAGAGGAGCGCAAATGCAGGCATACTGCGTTGTCGCTCTCCTCTTTCCAGGCATTTAACGCCACCTGCTCGACCAGTTTGGGTAGCGAAAGTTGGCTCACCTGTGCCGCCCACGGGTCGCGCTCAATGGCTTCTGCCGCCAGCTTCGCCGCCAGTTCCGGCGTTTTTTCATGCTCCAGCGCTTTTTTCAGCGCCTTCGGTGTGGCGACCACTTCTTTTTGCTGCATCACTGGGGTGGTCGCCTTCCAGCGATACGCTTCTTTTTTGGCTGGCGCTTTTTCCAGCGCCGATGGCACCGGACGCGCCTGAACGCGATCGGTGACCGAAGCCAGTCTTTCCAGCGCAGCGTTATTCACCGGCCGCGCGCGGGTAGCGGCTGCCGGTTCACTCTTTTTTGCTTTGGTTGCTCCCTGAGCGCGCTGCAGTTGCTGACGCGCCGCCAGCACCTGACTGGTGGTTTCTGAGAGCGGTACAGTCGGTGCCTGCTGCGGCGCTGATTGCGGTTGTGGCGGCACCTGGGTTGGCGTCATTACCGCCGTTGGCGCGACGGGCGCAAAGGACTGGCGTGGCACTTCTGGCTCAGGCAGCGGCATACGCGGATGGAACGCCAGCGCGCGCAGCAGCGTCATCTCAACGCCCATGCGGCGGTCCGGCGCATACGGTAATTCTTTGCGACCAATCAACAGCGTCTGATAGTAAAGCTGAATATCCGTCGGCGGTATGGTGCGCGCCAGTTCACGCATCCGCAGCTCGATGGCGGCCATGTCGTTGCCAAGTGCAGCAGGCGAAAGTTGTACCATCGCAATACGATGCAACAGACCGAGCATTTCCACCAGCAACGCTTCCCACTCGATACCACGGGCAGCGGCTTCATTAATCAGCGCCATTACGCGCTCGCCGTTGGCCTCGACCATCGCTTCAACCAGCGACAGCGCCTGATCGTCGTCAAGCGTACCCAGCATCGCACTGACCGCCTGGGTTGAAACCTGGCCGTCACCGCTGGCAATTGCCTGGTCGGTCAGACTTAAGGCGTCTCGCAGGCTGCCTTCAGCGGCGCGCGCCAGCAGCTGCAACGCACGTGGCTCGTGGGCGATATGTTCTTCGTTGAGGATGTGCTCAAGCTGATGGCGAATTTGCTCGACATCCAGCGCCTTGAGATGGAATTGCAGACAGCGTGACAAAATCGTCACCGGCAATTTCTGCGGATCGGTCGTCGCCAGCAGAAACTTAACGTGCTCTGGCGGCTCTTCAAGGGTTTTTAACAGTGCGTTAAAGCTGTGACGCGACAGCATATGCACTTCGTCGATCAGATAGACTTTAAAACGACCACGCGCCGGAGCGTACTGAACGTTATCCAGCAGGTCGCGGGTATCTTCAACTTTAGTGCGCGAGGCGGCGTCGATTTCAATCAAATCGACAAAGCGCCCCTGCTCGATTTCACGGCAGTTATCGCATACGCCGCACGGCGTCGCGGTAATGCCGGTTTCGCAGTTTAGCCCCTTCGCCAGCAGTCGGGCGATAGAGGTTTTTCCGACGCCACGGGTGCCGGAAAAAAGATAAGCATGATGAATACGCCCTAACGACAAGCCGTTCGCCAGTGCGGTCAGCACATGTTCCTGGCCGACGACGTCAGCAAAGGTTTGTGGGCGCCATTTTCGGGCTAAGACCTGATAACTCATTGGCAGGCTCTGAAACGCTGGAAGGTGGATTCACGAAGGGGTAATGCTAACACAGCCCCGTCAGAACGGCGAGGCTGAATGTACAACTTGTGCTGCCCATGACGTGGGCTGGCGAAAATTAATGGCCCGGGAACGGGACAAGGCTATAACAGGTAATGCCCTGCTTTTCGAGGCGCTGTTCGCCGCCAAGATCGAACAGATTAATGATGAACGCAGCGTCAGTAACTTCACCACCTAAACGGCGGATCAGTTTAACCGTCGCTTCAATGGTGCCGCCTGTTGCCAGCAAATCATCAACCACCAGCACTTTGTCGCCAGGTTTAATGGCATCAACGTGGATTTCCAGCTTATCGGTGCCGTATTCCAGTTCGTAAGATTCGTTGATAGTTTCGCGCGGCAGTTTGCCTGGTTTACGTACCGGCACAAAACCAACGCCCAGACCCAGTGCTACCGGAGCGCCGAACAAGAAGCCACGAGCTTCAGTGCCGACAACTTTGGTAATGCCCGCATTTTTGTAACGCTCAACCAGTAAATCGATGCTGAGAGCGTAAGCTTTCGGGTCTTCCAGTAAGCTGGTGACATCGCGGAAAAGAATGCCGGGTTTCGGGTAGTCCTGAATGCTTTTGATGCTATTTTTGAGATACTCAAGCTGCTGTGCAGTCGCGGTCATAAGTGTATGCCTGCTTGTTACGGTGGTACTCACGGCGCGTTTTAAACGAGTCAAAAGTAACAGTTGTTTAACCTTTGACCGCCTGCGCCTGTGCTCGAAAACGCCAGAATGTACTGGCTGTGGGCGATAATTGCAACAGCGATTGTTGTGCTTTGCCGTTTTTATTGCTTTTCATCAATCACTGGGATTCGCCACATAAAAATCAGCAAACAGCCGAGGATCACCAATAACAGAATCCGCACCCACGTCATATGTACGAACCAAAGTGAAATCGCAAAAGTCAGTAAAATAATGCATATCGCCCGAGGCTTTGCGCCGCGTGGCATTGCATGATATTTCTGCCAGAAGCGTAAATAGCTGCCAAACCATGAACGGTACAGCAACCAGGCATGGAAGCGCGGCGATGAACGGGCAAAGCACCAGGCGGCCAGCAGGATAAATGGCGTCGTCGGCAATACCGGTAATACCACGCCCAGCGTACCCAACACTACCGCCAGCCAGCCAATGATGATTAAAATGATTCGTTGCATATTATGTGTAGTCAGCATACAGAGTGGCTACTTTAGCATAACAATTATCATTTTCATTGAGGTCTTATCGTGAAAACTGCCCTACTGCTGGAAAAACTGGAAGGTCAGCTCGCCACGCTGCGCCAGCGTTGTGCCCCGGTGGCGCAGTTCGCCACGTTAAGCGCCCGTTTCGACAGGCACCTTTTTCAGACCCGTGCGACAACGTTACAGGCGTGCCTGGAAGAAGCGGGAGATAATTTGTCCGCGCTTCGCCATGCGGTTGAGCAACAGCAACTGCCGCAAGTCGCCTGGCTGGCAGAACATCTGGCGGCACAACTGGAGGCTATAGCGCGTGAAGCCGCAGCCTGGTCGCTACGCAAGTGGGATAGCGCACCACCAAAAATTGCCCGCTGGCAGCGTAAACGTATTCAGCATCAGGAGTTTGAACGACGGCTACGTGAAATGGTTGCCGAACGTAAAGCCCGTCTGGTGCGGGCGACCGATCTCGTGGAACAGCAAACGCTACATCGTGAAGTGGAAGCCTATGAAGCGCGCCTGGCGCGTTGCCGTCATGCGTTGGAAAAAATCGAAAACAGGTTAGCGCGTTTAACCCGCTAACAATGGAGAAAGTATGTCACTGGAAAATGCCCCTGACGATGTCAAACTGGCCGTCGATTTAATTGTGCTGCTGGAAGAAAATCAAATCCCTGCCAGTACCGTGCTGCGCGCGCTGGATATTGTAAAGCGTGATTATGAAAAGAAATTAACGCGCGGTGATGAGGCGCAAAGTGATAAATAAATGGGGCCGCTAAATGTCCCCTAAGATTGCGGGCAAACGCAAAACTGCCTGATGCGCTACGCTTATCAGGCCTACACCGCTCCTGCAATATATTGAATTTTCGCGGTTTCGTAGGCCGGATAAGGCGGTCACGCCGCATCCGGCATGAACAACGCGCACTTTGTCAGCAATCTCGGGGGCAACTAAATGCCGCCCCTTTCGTTATTATCCTACCGCAGGCGTCGGATCGTCACCTTTGTAGTCACGTTTCACTTCCGTCACTTCATCGCCCTTCTCGTTATGCAAATGCACTTCAAGCTGGTTAAAGGCAATGTTGATGTCGTTTTCACGGCATAACTGATCGATAGTACGGTTCAGTTCATCGACGGTGCGGCTACGGTCGCGCAGTTCACGAACATACAAGCGCAGTTCGTGATCCAGCGTGCTGGCGCCAAATGCCGTAAAGAAGACTTCTGGCATTGGCTCGTGCATCACCCTTGGATGCTCAGTCGCTGCCTGGAGCAGAACTCTGCGGACTTTTTCCAGATCGGAGCCATAGGCCACGCCCAGGCGGATCACCAGACGCGTGGTGGTGTCAGTCAACGACCAGTTGATCAGACGCTCGGTAACAAACGCTTTGTTCGGGATGATCACTTCTTTGCGATCGAAATCGGTAATCGTTGTCGCACGAATACGGATCTTACTGACCGTCCCAGAGTAGGTACCAATGGTTACCGTATCGCCAATGCGCACCGGACGTTCGAACAGGATGATCAAACCGGAGACGAAGTTACCGAAGATCTCCTGTAAGCCAAAACCAAGACCTACGGATAATGCTGCTGCCAGCCACTGGAGTTTATCCCACGAGACGCCCAGCGATCCGAACACCGTCATCGCACCAACGGCAATGATGATGTAGTTAAGGATAGTGGTGATGGCATACGATGCCCCCTGGCGCATGTTCAGGCGCGACAGCACCAGCACTTCCAGCAAACCAGGCAGGTTGCGAATCAACGCCCAGGCCACCATTGAGGCAATAATCGCAAACAACAGACTGCCCATGGTGACGTTTTTCACCACCGCAGCGCCAGCTTCAGTGCCGTTGTAATGCCAGAGCGTGATGCTGTCGAGATAGCTGAACACGGTGATCAAATCGGACCAAATTGCCCAGAACATGACACCGAACAGCGCAAACATCAGCAACATGGTAATACGCAGCGTCTGCTGGTTAACCTGCTCCAGCGCGATGGTGGGTTCTTCCGGCGGTTCGGCACCTTCAGCGCCCTCTTTCACCAGATTCTGCCGACGCGCCAGCGCACGACGCCAGGCGATACGTCGCGCCGCTACGCTTAAGCCGCGCAACACCGTCTGGTAGAGCAAGTTCCAGATGATCACCAGATAAACGGTTTCAATCCACGCCCGGAGAGGCGCAGCGTGGTGTAGAAATAGCCTGTAGCGGTCAGCACCATCAGTGCAATCGGGATAATCGACAGCACGGTAATGGTGACCAGTCGCATGGTGTGCGACTCTTTATCACGCCAGCTTTCGCGGCACATCGGCCACACCAGGAAGGCAATCAGCAGCAGGTTGAAGAAAATCATCGCCTGCCCCAGCACATCATCCATCAGATGCAGCGGGGAGAGTTCTGCCACCACAGACCAGAAATGGATCGGCAGCAACGCGAGGCTGATGCGGACAATTTGCCGACGCCAGTGGCTGGTCTGCTGTTCCGGCATACCAAAGTGACGCACGGCAACACCGTTTTTCTCCAGCACTTTCCAGCACAGGCCAAACACCAGCCAGAAAATCGCCAGTTTTTTGCTGAACGACCACAATAATTCGCTGATGTTGAGCTGCATAGTCAGCAGAATCAGGCCGACAGCGAGAATAATCAGGCACACCGGCAGTGCGCGGATCAGGTCAATAAGAATCGCTTTTGGCGTATTGAGCTGGCTATCGTTACGCAGGGAACCTACCGCCGAAGCCAGTTTTTGTTGATATGCTTTCAGCCAGCCTAAACGCCAGTGAATCAGCCCGGCAATCAACAGCAGCGGCAAACCGGCAAGGAAAGCGATAAATACGGCGGGCCAGGCTTTTTCCCAGTTCACCGTAATTTTCATCGATTTAAACTCATCTTTCAGGGTTTGCGGGAACGCTTTGATCCAGTCCCAGTCCATTGGACGGTTACTGTTCACCCAAAAAATTTGCTGAGTCAGGATGGATTTCAGGTTTTTCGATACGCTCATTAACTGCTGCTGGTTGATTTGCAGGTTAATGGCCATCATCAGCTGGTTACCCAACTGTTTGTTAAGCTGATCCAACAGTTCGCGACGCATATCAACCACTTGCAATAACGCATCGTGAACTTCGCTGTTGACTTCGTTGGCGTGACCTTCTTCCAGCTTGCTGACGAACGCATCGCTCTGGAACAGCGCGTCACGTTGCTGGTTGACTTCAAACTGTTCGAGACGCAAGTCCGCGATGCGGTTGGTCATATTTTCCAGTTCATCCGCCGAGGGCAGCGTTTGTTGTTGCTGATAAAGAATGCGTGAAAGCAGCAGACTGCCTTTCAGGACAGAAATCTGCTCTTTGATGTTACGTTCCGATTGCAGCGCCCGCTCCAGCCAGTTTTTGACTTTGATGTTTTGCTGCATCAGGACATTACCGTTTTCGGTAGCGGTAATCAGACGCTGGCTTAATTGCTGGTTTATTTCCAGCTCCTGCTTCACCAGCGGATTAGCCTGAATACGCGCAGCTTCATCCGGGGTAACGGCTTCCTGCGCCGTTTTTTCGGTTAATGTCAGGCGCTTGCTGTTCACCGCCTCCTGCAACAGTTGTAGCTGATGTTCAAGTCGCGTACTGTTCGCCGTCACGTAATCACGCTGCTTTTGCAGGGTGTCCTGTAAGACAGTGTTCCCTTCCAGGCTTTTACGCTGTTGGTCAATCTCGGCATTCAGCAAAGCCTGCTGTGCCTGCATTAACACTTTCTGGCTGGGACGTAAGGCGGCTTCGCCGACCTCGGTTCCATCCAGGCGGCTGCGAATTTGTTGCAATTGCTGCGAGGCGGTATACATCGCATTTTGCACGCGTTCAGGCTGCGTCTGTAACGAAACTAACTGGCTGTTATAAGAAGCCAGATCATTTTGTGCATTCTGCAAATCGTCCAGCGCCTGGGAGACGCGTAACTCCAACTGACGCAACGATAGCGTACTCAGAATTTTGCGGGTTTCTTCGTCGTTATCCACATCGTTGAGCGCAGTTAACGCTGCGGTCGCCTGGCGCATTTTCTCTGGCGCTTCGGCAACTTTTTGCCGTAATTGCACCGTTTCGTCTTTTACGCGATCGATTTTCTCGAGGGTGGCTAATGTGTCAGTAATATCTTGCTGCACCAGCTTGTCCTGGGCAGAAAGATCTTTTTGTTTATTAAGTGAGTCAAGTTGTGCCTGCAGGTCTGCTTTCGTCGGTAGATCACCATTCGATGACGCCCGCGCAAACGCCGTGTTCTGGCATAACAAGACAAGAACAAAAGCAATAAATGCTGAAAAAACAAAATGCCGTGATCGTTTGTAATACTGGAACATAGTCATGATGAATGAAGGTTTCTGAACCTGAAGAACGACCTGAACTAGTCGGGTGGCTAGAATATCACGGTGTAGAGAGCCAGAATAGCAACAGCGAAAATGTCCAGGATAAATCCTGGAGTCTGATTCAGGATTTTTCGTTGGCGGCGGGAGTACGAAGGGTCGGGCAAAGAAGATACATTTCCAACAAGATGGCTACGTAATCGCGGGCTTCTTTTTTTAGATCAAAAGATTGCGGTGCAAACAGCCAGTTTTCCATCAGGCCGGAAATATAACCGCGCATAATTATCGCCGCACGGCGCGTCATTAAATTGGTTGGTAATAATTTCTTTTCAATACAATGCCTTAACGTTTGCTCTATACGTTCATAACTTTCCAGACAGAGATTTCGTTGTGCCTGTTGGACAACCGCCATTTCTCCGACAAACTCGCATTTGTGGAAAATAATCTCCATCAATAATCGACGCCGTTCTTCTGTCACCGTCGATTCAAGCACATGAATTAGTATTTCTCTTAAAACTGAGAGTGGATCGTCAGGGAATTTTGCCTGATACTCAAGCTCTAGTTCACCAATATTGGACTCTGACAGCTCCCAGATCTCACTGAACAAATCCGACTTGTCTTTAAAATGCCAGTAGATTGCACCGCGCGTAACGCCTGCCGCTTTTGCAATCTCTCCCAGTGAGGTGGATGATACCCCCTGCTGTGAGAAAAGACGTAGCGCCACATCGAGGATGTGTTGACGCGTTTCTTGCGCTTCTTGTTTGGTTTTTCGTGCCATATGTTAGTGAATTTACAGGCGTTAGATTTACATACATTTATGAATGTATGTACCATAGCACGACGATAATATAAACGCAGCAATGGGTTTATCGACTTTTGACCATTGACCAATTTGAAATCGGACACTCGAGGTTTACATATGAACAAAAACAGAGGGTTTACGCCTCTGGCGATCGTTCTGATGCTCTCAGGCAGCTTAGCGCTTACAGGATGTGACGACAAACAGGCCCAACAAGGTGGCCAGCAGATGCCCGCCGTTGGGGTAGTAACAGTCAAAACTGAACCTCTGCAGATCACAACCGAGCTTCCGGGCCGCACCAGTGCTTACCGGATCGCAGAAGTTCGTCCTCAAGTTAGCGGGATTATCCTGAAGCGTAATTTCAAAGAGGGTAGCGACATCGAAGCAGGCGTCTCTCTTTATCAGATTGATCCTGCTACCTACCAAGCGGCGTACGACAGTGCAAAAGGCGATCTGGCGAAAGCGCAGGCGGCAGCCAATATCGCGCAACTGACTGTTAATCGTTACCAGAAACTGCTGGGTACTCAGTACATCAGTAAGCAAGAGTACGATCAGGCGCTGGCTGATGCGCAACAGGCAAATGCGGCTGTCACTGCGGCAAAAGCGGCTGTTGAAACCGCGCGGATCAATCTGGCTTACACCAAAGTCACCTCTCCAATTACTGGCCGTATTGGTAAATCGAACGTGACGGAAGGCGCCCTGGTGCAAAACGGTCAGGCGACTGCGCTGGCAACCGTGCAGCAACTTGATCCTATCTATGTGGATGTTACCCAGTCCAGCAACGACTTCCTGCGTCTGAAACAGGAACTGGCAAATGGCACGCTGAAGCAAGAGAACGGCAAGGCCAAAGTCTCGCTGATCACCAGCGACGGCATTAAGTTCCCGCAGGACGGTACGCTGGAGTTCTCTGACGTGACTGTCGATCAGACCACCGGTTCTATCACTTTACGCGCTATCTTCCCGAACCCGGATCACACTCTGCTGCCGGGCATGTTCGTACGCGCTCGTCTGGAAGAAGGGCTTAATCCTAACGCCATTTTAGTTCCGCAACAGGGTGTAACTCGTACACCACGCGGTGAGGCTACCGTTCTGGTGGTTGGCGCAGATGACAAAGTGGAAACCCGCCCAATCGTCGCAAGCCAGGCTATTGGCGATAAGTGGCTGGTGACAGAAGGTCTGAAAGCAGGCGATCGCGTAGTAATAAGTGGGCTGCAGAAAGTGCGTCCTGGTGTCCAGGTAAAAGCACAAGAAGTTACCGCTGATAATAACCAGCAAGCCGCAAGCGGTGCTCAGCCTGAACAGTCCAAGTCTTAACTTAAACAGGAGCCGTTAAGACATGCCTAATTTCTTTATCGATCGCCCGATTTTTGCGTGGGTGATCGCCATCATTATCATGTTGGCAGGGGGGCTGGCGATCCTCAAACTGCCGGTGGCGCAATATCCTACGATTGCACCGCCGGCGGTCACGATCTCCGCCTCCTACCCCGGCGCTGATGCGAAAACAGTGCAGGACACGGTGACGCAGGTTATCGAACAGAATATGAACGGTATCGATAACCTGATGTATATGTCCTCTAACAGTGACTCCACAGGTACTGTGCAGATCACCCTGACCTTTGAGTCTGGTACTGATGCGGATATCGCGCAGGTTCAGGTGCAGAACAAACTGCAGCTGGCGATGCCGTTGCTGCCGCAAGAAGTACAGCAGCAAGGGGTGAGCGTTGAGAAATCTTCCAGTAGCTTCCTGATGGTTGTCGGCGTTATCAACACTGACGGCACCATGACGCAGGAAGATATCTCTGACTACGTAGCGGCAAATATGAAAGATGCCATTAGCCGTACGTCGGGCGTTGGTGACGTTCAGCTGTTCGGTTCACAGTACGCGATGCGTATCTGGATGAACCCGAATGAGTTGAACAAATACCAGCTAACGCCGGTTGATGTCATTACCGCTATCAAAGCACAGAACGCCCAGGTCGCAGCCGGTCAGCTCGGCGGTACACCGCCGGTGAAAGGCCAGCAGCTTAACGCCTCTATTATTGCTCAGACGCGTCTGACCTCTACTGAAGAGTTCGGCAAAATTCTGCTGAAAGTGAATCAGGATGGTTCCCGCGTGCTGCTGCGTGATGTGGCGAAGATTGAGCTGGGTGGTGAGAACTACGACATCATCGCGGAATTTAACGGACAACCGGCTTCGGGTCTGGGTATCAAGCTGGCAACCGGTGCGAACGCGCTGGAAACTGCTGCGGCAATCCGTGCTGAACTGTCGAAGATGGAGCCATTCTTCCCGTCAGGTCTGAAAATCGTTTATCCGTACGACACGACGCCGTTCGTGAAAATCTCTATTCACGAAGTGGTTAAAACGCTGGTCGAAGCGATCATCCTCGTGTTCCTGGTTATGTATCTGTTCCTGCAGAACTTCCGCGCGACGTTGATTCCGACCATTGCCGTACCGGTGGTATTGCTGGGGACCTTTGCCGTCCTTGCCGCCTTTGGCTTCTCGATAAACACGCTAACGATGTTCGGGATGGTGCTCGCCATCGGCCTGTTGGTGGATGACGCCATCGTCGTGGTAGAAAACGTTGAGCGTGTGATGGCGGAAGAAGGTCTGCCGCCGAAAGAAGCCACACGTAAGTCGATGGGGCAGATTCAGGGCGCACTGGTGGGTATCGCGATGGTGCTGTCGGCGGTATTTATCCCGATGGCCTTCTTCGGCGGCTCTACTGGTGCAATCTATCGTCAGTTCTCCATTACCATTGTTTCGGCAATGGCGCTGTCAGTGCTGGTGGCGTTGATCCTGACTCCGGCACTTTGTGCCACTATGCTGAAACCTATCGCTAAAGGCGATCACGGCGAAGGCAAAAAAGGCTTCTTCGGCTGGTTTAACCGCATGTTCGAGAAGAGCACGCACCACTACACCGACAGCGTAGGCGGCATTCTGCGCAGTACGGGGCGTTATCTGGTGCTGTATCTGATCATTGTGGTCGGCATGGCTTATCTGTTTGTACGTCTGCCTAGTTCCTTCTTGCCAGATGAAGACCAGGGTGTATTTATGACCATGGTCCAACTGCCAGCGGGTGCGACGCAGGAACGTACGCAGAAAGTGCTCAATGAGGTGACGGATTACTATCTGACCAAAGAGAAGAACAACGTTGAGTCGGTATTCGCCGTTAACGGCTTCGGCTTTGCGGGACGTGGTCAGAACACCGGTATTGCGTTCGTTTCGTTGAAGGACTGGGCTGACCGTCCGGGTGATGAAAACAAAGTTGAAGCGATTACCATGCGTGCGACGCGCGCCTTCTCGCAAATTAAAGATGCGATGGTCTTCGCCTTTAACCTGCCTGCGATTGTGGAACTGGGTACGGCAACCGGCTTCGACTTTGAGCTGATTGACCAGGCTGGCCTCGGTCACGAAAAACTGACTCAAGCGCGTAACCAGCTGCTGGGCGAAGCGGCGAAACATCCTGATCTGTTGACCAGCGTGCGTCCGAACGGTCTGGAAGATACTCCGCAGTTCAAGATTGATATCGACCAGGAGAAAGCTCAGGCTCTGGGTGTTTCTATTAACGATATTAACACTACCCTGGGCGCTGCATGGGGCGGCAGCTACGTGAACGACTTTATCGACCGCGGTCGTGTGAAGAAAGTTTACGTCATGTCAGAAGCAAAATACCGCATGCTGCCGGAAGATATCGGTAACTGGTATGTGCGTGCTGCTGATGGCCAGATGGTGCCGTTCTCGGCATTCTCCTCTTCGCGTTGGGAGTACGGTTCGCCGCGTCTGGAACGTTACAACGGCCTGCCATCCATGGAGATCTTAGGCCAGGCGGCACCAGGTAAGAGTACCGGTGAAGCAATGGCGCTGATGGAACAACTGGCGAGCAAACTGCCTACCGGTGTTGGCTACGACTGGACGGGGATGTCCTATCAGGAACGTCTCTCCGGCAACCAGGCGCCGTCGCTGTATGCGATTTCGTTGATTGTCGTGTTCCTGTGTCTGGCGGCATTGTACGAGAGCTGGTCGATTCCGTTCTCCGTTATGCTGGTCGTTCCGCTGGGGGTTATCGGTGCGTTGCTGGCAGCCACCTTCCGCGGCCTGACCAACGACGTTTACTTCCAGGTGGGCCTGCTCACAACCATTGGGTTGTCGGCGAAGAACGCGATACTTATCGTCGAATTCGCCAAAGACTTGATGGATAAAGAAGGTAAAGGTCTGATTGAAGCAACTCTGGATGCGGTGCGGATGCGTTTACGCCCAATCCTGATGACTTCACTGGCATTTATCCTCGGTGTTATGCCGCTGGTTATCAGCACCGGTGCTGGTTCCGGCGCGCAGAACGCAGTAGGTACTGGTGTAATGGGCGGGATGGTGACCGCAACGGTACTGGCGATCTTCTTCGTTCCGGTGTTCTTCGTGGTGGTTCGCCGCCGCTTTAGCCGCAAAAATGAAGATATCGAACATAACCATACAGTCGATCATCACTGATTAACGTCGTAATCACTAAGGCCGCGCAAGCGGCCTTTTTTATACGCGTAATCTTAATGTTGAAATGTTTATAGTTAATGATTTCAAATGTAAGTTAGTTTTAACGCCGCATAAAATTCATAAAAAATACTTATTGTTAGTTAATTTATATTAAGTCGTACTGATAGATTTAATAACCCCCAGGCATCTAGAGGCTATTCTTAATTATTTGCGGCAATTCTTTATTTGTTCATGTCAATTACATCATAATCAGAGTAATCCTGGGTATTAGTGTGACAAATCGTCAGACCATTTTATCACTCTCAAACATCCTGATTACATTATGTTATGAATAGCATCAGACAAAGTGCTTTAGCCATTACGTCGTCGGCGCTGGAATGAGGAAGAGGGTCTTTTCCCTCCCCTCCTCCTAATTGTAATTTTTCGTAATAATACGATGAAAACCGCCAAAGAGTAGCTTATAGTTAATCTAACAAGTGAGAGAGCAAGGCCAGGTCTGTAAGTTTTCCATCCCAAAAGGTGTCCGTTAGTTCAACCGCTAAGAAGGGGGACGCGTTATGGATGAATACTCACCAAAAAGACATGATATCGCGCAGCTTAAATTTCTCTGCGAAACCTTGTATCATGACTGTCTTGCAAACCTTGAAGAAAGTAACCATGGTTGGGTTAACGACCCTACCTCGGCCATCAATCTGCAGCTTAATGAACTCATTGAGCATATAGCAACCTTCGCACTTAATTACAAAATTAAGTATAATGAAGACAATAAGCTCATTGAGCAGATAGATGAATATCTGGACGACACCTTTATGTTGTTCAGTAGTTATGGTATTAATATGCAGGATCTCCAGAAATGGCGGAAGTCAGGTAACCGACTGTTCCGTTGTTTTGTGAATGCCACTAAAGAGAATCCTGCGAGTTTATCTTGTTAGAATTATTACAACCATGGGTAGAAGTATGTACGATAAACCTTTAACGAAAACCGATTATTTGATGCGTCTGCGTCGTTGCCAGACAATTGACACGCTTGAGCGTGTTATCGAGAAAAATAAATACGAATTATCAGATAATGAACTGGCGGTATTTTACTCAGCCGCAGATCACCGCCTCGCAGAATTGACCATGAATAAACTGTACGACAAGATCCCCTCCTCTGTATGGAAATTTATTCGGTAATTAAATAGCAGACATTCGAAGATGTAACCGACTGTTTATTAACATTATTATATTATTCGCAATGAAAGCATACTGCATGTGACATTCATCACACTCGGGAAACGGGAACGTTCTCTTAACTGACTATTCGCATTACCGTGTTGCCGCATTTTCAGCAACGGGAGGTCAGTAATGAGCACAGAAAAAGAAAAAATGATTGCTGGTGAGTTGTATCGCTCGGCAGATGAGGAGTTATCTCGCGATCGCCTGCGCGCTCGTCAGCTTATTCACCAATACAATCATTCCGCACCGGAAGAACAAACATTACGCCAGAAAATTCTCACCGATTTATTCGGTCAGGTAGCAGATGCTTATATTGAACCCTCTTTTCGCTGCGACTATGGCTATAACATTTTTTTGGGCAAAGGATTTTACGCCAACTTCGATTGCGTGATGCTCGATGTCTGCCCAATTCGTATCGGTGATAATTGCATGTTGGCACCAGGTGTTCACATTTATACCGCAACGCACCCTGTCGACCCGGTAGCCCGTAATAGTGGCGCTGAACTGGGGAAACCTGTGACTATCGGTAATAACGTCTGGATTGGCGGACGTGCTGTCATCAACCCTGGTGTAACCATTGGCGATAACGTCGTGGTGGCCTCTGGCGCCGTCGTCACAAAAGATGTTCCGGCTAACGTTGTCGTGGGCGGTAACCCGGCCACTGTCATTAAAAAACTGTAACCATAGTTGCAACTGTTATGCAAAATTGTGGTTAATCTGTTACTTTTATCATATGATTCCCACGTTAAAATAGGGTGTTCCCTGAAAAGTTGCAGATACCACAAAGGCAAAAGATGACTGAAATACAACGCCTGCTGACCGAAACAATTGATGCACTAAATGCACACGAAAAACGCGATAATAAACCTCGCTTTAGTATCAGTTTTATCCGTAAACATCCGGGGCTGTTTATCGGTATGTATGTCGCTTTTTTTGCCACTCTGGCTGTGATGTTACAGTCTGAAACGCTGGTTGGTTCAGTCTGGCTCCTGGTGGTATTGTTCATCCTGCTTAACGGTTTCTTCTTTTTTGACGTTTATCCGCGTTACCATTACGAAGATATCGACGTTCTGGATTTCCGGGTTTGCTACAACGGCGAATGGTACAATACACGCTTTGTTCCAACTGCATTGGTCGACGCTATTCTGAACTCGCCGCGTGTCGCGAACATCCACAAAGAACAGTTGCAGAAAATGATCGCTCGTAAAGGTGAGTTGTCCTTTTACGATATTTTCACTCTCGCCCGCACCGAAGCGACACCATAAGTTGTATCACCCTCACCAGGCGTAAACCTCCGCGCCTGGTGAATTGACAACAATCGTTGCCACAACGCATTTAACGAAACTCCCCCGCATCACTTATCTTTTGCATGCCGTTATTCGCTATCGGATATACTTTCCCTACACTGCGTAAATAAGGACATGCTGGTGAGAACACGACATCTGGTCAGCCTAATTTCAGGAGTACTGATCCTTTCCGTACTTCTGCCAGTGGGCTTAAGCATCTGGCTGGCTCATCAACAGGTAGAAACGTCATTTGTTGAGGAGCTACATACCTACTCATCCCGCGTCGCTATTCGCGCCAACAAAGTGGCGTCACAAGGGAAAGATGCACTACAAAAACTGGAAAAAATGGCAAGGCGCAGCCTGTAGCGAGGCTCATCTAATGGAAATGCGCCGGGTATCTTATAGTTATCGCTATATTCAGGAAGTGGTCTATGTCGATAACAACGTTCCTCAGTGCTCTTCTCTGGAACATGAAAGCCCGCCAGATACCTTCCCCGAGCCAGGTAAAATATCGAACGATGGTTATCGGGTATGGTTAACCTCGCACAACGATTTAGGTATTACCCGCTACATGGTCGCTATGGGAACTGCACATTACATAGTGATGATTGACCCCGCCTCATTTATAGATGTGATTCCTTATAGCTCGTGGCAAATTGATGCCGCGATTATTGGCAATGCGCATAACATTATCATTACCAGCAGTGACGAAATAGCCCAGGGAATTATTACCCAGCTGCAAAAAACACCGGGCGAACACATCGAAAAGAATGGAATCATTTACGATATCCTGCCTCTCCCCGCGATGAACATTTCCATAATCACCTGGTCTTCGACAAAAACGTTACAAAAAGATTGGTATCGGCAGGTCTTTATCTGGTTGCCTGTCGGATTGTTAATTGGCCTACTGGCGGCAATGTTCGTCTTGCGGATTTTACGCCGTATCCAGTCACCGCATCATCGCCTGCAGGATGCTATCGAAAACCGCGATATTTGCGTGCACTATCAGCCTATTATCTCCTTATCGAATGGAAAGATTGTCGGAGCCGAAGCGCTGGCGCGCTGGCCGCAGACAGACGGTAGCTGGTTGTCACCGGATAGTTTTATCCCGCTGGCGCAACAAACGGGCCTGTCAGAATCTCTGACTCTGCTTATTATCAAAACGGTCTTTGAAGATATGGGCGACTGGCTGCGTCAGCATCCGCAGCAACATATTTCGATCAATCTTGAATCCACCGTGCTCACCTCGGAAAAATCCCGCAATTGCTGCGTGAAATGATCAATCACTACCAGGTCAATCCCAGACAGATCGCTCTTGAACTCACTGAACGCGAGTTTGCCGATCCAAAAATCAGCGCCCCGGTAATCTCCCGATATCGACAGGTTGGTCATGAAATTTATCTTGATGATTTTGGTACCGGTTATTCGAGCTTAAGTTATTTGCAGGATCTGGATGTCGATATTCTGAAGATCGATAAATCCTTCGTTGATGCGCTGGAATATAAAAAATGTCACACCGCATATCATCGAAATGGCAAAAACACTGAAACTTAAAATGGTGGCGGAAGGGATCGAAACCAGCAAACAGGAAGAGTGGCTACGCCAGCATGGCGTGCATTACGGCCAGGGGTGGTTGTACAGCAAAGCATTACCGAAAGAGGAGTTTTTACGCTGGGCAGAACACCATCTGTGAATTTTGGGGCTGGCGGCACGCCGCACAGCCCGTCACGCTACTCGTCGATGATTGACTCGAACCCACCGTAGATCATTCGTTTACCATCAAACGGCATGGACTCGCCGAACTCCTTCATCCGTGGGTCCGACATCATCTTCTGATTGGCAGCGTCGCGGACCTCTTTTGAAGGGTATTCAATCCAGCTAAAAACCACTTCCTCATTCTCTTCCGCTTTGACCGCCATACGAAAATCGGTCACTTTGCCATTCGGTACATCGCTGGCCCAGCATTCAACAATGCGCAGGGCGCCAAACTCTTTAAACAGCGGCGCGGCCTTTGCGGCCATTTCACGATAGGCATCCTTTTTGTCGGCAGGAACAGCAACCACAAAACCATCAACATACTTCATCAGACATACCTCCGAAGCGTACTGCGCAGCCAGAAAATTCTTGCGGCATCAGTCGTGATTAAAGTTTAGCCATATTGGGATTTTTTGACGAAACGGTGGGGAGGCAGAAATGGGTGGGGGCCCTGCCAGCTACATCCCGGCACACGCGTCATCTGCCTTGGCTGCTTCCTTCCGGACCTGACCTGGTAAACAGAGTAGCGTTGCGGGAGAACCAACAGAGCCCCCATTGAGAGCGTTGAGAACCAACGCGCAGGCGCATTATCACTGCTGCCCCGGCTAATTGCAACCCATTGCGTGCTGGATGCTGGTTTCTTGCGCAATGCGGCTTCACTCGGACGTTTTTCCAGATTATGCTGAGAAATTACCTCAGGAAGGAAAGATGGAAAAAGAAGATTCATTTCCCCAACGCGTGTGGCAAATCGTAGCCGCTATTCCCGAAGGGTATGTCACTACTTACGGCGATGTCGCGAAACTGGCAGGATCGCCCCGTGCCGCGCGCCAGGTGGGCGGTGTGTTAAAGCGCCTGCCCGAAGGCAGCACTTTGCCCTGGCATCGGGTGGTTAACCGCCACGGCACAATCTCATTAACCGGACCAGATTTACAGCGTCAGCGGCAGGCATTACTGGCAGAAGGCGTGATGGTATCGGGAAACGGACAAATCGACTTACAGCGTTATCGCTGGAACTACTAACCCTCTCCGGGCGGAGAGGGTTAACTTCGCTTAATATTGCGTTGGAGCTGGAACTGCCGAAGACGGATTCACCTGAGTTGGTGAAGTCGAAGGTACGGTGGTCATTGCGCCACCGCTGGCCTGAACCGGCACGGCGGTTTGCTGAACCGGCACCAATGTCAGGTCGGCTTTAGTTCCGCCCTGGTTGATCACCGGCTGAACGGTATCGGTAATAAACACCAATTTGTCATTTACGGTAATCGCCGCACTTAACAGAATACGCGCGTTCGGCTGAACGTCTGCCGGGTTAAATGGCAGAACAAAGCTGAATGGTGACTGTTTACCTTCGGTACGCACCGCTTTTTGCGCCAGTACTTTAGACGGCGCATCGGCTAACGACGCGTCAGAAAGTGTCACGGTCAGCACAGCATCGGGAGGCAGTGCGACTTTCTGACGGATCCAGACCGTACCGGAGACATTAGGTTGCTGTATAGCAGGTTGTTGTGTCGCCGCAATAGAGGTATTTGCAGCAGGTGCTGGCGTCTGGATATCCGCGCTTTTATCAGCGCAAGCCGCCAACGCAATCGCAACCGCTAAACCACTGGCCATGTGCACGAGTTTCATTCACGTCTCCTTATTATCAATGCACCAGCGGGCTAACTTTCCTCGCCGGAAGAGTGGTTAACAAAATCGTAACGTCAATAAGTGTGGCACAAATCACGTATTTACGCCTGCATTTAGCCCGTAATTCAGACCATTGCACCCATCGGACCAGTGACAAAATTGCGTTATACTCAACTCACTTTGGCTTGCTGCGGCAGCTTTGTTACTGGAGAGTTAATATGAGTCAGGCCTTAAAAAATTTACTGACATTGTTGAATCTGGAAAAAATTGAGGAAGGACTCTTTCGCGGCCAGAGTGAAGATTTAGGTTTACGCCAGGTGTTTGGCGGCCAGGTCGTGGGTCAGGCCCTGTATGCCGCAAAGGAGACAGTACCCGAAGAGCGTCTGGTGCATTCATTCCACAGCTACTTTCTTCGCCCTGGTGATAGCAAGAAGCCGATTATTTATGATGTCGAAACACTGCGCGACGGCAACAGTTTCAGTGCTCGCCGTGTGGCAGCGATTCAGAACGGCAAACCCATTTTTTATATGACAGCGTCTTTCCAGGCGCCAGAAGTTGGATTCGAACACCAAAAAGAGATGCCTCCGGCCCCAGCGCCTGATGGTTTGCCCTCGGAAACACAGATCGCCCAGTCGCTGGCGCACCTGCTGCCGCCAGTGCTGAAAGATAAATTCATCTGCGATCGTCCGCTGGAAGTGCGTCCGGTGGAATTTCATAACCCACTGAAAGGTCACGTCGCCGCGCCGCATCGTCAGGTGTGGATCCGCGCAAATGGTAGCCTACCGGATGATCTGCGCGTTCATCAGTATCTGCTGGGGTACGCTTCTGATCTTAACTTCCTGCCGGTAGCTCTACAGCCGCACGGCATCGGTTTTCTCGAACCGGGGATTCAGATAGCCACTATTGACCATTCCATGTGGTTCCATCGACCATTTAATTTAAACGAATGGCTGCTGTATAGCGTGGAGAGCACGTCAGCGTCCAGCGCCCGAGGATTTGTGCGCGGTGAGTTTTATACCCAGGACGGCGTACTGGTTGCCTCGACCGTTCAGGAAGGGGTAATGCGTAATCACAATTAAAAAAACAGCCGGAGGTGAAAACCGTCCGGCTGCCAGATAGTTGGTAACGTACTTTTGGTGATGCCGGATGCGGCGTAAATGCCTTATCCGGTCAACAAATTATCGTAAATTCAACAAATTGTGTTTTTTATTGTAGGCCTGATAAGCGCAGTGCATCAGGCGAAATTGCATTTGATTGCTTGTTACGCGTTATAGGCATTTTCGCCGTGGCTGTTGACGTCCAGCCCTTCTCGCTCCTGTTCTTCCGGCACACGCAGGCCAACCGTCAGATCCGCCAGTTTGTAGCCGATAAATGCCACCACACCGGACCAGACGATCGTAATGGCGATGCTTTCCAGCTGTACCAGCAACTGATGGCCCATCGTCACACCTTCAGCGAAGCCCACGCCGCCCAGCGAGCTGGCGGCAAAAATCCCGGTCATGATACAGCCGACAATGCCACAAACGCCGTGCACACCGAATACATCGCAAGGATCATCGACCCGCAACAGGCGTTTGAGCATGGTAACGCCCCACAAGCCCGCCAGACCCGCTACCACGCCGATAATCAACGCGCCGCCAACCCCAATGTAGCCACAGGCTGGCGTCACGCCGACCAGACCGGCAATCGCGCCAGAACACGCCCCCAGCAGTGAAGGCTTACCACGCAGCGCCCATTCACCGAAGATCCAGCCAAGAATCGCCGCCGCCGTTGCCACCACAGTATTCACAAATGCCAGTGCTGCGATTTCATTCGCCGTACCCGCTGACCCGGCGTTAAAGCCAAACCAACCGATATAGAGAATGGCAGTTCCGGTGAAGACCATCGGCAGATTGTGCGGTTTAAACGCCTCTTTGCCAAAGCCCACGCGTTTACCTATCAGATACGCGCCCACCAGACCGGCGATTGCGGCGTTAATGTGCACCACCGTGCCACCCGCGAAATCCAGCGCACCATGAGAAGCCAGCAAACCACCGCCCCACACCATATGCGCAATCGGAATGTAAGAGAGCGTCAGCCATACCACCACGAAAATCAACACAGCTGAGAAGCGGATTCGTTCCGCCAGCGCCCCGACTATCAAGCCTACGGTAATGCAGGCAAACGATCCCTGAAACGCCACGTGGATATACTGATAAATGCTGCCCATCACCGCCGTCAGTTCGATGTTTTTCAGCATCAACCAGTTAATGTTGCCGAAGAAGTTGTTGCCCTCACCAAACGCCAGCGAGTAACCGTAAACCACCCAGAGAATACAGACCAGTGCAAACGTCACGGTCACCTGCGTTAGCATCGACAGCACGTTTTTTGCCGCGAATCAACCCGCCGTAGAACAGGGCAATCCCCGGAATAGTCATAAACAGCACCAGCGCAGTACAAATCATCATAAACGCATTGTCGGCTTTATCGGCCACCGCAGGTGCAGCCATGACCAGTCCCGGCAGCATCGCCAGTGAAGCAAGCCCAGTTTTTATCGTCGCTATCTTCATTTTTCGTTCCTGTTGCTGTGTGCCAGAGATTACAGCGCCGCTTCGTCGGCTTCGCCGGTACGAATACGAATGACGCGTTGCAATTCAGCGACGAAGATTTTGCCATCGCCAATTTTTCCGGTGTAAGCCGCCTTACTGACGATATCGATCACTTCATCGAGTTGATCATCAGCAATCGCCACATCAATTTTTACTTTTGGCAGGAAATTGACGCTGTATTCCGCGCCCCTGTATAGCTCAGCATGGCCCTTCTGACGCCCAAAACCTTTCACTTCGGTGACGGTCAGGCCCTGAATACCAATGGAAGATAACGCTTCACGAACGTCTTCCAGCTTGAATGGTTTGATTATCACGGTCACCAGCTTCATAGATCCCCTCCGGTCAGAATTCGGTAATGGTTCTGCTACACGAAGAAGGTATTGCAAGCGGTGTGCCAGAAATGAAAAACGAGAAAGAGAGCAGGAAGTTAAGAAGATTGAAAATAAAAACGCACTATGACAGTGCACAGTGCGTTACATTTTTGCACCACCGATGAAATTTTGCGCTAATCAGGCGCTCAGAGATTCATCTTCACGCACGCTGGCTGCCAGCTCTTCGCCCGCAAGTTGCAGTTGATACATCTGCCAGTAGCGCCCCTGGGCGGCCAGCAGTTGCTGGTGAGTACCCTGTTCCACAGCCTGACCACGATGAAGCACCAGAATGGTATCAGCATCAACAATAGTCGATAAGCGGTGAGCAATCACCACAAGCGTAGTATGTTCACGCACCGCCGCCAGAGCATGTTGAATCGCCTGTTCAGTACCGGAGTCAATGCTGGCGGTTGCCTCATCAAGGATCAGGATTTGCGGCGTCTCCACCAGCACGCGAGCCAGTGCCAGCAGTTGCTTTTGCCCGACTGAGAGATTATTCCCCTGCTCGCCCAGCGGCGTATTAATACCGTCGCTCATGCTACGCGCGAGTTCCGCCAGTTGTACCGTTTCCAGCGCCTGCCAGACGCGCTCTTCGGAGATATCACGTCCCAGCGTCACATTGGCAAGGAAAGTATCCGCCAGCACCACCGGATCTTGCTGCACCATCGCCACGCCCTGACGCAGCGCGCTATGACTGAGCGAACTTAACGGACGTCCATCAAGGCGAATCTCACCTTCTGTTAGTGGGTAATAGCCCATCAGCAAACTTGCGAGGGTACTTTTTCCGCTACCGGTATGCCCCACCAACGCCACAAAGCTGCGCGAAGGAACGGCAAGATTAATATTTTTCAGCACCAGATTGTCATCGCGATAAGCAAATGACACGTTATCAACTTCAATGGTGCCGCTCTGTAACGGGCGATCATCATTGCCATATTGCTGGCGCGGACCGTCCATCAGCTCAAACACACGTTCGCCAGCAACAACAGCCTGTTGCAGCATCGCCTGTTGCGTGGTCAGTTCGATTAAGGGTTCGTTAAGTCGCCCAAGATAGCTGATAAACGCATACAACACACCCACTTCAATGGTGCCGCTGGCGGAGAAGCCAAACAGCATCAACAAGCCACAAAGAATGAGCGATGAAAACAGACTCAGCAGGGGACGCAGTAAAAAGCCGTCCAGCCGTAGCGTTTGCATTCGCGCCATATAGTGTGAACGGCTGGCTTCGCCCATACGTTCGCCAAATCGCGCCTGCTGGCGGAACTGCTGGATGACGCTCATGCCGTTAATAACTTCGTTAAAGCCGTCGTTGATATCCGCCAGATAGGCGCGCACACGACGGACAATCGGCGTGCTGTAACGCTGGTATATCACCATCACCACCAGCACCACCGGGAAAATCATTATCGCCACCAGCGCCATTCGCCAGTCGAGACTGAACATCGCTACCAGCATCGCCCCTACCAGGGCGGCACTACGCAAAACGGTCGCGACCACGGTAACGTACAGATCGCGGATAACTTCAGTATCATTGGTAACGCGGGAAATCACCTGCCCGACCGGCTGAGTATCAAACTCACTCAACGGTTGGCGCAGTGCAGCATCCATCACATCGGTACGTAACTGTTGTACAACGCCTACTGCCGCCCGGTTAAACAACAGCGACTGCGCGTAATGTAGCCCGGCGGCAAACAGTTGCAGTACGACATATGCCGCTGCCAGCCCGACAACCATTTTCAGCGGTAGATTATTTTTCGCCACCATATTGTCGATAAAGTAACTGACGAGCAGTGGGCAGCTCACTTCTGCCGCCGCTGCCACCCACATCATCAACACTGCGATACCCAGCGGTTTACGCCACGGTGAACCGTAAGCTAACAGGCGCTTCAGAGTCGGCCAGAGTTGGCTAAAACTACGCATCAACAGCCTCCTCGTGATTTTCCGGAGCATCGTTGAGCGCCGCTTCCAGTTGTTGGTAACGATACATATCGCGATACCAGCCGCTTTGCTGCGCCAGCACATCATGAGCGCCGCGCTGGGCAATATGCCCATGCTGCATCACAATAATTTCACTTGCTTCGGTCAGGGCAGAAAGGCGATGGGCGCTGATAATCACCGTTCTCCCCTGCCCCCACTGGCGCAGGTTATGGAGAATCTGGTATTCCGTGCGACCATCTACCGCCGATAGAGCATCGTCAAGAATGAGGATTTCCGCATTCACCAGCAATGCCCTGGCAATGGAGATTCGCTGTTTTTGCCCACCGGAAAGCATCACGCCGCGCTCGCCCACTTCTGTGTCGTAACCTTGCGGCAGACGCAAAATATCGTCATGCACGCTGGCTAACCGCGCTACATGTTCAATTTCTTGCTGGGTGGCATTTGGGCAACCCAGTGCGATGTTATTAGCAACCGTGTCAGAAAAAAGGAACGGTGTCTGGCTAACTACCGCCAGGCGCTACGCCAGCTGTCGAGTTGCAACTGCGTCAAAGGTATATCATGAAAACGGATATCACCCTCGGTAACATCAAAATGACGTTGAATTAATGACAGCACAGTACTTTTGCCGGAGCCGGTCGGCCCGCAAATTCCCAGCATCTGACCCGGTTTCAGCGCAAAACTGATGTTCTCGAGCGCAGGATGATGAGTTTGAGGATACGTAAACTGGCGAATATTCACATCCAGTTCACCACGACCTTCTGGCACCTTATCTTTACCATCAATAACGACTGGCGCTTCGGCCAGCATGCTACGAATTCGGCTATACGCCGCGCTGCCACGCTCCACAATGTTAAACATCCACGCCAGCGCCAGCATCGGCCAAATCATCAAACCAAGGTACATCATAAAACTGGTGAGCTGGCCCAACGTTAAGCTGCCCTGCACGACCATCCAACTACCACCGCCAATCGCCAGTAAATTCGCCATGCCAATCGCGATATAAATGGTCGGGTCGAAACGAGCATCAATGCGCGCTACTCGCATGTTTTTCTTACCGGTATCTTCGGCATCTGCGGCGAACAGTGCAGACTGGCGATCCTCCAGACCAAAGGATTTAATCATGCGAATACTGGTCAGACTCTCCTGGGTACGATCGTTAAGGCTGGAAAAAGCGGCTTGTGCCAGCTTAAAGCGTTCATGCAAGGCATCGCCGTTGCGTTTAATCATGATTGCCATCACTGGCATCGGCAACAGCGCTATTAAAGTTAACTGCCAGCTAATCTGCGTTGACATCATTATCAGCACTGCGCAACCCATCACCAGCGAATCCACCAGCGTTAGCACCCCTTCACCGGCGGCAAATACCACACGATCGACGTCATTTGTCGCACGGGCCATAAGGTCGCCCGTACGATGACGCAGATAAAACTCTGGATGCTGGCGGCTTAGCTGGCGGTAATAGTCTTCACGCAGTTCAACAGCCAGTTGATAAGACGCGCCGAACAGCAGTACGCGCCAGACGTAACGCAGGAGATAAACCACCACTGCAATCAACACCATGGTGGCGATCCACATCAGGATCTGCCCGGTAGTAAAGTGTTTTTCTGTCACGCCATCGACAACAATACCAACGACTTTTGGCGGGATCAGTTGCAGAATCGCAATAATGACAAGCAAGGCGACAGCCCCGAGATAGCGGCGCCATTCCCGGCGGAAATACCAGCTTAGTTGAGCAAATAATCGCACGCGTTATGTCCTGACCTGATCCTGGATAATTATTCGATAGGTAACGAGGTAGTGTACTTAATCTGTTCCATCGCGAAGCTGGAAGTGACGTCCGAAAGCCCCGGCACACTGTTAACCAGACGCTTATAAAACTCATCGTAGCGCTTCATATCAGCAACCTGAACCCGCATCAGATAATCGTATTCACCGGCCATGCGCCAGAAACCGAGAACTTCCGGCATTTCCGTGACGACCGTGACAAAGCGACAATACCATTCACTGCTGTGATGTTGCGTTTTAATCAGCACAAAAGCCGTCAGACCCAGGCCAATTTTTTCCGGATCCAGCAACGCGACTTTGCCGATAAGAATACCGTCATCTTCCAACCGTTTCAGACGCTTCCAGCAAGGCGTGGTTGTCAGATTAACGGCTTCTGCCAGTGCCTGCAAAGAAAGGGTGCAATCCTGCTGTAATAAGGCCAGCAGCTTACGGTCAATTTTATCTAACATAGCCAATCCACAGAGAATTATTTTCTCTTTTGATTCTATTTTAAAGGCCAAATAGCGACAATTTATTCCGTGCGATTTCACAGAGAATGCACAAAATGACAAATTCGGGGCAAAAAAAACCGGGCAGTTGCCCGGTGCTGGAAGGGATCTCGTTATTCGGGGGAATAAGGTAGATGTGGATTATCCAGCCAGTGCGTCAAAAAGTGAGAGACAGCCTGATTACGGCAGTGTCCAATCACCGGTAAATGAGGGAGTTCCGCGCGCAATTGCGGCATCGCATTACCCATAATGAAGCCCTTACCGACGCTGCCTAACATTTCGCGATCATTCATCGCGTCACCAAAGGCCATACAGTCACGCAGCGAAAAACCTAAATGTTGGGTCAGCATAGTCAACGCAGCGCCTTTATTGCAGCCCACCGGCAGCACTTCCAGGCAATCAGTCGCGGAAAAACACAAATGTGCATGCTCACCTAAAGCTTCGTGTAGTTGGATCTGCAAGCGTGCAAGATCGTCGTGATCGCCACAGAAACAGATCTTGGTGACACTGCCGAGTGGCATTTTTTTGACATCGATTATCTGATAACGAAAACCGCTATAGACAAATGCCTGCAACAGCGCAGGGATCTCTTTCCCGGTAAACCAACCATCGTCATTGAAGATATGCATGCTGGCTCGGGTATCCCATTGCTGATACAGCACCAGCTCCGCCACATCCGCAGGTAAATCATCACGATGTAAAAGTTCGCCTTCCAGAGAGTGCACACGCGTGCCGTTGCCGGTAATTAAATACGCATCCAGCGATAGCGCCCCGAGAATATGCTGCATCTCCAACGCATGACGCCCCGTAGCAAATGTAAGGGTAATATCGCGTTCACGCAGGCGCGCCAGAGTAGAGAGAGTTTTCTCACCTAAATGATGGTCAGGCATCAATAAAGTGCCGTCCATATCAAATGCTGCCAGACGAGCCATTTCTTTCTCCACTCTGTGACACGATTAATGGTGATTGAGTATCACTTGATATATACGGAAGTAATAGTGAATAGATAAAAAATATTGTTCCGGGTTTATATGCGACTGCTTAATCGTCTTAACCAGTATCAACGTTTGTGGCAACCTTCCGCCGGAACACCACAATCCGTTACCGTCAGCGAACTGGCAGAACGTTGCTTTTGCAGCGAACGCCATGTACGCACATTGTTACGTCAGGCGCAGGAGGCGGGATGGCTGGAGTGGCAGGCGCAATCCGGGCGCGGAAAACGCGGGCAACTGCGCTTTCTGGTGACGCCGGAATCCTTGCGCAATACGATGATGGAACAGGCGCTGGAAAGTGGAAAACAACAGGATGTGCTGGAACTCGCGCAGCTGGCGCCTGGCGAACTGCGTACCATGTTACAACCGTTTATGGGCGGGCAATGGCAAAACGATACCCCGACATTGCGTATTCCTTATTATCGCCCGCTCGAACCACTGCAACCGGGTTTTTTAGCCGGACGTGCCGAACAGCATCTCGCCGGGCAAATTTTTTCCGGCCTGAGCCGTTTCGACAATACCTCCCAGCGCCCAATTGGCGATTTAGCGCATCACTGGGAAACGTCTGCTGACGGGTTACGCTGGGATTTTTATC
This sequence comes from Escherichia sp. E2661, assembly GCF_004745185.1. Classification (NCBI taxonomy): domain Bacteria; kingdom Pseudomonadati; phylum Pseudomonadota; class Gammaproteobacteria; order Enterobacterales; family Enterobacteriaceae; genus Escherichia; species Escherichia sp. E2661. The sequence continues at coordinate 293,965 of NZ_PDIG01000005.1, forward strand.
TTCGCTCAACTCTACATTGGCATAACGGTGATGCAGTAAAAGCAACACAGCTACATCAACGCTTGCTGATGCTGCTGCCTGCCCTGAGGCAGTTATTAATTAGCGTGCAGCGTATTGAAGTCACCCACACGCAGTGTCTGACCTTCTTTTTAAATCGTCCCGATTACTGGCTGGCACACCGACTGGCGAGCTATTGCTGCCATCTGGCGCATCCGCAATTACCACTGGTAGGAACCGGACCTTTCCGCTTAACACAATTCACACCGGAGCTGGTGCGCCTCGAAAGCCATGATTATTACCATTTACGTCATCCGCTACTAAAAGCGGTTGAGTACTGGATAACCCCGCCGCTTTTTGAAAAAGATTTGGGGACGAGTTGTCGGCATCCCGTCCAAATCACCATCGGCAAACCAGAGGAATTACCACGGGTCAGTCAGGTCAGTAGCGGCATCAGTTTAGGTTTTTGCTATTTAACGTTGCGCAAAAGCCCCCGACTGACTCTCTGGCAGGCACGAAAAGTGATCACCATTATTCATCAATCCGGTTTACTACAAACGTTAGAAGTCGGAGAAAATCTGATCACCGCCAGTCATGCATTGCTGCCTGGCTGGACTATTCCGCAATGGAAGGTACCGGATGAGGTCAAACTACCTGAAACGCTGACGCTGGTTTATCACCTGCCGGTGGAACTTCATGTGATGGCAGAACAGCTACGAACGACGCTGGCAGCAGAAGGTTGCGAGCTAAAGATTATTTTTCATAACGCGAAAAACTGGGATGGAGCCACGCCACTGGAGCAAGCAGACCTCATGATGGGCGACAGATTAATTGGCGAAGCGCCGGAATATACCCTTGAACAGTGGCTGCGCTGCGATCCGCTGTGGCCACATATTTTTACTGCCAGTACATACGCACATCTACAATCGACACTGGATGCCGTGCAAATAATGCCTGACGAAGAAAGCCGATTTAATGCCCTGAAAACAGTGTTTAGCCAGTTAATGGCAGATGCGACGCTGACACCACTGTTCAACTATCACTATCGCATTAGTGCGCCGCCAGGCGTGAACGGTGTGCGACTGACACCGCGCGGCTGGTTTGAATTTACCGAGGCCTGGCTACCCGCACCGTCGCAATGAAGAGCTGGCCCGGGTTAACCGCAGGCGTTACCATAACGTTTTTATCGATTTAGCAGGATGATTTATGAAACGTGCTGTCGTTGTATTCAGTGGGGGCCAGGACTCTACAACCTGTCTGGTGCAGGCATTGCAACAATATGATGAAGTCCATTGCGTGACGTTTGATTACGGTCAGCGCCATCGCGCAGAGATCGACGTCGCGCGCGATCTGGCGCTGAAACTGGGCGCACGCGCGCATAAGGTGCTGGATGTCACCCTGCTTAACGAGCTGGCAGTCAGCAGTCTGACGCGTGACAGCATTCCAGTGCCAGATTATGAACCTGAAGCCGATGGCATCCCGAATACGTTTGTTCCAGGGCGTAATATTTTGTTCCTGACGCTCGCGGCGATTTACGCATATCAGGTGAAAGCCGAAGCGGTGATCACCGGCGTCTGCGAAACAGATTTCTCCGGCTACCCGGATTGCCGCGATGAGTTTGTGAAAGCACTAAACCATGCCGTCAGTTTGGGCATGGCGAAAGAGATTCGTTTTGAAACGCCGCTGATGTGGATTGATAAAGCGGAAACCTGGGCGCTGGCGGATTATTACGGCAAGCTGGATTTAGTGCGTAACGAAACACTGACCTGCTATAACGGCATTAAAGGCGACGGTTGCGGTCAATGTGCGGCGTGTAATCTGCGCAGTAATGGGTTGAATCATTATCTGTCCGATAAACCAGCGGTGATGGCGGCGATGAAGCAAAAGACCGGGTTGAAGTAATTATTCCGGGTGTTGCCGGATGCGGCTTGAGCATCCGGCACAACAAAATGTTTACTTAACCATCTGCTCCAGCTTTTCGCGCAGCTCCCCTTCCAGAGCTAAAGCCTTCTGCGTTTTAAGATCGATACAGACAAACGTGATAAGCGCATCCGCGACCATCTGCCCTTCAGGCTCCAGAGTGATGACCTGGCTTAAGATGCCGCTTTTACCGTTTAATTGCTGTAACTGGCTCGTAATGGTTAACAAGTCACTTAATACCGCCGGGCGGCGATAGTTGATATTGATATTCACCACCACGAAAGCGATGTTATGGGCGGTCATCCATTGAAAACTGTCGCTGTTTTCCAATCCATCCCAGCGGGCTTCTTCGAGAAACTCAAGGTAGCGGGCGTTGTTTACGTGCTGGTAGACGTCGAGATGATATCCACGAACTTTGATTTGTGTTTGCATAGCGCAATAACCTTACGTTGTTGTTATAAGTACAGAGGTCACAACTGGTATGACCTCTTCAGTCTGGCAAAAAAATTGCCACTATGCAAATTAATTACAGGGTTAATACCGCCAGATTACGTTCCACCAGCGAATTACCCATCCCCGGCACCTGCTTCAGATCCTCCACCGTTTTAAATGGGCCATACTCTTCGCGATAACTGACAATCGCCTGCGCTTTCTTCAGGCCAACGCCATTCATCGCGCGGGCTAGCTCTTCCGCGCTGGCATTATTAATGCTGACCCGGGTGCCTTCCTCATCACTGGCTTTCGCCGGTACTGCCGCTTTGCTTTGTGCCGCAGGGGCTTCCGCTTTGGTTTCGACCGCCGCAGGTTTCGCCGCAGGAGCTGCCGCCAGCGCACAGTGAGACATTCCGGCACAGGCCAGGGACAGGGTAATGAGCAGTGCTTTGATTCCGTGTTTCATACTGTTTTCTCCTTGTTTGTTAACAGTGGAATCACCTTAACGGCAGTGAAAACAGTAAACAAATGGCAATGTTCAGAAATGGAAAAGGCCGCGAAAGCGACCTTTTTCTTGTTACAGCTGCAAAGCATTTTTTTGCGAGGCGGCTTCAGGATTATTGCTGTTCCAGCGCATCGCCAATTTTGATTTTCGCCTCTTTGCGCAGGTTACTCATCAGAGCTTCAAAGACGATTTGTGCGTTGTTTTGGGTAATGCCCTGCACCATCGCTTTTTTCTGCTCTTCCGGCATTGAACCTTGTTTCACTTCGTCCAGCGCCAGCAGAACGACATTGCCCTGCATATCGGTCGCCATACCGTAGCTCGGTTTGTCTTTCGCTGGCAGAGGCAGTGCAAATGCCGCCAGGCTAATCGGGTCACGGCCAGAACGGCTTAAGGTTTTCGACTCACCAAATTTCACACCGGCAGCCTGCATAGCTTCCGCACCCTTGCCCGCTTTCAGATCAACCAGCAGTTTTTCAGCATCGATTTTCGCTTGCTGTTCAGCTTTGTTGTGCTGAACCATTGCTTTAACCTGTTCCTGAACATCTGCCAGCGGTTTAACCGCTTCCGGTTTATGCTCACTGATACGCAGAACGAATGCACGATCGCCGTCTACGGTGATGATGTCAGAGTTGATGCCCGGTGCGCCGTTTTCACCAATCAGACCGCCGTTAAAGATAGCGTCCGCCACCGGTTTGAAGTTTAACTCTTCCGGCAGCTTATCTTTGCTGAACCAGCCAGTCTGAGTAGCTTTAACGCCCGCTGCCTGCTCTGCACCTGCCAGAGATTCAGTGTCGTTGCTTGCTGCATCGCTTATTTTCTGTTGCAGCGCGTAGTATGCATCCAGCGCTTTTTCGTGTTTCACTTTCGCTGCGATTTCGTCACGCACTTCGTCTAACGACTTCACTTTTGCTGGCTGAATGTCATCCAGACGAACGATCAAGAAACCTACCGAGGATTTGATCACACCAGAAAGCTGGCCTTTTTCTTTCAGACCGGCATTTTTCAGCTCGTCCGGAGTGGTGGCGTCTTCTAACCAACCCATATCACCGCCGTTACGGGCAGAGATAATATCGGCAGATTTTTCTTTTGCTAACGCGGCAAAATCACCGCCTTTGTTCAGCGCATCAAGTACGGCTTTCGCTTCATCTTCAGTTTTGGTCTGGATGATGCTGTAGCGCGTGCGCTGCGGCTGGGTGAATTGATCCTGATGCTGATCGTAGTAACTCTGGATATCCGCATCGCTAACCGGTTGCTGCATTGTAGCGGCATCCAGCTTGATGTAGCTCACGCGGAACTGTTCCGGAGTCATGAAATTGTTTTTGTTTTGCTCGTAGTAGCTGGCGATTTCTGCTTCGGTCACAGCTTGCTTAGCCGCCAGCGCATTAACGTCGATAGTCGCTTCACGCACTACACGTTGTTGAGCGACCAGCGCGGCCAGTTCGTCAGTTTCACCTTTCAGCATAAAGTCGGTGCCGGCAACGCCATTAATCAGCTGTTGGGTGGTGAGCTGGTTACGCAGCGCCTGCGCGTACTGATCGGCACTCATTCCCATTCGGTTGAGGATATCGTTGTAGCGGCTGTTATCGAACTTGCCGTCAACCTGGAAAGCCGGGGTCGCGAAAATCGCCTGCTTGACCTGCTCATCGCTGATACCCAGTTTCAGTTCGCGAGCGTACTGATCCAGTAGAGCCTCGTCGATAAGACGATTCAGCACCTGTTGACGCAGGGTTTTCATATAGCCTTCGTTCGCCGCCAACTCGGAGTATTGATCGCCCAGCTGTTGCTGCATGCGATTACGCTCGCTGTTGAAGGCGTTCTCGAACTGCCCACGGCTGATTTCCTGGTCATTCACTTTTGCGGCGTAGTTATTGCCTCCGCCAATCAGGTAACCACTCACGCCGGTCAATATGAACGACACGATAATGATACCGAAAATAATCTTGAGCACGAGACTGTTTGCAGCCGTGCGTAAGCTGTCCATCATGGTGTAACAACACTCCGCTGTAGATGACTGTATACCTCACGCAACTTATCGCTGCGCGCAAAGGCCTATTGTGACAAGAAACGGGGGCAATTGTCAGCCCACAATGCGCAGAAAGTCACGGAATACAAATAAAAAAGGCACATCAGTAGATGCGCCCTTGAACTTCGTCACATCCCCAATGGGGACAACACTTAGTTTACCGCGTCTTTCAGTGCTTTACCTGCACGGAAGCTCGGTACTTTAGCTGCAGCGATGGTGATCTCTTTACCGGTCTGCGGGTTGCGACCAGTACGGGCAGCACGCTCTTTAACGGCAAAAGTACCAAAACCTACCAGTGCTACATCATCCCCTTCTTTCAGGGATTCAGTTACGGAAGCAATAATAGCATCTAACGCACGGCCAGCCGCAGCTTTAGAGATATCAGCCCCTGCAGCAATCTTGTCAATCAATTGAGATTTATTCACTCTTCTCTTCCTCTTTATAATTTATCTCGCACTTGAATCCTTCAAGGTGCGAACGCGCAGCAGTTATATCAGGCCAGCCATCCCCTTACAACACCCCTTAATAAGGGCAAGCCTAATCCGCCCTCTAACTTAACGAGACAAAAAAAGGCTGGCAAGTCCGAATTTACCTGCCAGCCCTTTTTTTATTAGTGCATTTTGCGCGAGGTCACTATTTTGCGGTTACAACCTGCATGCCAGACGGCTCATTTTGCAACGCGAGAGTCAGAACTTCCTCAATACGTTTCACCGGATGAATGTCCAGATCGGCAATAACATTGTCTGGAATCTCTTCCAGATCGCGTTTATTTTCGTACGGAATTAACACAGTTTTAATTCCACCACGATGCGCCGCCAGCAGTTTTTCTTTCAAACCGCCGATTGGTAACACTTGGCCACGCAAGGTTATCTCGCCCGTCATCGCCACATCGGCGCGAACCGGGTTACCGGTCAGGCAAGAAACCAGCGCAGTGCACATGGCAATACCAGCGCTCGGACCATCTTTCGGCGTCGCACCTTCCGGTACGTGCACGTGGATGTCGCGTTTTTCGTAAAAATCTGGATTGATCCCCAGTTTTTCCGCACGCGCACGAACCACCGTTAACGCCGCCTGAATGGACTCTTGCATCACTTCGCCCAGCGAACCGGTATAAGTGAGTTTACCTTTGCCTGGTACACATGCAGTTTCGATGGTCAGCAAGTCGCCGCCGACTTCTGTCCACGCCAGACCCGTTACCTGACCGACGCGGTTTTCGTTATCCGCGCGACCATAGTCGAAACGTTGTACGCCGAGGTAGTCATGCAGGTTATCGCCGTTAATTTCGATATGTTTTAATGACTTATCGAGAAGTAACTGCTTAACCGCTTTACGGCACAGTTTGGAGATTTCACGCTCCAGACCACGCACGCCTGCCTCACGGGTGTAGTAACGAATAATGCCGATAATGGCGCTATCGTCGACGGTAAGCTCACCTTTTTTCAGCGCATTACGTTCAATCTGCTTCGGCAGCAAGTGACGTTTGGCGATGTTCAGTTTTTCATCTTCGGTATAACCGGAGAGGCGAATCACTTCCATACGATCCAGCAGCGGTGCCGGAATGTTCATGGAGTTCGACGTCGCGACAAACATCACGTCACTCAGGTCGTAATCCACTTCCAGGTAATGGTCGCTGAACGCCACGTTCTGCTCTGGATCCAACACTTCAAGCAGTGCAGAAGCCGGATCGCCACGCATGTCAGAAGACATTTTGTCGATCTCATCGAGCAGGAACAGCGGGTTTTTCACGCCCACTTTCGCCATTTTCTGGATCAATTTACCCGGCATAGAACCGATGTAAGTACGGCGGTGACCACGGATTTCCGCTTCATCACGCACGCCGCCCAGTGCCATACGGACATATTTACGTCCTGTGGCTTTGGCTATGGACTGACCCAGGGACGTTTTACCTACCCCCGGCGGCCCTACCAGGCAGAGGATCGGCCCCTTGATTTTGTTTACACGGCTTTGAACCGCGAGGTACTCAAGGATACGATCTTTCACGCGCTCCAGACCATAATGATCGGTATCGAGGATTTCTTGCGCCTGACGCAGGTCTTTTTTTGACCTTGCTACGCGCATTCCACGGCACCTGTACCATCCAGTCGATATAACCACGCACCACGGTTGCTTCTGCCGACATCGGAGACATCATTTTCAGCTTCTGCAGTTCTGCTTCCGCTTTTTCTTTTGCCTCTTTCGGCATTTTCGCCGCGTCGATTTTGCGCTTCAGGGCTTCGTTTTCGTCCGGCGCGTCGTCCATTTCGCCGAGTTCTTTCTGAATGGCTTTCATCTGCTCGTTCAGATAGTACTCACGCTGGGATTTCTCCATCTGCTTTTTCACGCGGTTACGAATACGTTTCTCAACCTGCAGCAGATCGATTTCCGATTCCATCATCGCCATCAGATATTCCAGACGCTCGTTAACGTCGGACATCTCAAGAACAGACTGTTTGTCAGCCAGTTTCAGCGGCATATGCGCGGCAATGGTATCTGCCAGACGCGCCGGGTCGTCGATGCTGTTAAGCGACGTCAGCACTTCTGGTGGGATTTTCTTATTCAGCTTGATGTAGCCTTCGAACTGGCTGATTGCAGTACGCACCAGCACTTCCTGTTCCCGCTCCTCAATGGTCGGCGATTCCAGATACTCCGCCTTCGCAGAAAAGTGTTCGCCATTGTCAGAGAGCGCAGAAATACGCGCGCGCTGTAACCCCTCGACCAGCACTTTGACGGTGCCGTCAGGCAGCTTCAGCATCTGCAATATAGAGGCCACGGTCCCGACGGTGAAAAGATCGTTTACACCCGGCTCATCCGTTGAAGCTTCTTTCTGCGCGACCAGCATAATTTTTTTATCATGGTCCATCGCCGCTTCCAGACAACGGATAGATTTTTCCCGCCCGACAAATAAGGGGATGACCATGTGCGGATAAACCACCACATCGCGCAGCGGCAATACGGGGATTTCAATGCGTTCAGAACGCTCAGGATTCATAGAGCTCTCTCTTAGTTTAATTTCCGCCAGGTAATCAGATGACACGACTGTGCTTCACGCCATCTATTAACATGTACGTCAGTATATGGGGATGTTTCCCCCACATTCAACGTCGAGAATAGAGGAAAAATGAAAGGGGAGATAAAATCCCCCCTTTTTGGTTAACTGACTGTATGCGAATGGTTAATTATTCACCAGATGCCTGTTGCGCTTCCGGCTTACCATAAATCAGCAGCGGTTTGCTCTGGCCATCAATTACCGATTCGTCGATAACCACTTTTTCGACATCTTCCATGGACGGCAGATCGTACATGGTATCGAGCAATGCGGCTTCTACGATGGAGCGCAGACCACGTGCACCGGTTTTACGCGCCATCGCTTTCTTAGCGATAGCATCCAGCGCCTCGTCACGGAACTCCAGATCAACGCCTTCCAGATTAAACAACGCCTGATATTGCTTGGTCAGGGCGTTTTTTTGGCTCTTTAAGGATCTGAATCAGGGCTTCTTCGCTCAGTTCATTCAGCGTTGCTACAACTGGCAGACGACCGATGAACTCAGGGATCAGACCAAATTTGATCAGATCTTCCGGTTCTACCTGCGCCAGCAGTTCACCTTCACTTGCTTTGTCGGACTTCGCTTTTACCGTCGCGCCAAAACCAATGCCAGAGCCGGTTTCTACACGATGGGAAATCACTTTATCCAGACCAGCAAACGCACCACCACAGATAAACAGTATCTTAGAGGTGTCTACCTGCAAGAACTCCTGCTGCGGATGCTTACGCCCGCCCTGCGGTGGAACGGCAGCAACTGTACCTTCAATCAGTTTCAACAGTGCCTGCTGTACGCCTTCACCGGAAACGTCACGGGTAATAGACGGGTTGTCAGACTTACGTGAAATCTTGTCAATTTCATCGATGTAGACAATACCGCGCTGCGCTTTCTGTACGTCGTAGTCGCACTTCTGCAACAGCTTCTGAATGATGTTTTCAACGTCTTCGCCCACATAACCGGCTTCGGTCAGTGTAGTCGCATCGGCCATAGTGAACGGAACATCCAGCAGGCGTGCCAGCGTTTCAGCCAGCAGCGTTTTACCGGAACCGGTCGGACCGATCAGTAGAATGTTACTTTTGCCCAACTCGACGCCATTGCTGGTATCGCCATTGCGCAGACGTTTGTAGTGGTTGTATACCGCGACCGCCAGCACTTTTTTCGCCTGTTCCTGACCGATTACGTAATCGTCCAGATGGTTGCGAATTTCATGCGGCGTCGGTAGCGCACTGCGTTCACGATGCGGTGCAACTTCTTTAATCTCTTCGCGAATGATGTCGTTACATAAATCAACACATTCGTCGCAGATATACACGGATGGTCCGGCAATCAGCTTGCGCACTTCATGCTGGCTTTTGCCGCAAAAAGAGCAGTACAACAGTTTGCCTGAGCCATCTTTGCGTTTATCTGTCATGGGTCAAAACCTCTTCTTTGTTCTTTGTGCCGCACACGACGACGCAAATGCCATTCTCAGGCGCAAGTCGCTTATAGCGTTGTGCCGCCCTGGATAAGTATAGCGGCACAGCTGCGCCTCTGGCATCAATTACGATGGGTCAGAATCGAATCGACCAGACCGTATTCCACCGCTTCAGGGGCGGAAAGGAAGCGATCGCGCTCGGTATCTCGTTCAATCTGTTCTAATGATTGACCCGTATGGAGCGCCATAAGTTCATTCATGCGCCCTTTAACTTTCAGAATCTCACGGGCATGAATTTCGATATCGGTCGCCTGGCCCTGATAGCCGCCCAGCGGCTGGTGAATCATCACGCGCGAGTTCGGCAGGCAGAAACGTTTACCTTTTGCCCCTGCGGTCAGCAGGAATGCGCCCATCGAGGCCGCCTGGCCCATACAGATGGTGCTGACATCAGGCTTGATAAACTGCATGGTGTCATAGATAGACATACCGGCAGTGATCACTCCGCCTGGGGAGTTAATGTACAGATAGATATCTTTTTCTGGGTTTTCCGCTTCCAGGAACAGCATCTGCGCCACAATCAGGTTAGCCATGTGGTCTTCAACCTGGCCAGTCAGAAAAATGACGCGTTCCTTAAGTAGACGAGAATAGATATCAAAAGAGCGCTCACCGCGTGAGGTCTGTTCAATGACCATCGGCACCAGCGCCATATGGGGTGCAAAGTTATCTCGTTCGCCGCTGTATGACATTTCCGTCTCCTGGATAAAATTGAAAAAACCTGCTGTACCGATTGTAACCTTATGGACGGATTATCAGCTAGTCCCTGTGTTATGGGTACGGCATCACCATATTTCAAGCATAACAATCTTTTGTTGTTACGCTAACACCGAAAGAGCGTTTTCGCACGGTTCCATGCAAAATTCATGACAAAAAAAGCCCACCACCTGGCGGTGACGGGCCTTTGTGCGAATTTAGCGCGTTATGCTGCGTAAATTACGCCTGCTGGTTCATCAGCTCGTTGAAAGTGGTTTCTTTTTCAGTCACTTTCGCTTTCGCCAGTACAGCTTCTACAGCCTGTTCTTCCAGAGCAACATTGCGCATGTTGTCCATCAGTTCTTTGTTTTTGCTGTAGAACTCGATAACCTCTTTCGGATCTTCGTACGCAGAAGCCATTTCTTCGATCAAGCCTTTCACGCGCTCTTCGTCAGCTTTCAGCTCGTTGGTGCGGATAACTTCGCCCAGCAGCAGGCCAACAACTACGCGGCGTTTAGCCTGTTCTTCGAACAGTTCACGCGGCAGTTCCAGCGCTTGTTTCTCGTTGCCACCGAAACGCTGTGCAGCCTGACGACGCAGAACGTCGATTTCGCTGTCGATCAGCGCAGCCGGTACGTCGATGTCGTTAGCTTTTACCAGACCTTCGATCGCCTGAGACTTAACGCGGTTACGGATGGCGCTCTTCAGCTCGCGCTCCATGTTTTTACGCACTTCAGCGCGCAGACCTTCTACAGAACCATCTTCAACGCCGAAACGTTTGATGAATTCTGCAGTCAGTTCCGGCAGTTCACGCTCTTCAACTTTCTTCAGGTTGATAGCGAATTTCGCTGCTTTACCCTTCAGGTTTTCTGCGTGGTATTCTTCCGGGAAGGTCACGTCGATGGTGAACTCTTCGCCAGCTTTGTGGCCTTTGATACCGTCTTCAAAGCCCGGGATCATGCGACCCTGGCCCATCGCCAGTACGAAATCAGACGCTTTACCGCCTTCGAACTCTTCGCCGTCAACTGAACCGGTGAAGTCGATGGTTACGCGGTCTTCTGCTTCAACAGCGCCGTCTTTTTCTTTCCAGGTAGCCTGCTGTTTACGCAGAGTATCCAGCATGCCGTCAACGTCAGCGTCGGTCACTTCCACGATCGGTTTTTCAACTTCGATCGCTTCCAGACCCTGCAGTTCAACTTCCGGATACACTTCAAACTCTACAGAGTAGGTGAAGTCTTCACCCAGCTTGTATTCGCCCGGAACATAGGTCGGTGCGCCAGCCGGATTGATTTTTTCTTTAATGATGGCGTCAATGAAGTTACGGCTCATCAGGTCGCCCAGAACGTCCTGGCGTACAGACGCGCCATAACGCTGAGCAACGATATTCATTGGCACTTTGCCTTTACGGAAGCCGTCAATACGTACTTTTTTCGCAACGTTGACCAGCTCGCTTTTAACAGCGGTTTCGATGCTGTCAGCAGCGATAGTAATCGTTACACGGCGGCCAAGGCCTTGAGTGGTTTCAACTGAAACTTGCATCTTGTTACCTCAAAAAATCACAGTGCTCGGTCAACTCTTACCCCGCAAGCACAGGTTGTTGGCTTCGCGGTACCGGGATGTTCTTATAATCAATCACATTCCCTGTTACCAGAATCATCCCGAAAGCATTCAAATAGGACGCGGCATTATAGCGGCATCACTTTTATGAGTCGAGAACGGTTATTGCGCGCTACCGCGTATTTTTTCACAATTCCCGGGGAATTTTCGTCTGAATGCTGGGCAAAAAGCACAAAATCCAGACAAAACAAAACGGCCCGCAGGCCGTTTTTCATAAAATCTTTAGCAACATACTGGAAAAGCGCTGGCGGTTGCAAATGCGTTTTTACGCGATGCTTCCTGCTCCACGACAGGGAGGAGAGGCAAAAATGGTATCCTGCAACCCTTCCCATTCCTTAATAGTGTAAGTATGCAGAGCCAGCGCATGAACGGTAGTAGAGAGTTCCTCCGCTAAAGTACTGTAAATCATTCGATGACGATTCAGAAAACGTTCACCCGTAAAACGATCGCTGACCAGCACAACTTTAAAATGGCTTTCAGAGCCGGCTGGGACATTGTGACGATAGCTTTCATCCACAACTTCGAGGAATACGGGTTGGAACGACGCCCTTAATTTTTCTTCTATCCGCTCACGTATCATCATGAAATATCTCCTCCGACAACGCTGAGATGTCACCCATCCCTTTAAATACTAGCCGCTTTTACCGTTACCATTACAGCTTAGCAACAAATATTTAGCTTTCGTCCCAGTTTTTCAGTCAACCGTATGAAGTTTACTGATTTAAAGATTAATTCACAGGCTGCGCACGAGTGATTCTTTTACTCACGGTGATTATTTCGTCAACACGATGAATTTACATGCCTTACCCACTTCCCCTCGTCGTTGGCAATGTTATGATGGCGAGAATTTTTACCAAACACGCTTACCAGTCTCTGAGAGCCAGAACATGTTCAAAAAAATCCTCTTCCCATTAGTTGCTCTGTTTATGCTTGCAGGATGCGCAACACCACCAACGACGATTGACGTTTCCCCAACGATGACGCTGCCGCAGCAGGATCCAAGCCTGATGGGCGTCACCGTTAGCATTAATGGTGCCGATCAACGTACCGATCAGGCGCTGGCGAAAGTGACCCGCGATAATCAGATTGTCACCCTGACCGCCTCTCGCGATTTGCGTTTCCTGCTGCAAGAAGTGCTGGAAAAACAAATGACCGCGCGTGGTTACATGGTCGGCCCAAATGGTCCGGTTAATCTGCAAATCATCGTTAGCCAACTGTATGCTGACGTGTCCCAGGGTAACGTGCGTTACAACATCGCCACTAAAGCAGATATCGCCATCATCGCCACCGCGCAGAATGGCAACAAGATGACCAAAAACTATCGTGCCAGCTACAACGTTGAAGGCGCTTTTCAGGCTTCCAACAAAAATATCGCCGATGCGGTTAACAGTGTGCTGACCGACACCATTGCTGACATGTCTCAGGACACCAGCATTCACGAATTCATCAAGCAGAACGCGCGTTAATTTCTGCCCTCTGGCCCGGTGCAAACCGGGCCTGTAGACGCCCATGTCCAGTCAATATTTACGTATTTTCCAACAGCCGCGTTCAGCCATTTTGCTGATCCTGGGTTTTGCATCCGGGCTACCGCTAGCCCTGACATCCGGCACGTTACAGGCGTGGATGACCGTTGAGAATATCGATCTTAAAACCATCGGTTTCTTCTCTCTGGTAGGCCAGGCTTATGTATTTAAATTTCTCTGGTCCCCGCTGATGGACCGCTACACCCCACCGTTCCTCGGACGTCGGCGCGGTTGGCTGCTCGCTACACAAACTCTATTGTTACTGTCCATTGCGGCGATGGGTTTTCTCGAACCTGGCACCCAATTACGCTGGATGGCAGCTCTGGCGGTGGTGATCGCTTTTTGCTCCGCCTCCCAGGATATCGTCTTTGATGCCTGGAAAACGGATGTGCTTCCAGCGGAAGAACGCGGCGCAGGTGCGGCAATCAGCGTGCTGGGGTATCGCCTGGGGATGCTGGTATCCGGCGGCCTGGCTTTATGGCTGGCGGATAAATGGCTGGGCTGGCAAGGCATGTACTGGTTGATGGCGGCGCTGCTGATCCCCTGTATTATCGCGACACTGCTTGCACCAGAACCAACCGACACCATTCCTGTACCCAAAACGCTGGAACGAGCCGTTGTAGCACCATTGCGTGATTTCTTTGGCCGCAATAACGCATGGCTGATTCTGCTTTTAATCGTACTGTACAAACTGGGCGATGCTTTCGCCATGAGCCTGACAACCACGTTTTTGATTCGCGGTGTCGGATTTGATGCCGGCGAAGTGGGTGTAGTTAACAAAACGCTCGGTCTACTGGCGACCATCGTCGGCGCATTGTTCGGCGGAATTTTAATGCAGCGCCTGTCATTGTTCCGTGCGCTCATGATTTTCGGCCTTTTACAAGGTGCGTCCAACGCCGGTTACTGGCTACTTTCCGTGACTGATAAGCATCTCTACAGCATGGGCGCGGCTGTCTTTTTCGAAAACCTGTGTGGCGGGATGGGAACATCAGCATTTGTGGCGCTATTAATGACCCTGTGTAATAAGTCATTTTCCGCTACCCAGTTCGCCCTGCTCTCGGCGCTTTCTGCTGTAGGACGGGTTTATGTAGGACCAGTAGCAGGTTGGTTTGTTGAAGCTCACGGCTGGCCGACGTTCTATCTGTTCTCTGTTGCTGCCGCCGTACCTGGACTTATTTTGCTGCTGGTTTGCCGCCGCACGCTGGAGTACACATGGGTCAATAACGACTTTATCCCTCGTACCGGGTATCCGGCAGGTTATGCCTTTGCCATGTCGACGCTGGCAACGGGCGTCAGTCTGTTAGCCGTGTGGTTACTGCTATTGACGATGGACGCGCTGGATTTGACCCACTTCTCTTTCCTGCCTGCTCTGCTGGAAGTCGGTGTTTTAATCGCCCTGGGCGGAGTCGTGCTTGGTGGTTTGCTGGATTATCTGGCGCTACGAAAAACACATCTGACGTAATCTGTGAATATTATTTAGCTGTAGTAATCACCCGGCGTAATTATTACGGCTAAATAAACATCAGCATCGCTTAATAATATTTGTTCTTTTGTGCGGCTTAGATTTCTAAAATTATTGACGCCATTTATAGATTCTATTTTTCTTACACGATTCAGCTAATGACACTTTATTTCCCCTCACCTAAATTGTCACTTCAATGATAATTATTTGTTAAATAATTGTTTTATTTTGAGATTGGTTATACCAATTGCCCTGCTACCCCCCTTCCGCGCGCCCCTTTCGTTATAACGCCCTTTTGCAACAGCTTCTTAAAACCAACTTGATATGTTTTGCAACATATGTGACCTGGCAGCCAAATCCAAGTAACAGTAATTTAATCATGTTTACAGTAATGTAACCTTCCCGTAAAATGCCCACACACTTTAAACGCCACCAGATCCCGTGGAATTGAGGTCGTTAAATGAGACTCAGGAAATACAATAAAAGTTTGGGATGGTTGTCATTATTTGCAGGCACTGTATTGCTCAGTGGTTGTAATTCTGCGCTGTTAGATCCCAAAGGACAGATTGGTCTGGAGCAACGTTCACTGATACTGACGGCATTTGGCCTGATGTTGATTGTCGTTATTCCCGCAATCTTGATGGCTGTTGGTTTCGCCTGGAAGTACCGTGCGAGCAATAAAGATGCTAAGTACAGCCCGAACTGGTCACACTCCAATAAAGTGGAAGCTGTGGTCTGGACGGTACCTATCTTAATCATCATCTTCCTTGCGGTACTGACCTGGAAAACCACTCACGCACTTGAGCCTAGCAAGCCGCTGGCACACGACGAGAAGCCCATTACCATCGAAGTGGTTTCCATGGACTGGAAATGGTTCTTCATCTACCCGGAACAGGGAATTGCTACCGTGAATGAAATCGCTTTCCCGGCGAACACTCCGGTGTACTTCAAAGTGACCTCCAACTCCGTGATGAACTCCTTCTTCATTCCGCGTCTGGGTAGCCAGATTTATGCCATGGCCGGTATGCAGACTCGCCTGCATCTGATCGCCAACGAACCCGGTACTTATGACGGTATCTCCGCCAGCTACAGCGGTCCGGGCTTCTCAGGCATGAAGTTCAAAGCTATCGCAACGCCGGATCGCGCCGAATTCGACCAGTGGGTCGCAAAAGTGAAACAGTCGCCGAACTCCATGTCTGACATGGCAGCGTTCGAAAAACTGGCCGCGCCTAGCGAATACAACCAGGTGGAATATTTCTCCAACGTGAAACCAGACTTGTTTGCCGATGTGATTAATAAGTTTATGGCTCACGGTAAGAGCATGGACATGACCCAGCCAGAAGGTGAGCACAGCGCACACGAAGGTATGGAAGGCATGGACATGAGCCACGCGGAATCCGCCCATTAAAGGGGTTGAGGAAGAATAAAGATGTTCGGAAAATTATCACTTGATGCAGTCCCGTACCATGAACCTATCGTCATGGTTACGATCGCTGGCATTATTTTGGGAGGTCTGGCGCTCGTTGGCCTGATCACTTACTTCGGTAAGTGGACCTACCTGTGGAAAGAGTGGCTGACCTCCGTCGACCATAAACGCCTCGGTATCATGTATATTATCGTGGCGATTGTGATGTTGCTGCGTGGTTTTGCTGACGCCATTATGATGCGTAGCCAGCAGGCCCTTGCCTCGGCGGGTGAAGCTGGCTTCCTGCCACCTCACCACTACGATCAGATCTTCACCGCGCACGGCGTGATTATGATCTTCTTCGTGGCGATGCCTTTCGTTATCGGTCTGATGAACCTGGTGGTTCCGCTGCAGATCGGCGCGCGTGACGTTGCGTTCCCGTTCCTCAACAACTTAAGCTTCTGGTTTACCGTTGTTGGTGTGATTCTGGTTAACGTTTCTCTCGGCGTGGGCGAATTTGCGCAGACCGGCTGGCTGGCCTATCCACCGTTATCGGGAATAGAGTACAGTCCAGGAGTCGGTGTCGATTACTGGATATGGAGTCTCCAGCTATCCGGTATAGGTACGACGCTAACCGGTATCAACTTCTTCGTTACCATTCTGAAGATGCGTGCACCGGGCATGACCATGTTTAAGATGCCGGTATTTACCTGGGCATCACTGTGCGCAAACATTCTGATTATTGCTTCCTTCCCAATTCTGACGGTTACCGTCGCGTTGTTGACCCTGGATCGCTATCTGGGCACCCATTTCTTTACCAACGATATGGGTGGCAACATGATGATGTACATCAACCTGATTTGGGCCTGGGGCCATCCGGAAGTTTACATCCTGATCCTGCCTGTTTTCGGTGTGTTCTCCGAAATTGCGGCAACCTTCTCGCGTAAACGCCTGTTTGGTTATACCTCGCTGGTATGGGCAACCGTCTGTATCACCGTGCTGTCGTTCATCGTCTGGCTGCACCACTTCTTTACGATGGGTGCGGGCGCGAACGTAAACGCCTTCTTTGGTATCACCACCATGATTATCGCCATCCCGACCGGGGTGAAGATCTTCAACTGGCTGTTCACCATGTATCAGGGCCGCATCGTGTTCCATTCTGCGATGCTGTGGACCATCGGCTTTATCGTCACCTTCTCGGTGGGCGGTATGACTGGTGTGCTGCTGGCAGTACCGGGCGCGGACTTCGTTCTGCATAACAGCCTGTTCCTGATTGCGCACTTCCATAACGTTATCATCGGCGGCGTGGTCTTCGGCTGCTTCGCAGGGATGACCTACTGGTGGCCTAAAGCGTTCGGTTTCAAACTGAACGAAACCTGGGGTAAACGCGCGTTCTGGTTCTGGATCATCGGCTTCTTCGTTGCCTTTATGCCGCTGTATGCGCTGGGCTTCATGGGCATGACTCGTCGCTTGAGCCAGCAGATTGACCCGCAGTTCCACACCATGCTGATGATTGCAGCCAGCGGTGCGGTACTGATTGCGCTGGGTATTCTCTGCCTCGTTATTCAGATGTACGTTTCTATTCGCGACCGCGACCAGAACCGTGACCTGACTGGCGACCCGTGGGGTGGCCGTACGCTGGAGTGGGCAACCTCTTCCCCGCCTCCGTTCTATAACTTTGCCATTGTGCCGCACGTTCACGAACGTGATGCATTCTGGGAAATGAAAGAGAAAGGCGAAGCGTACAAAAAGCCTGACCACTATGAAGAAATTCATATGCCGAAAAACAGCGGCGCCGGTATCGTCATTGCGGCTTTCTCCACCATCTTCGGTTTCGCCATGATCTGGCATATCTGGTGGCTGGCGATTGTTGGCTTCGCAGGCATGATCATCACCTGGATCGTGAAAAGCTTCGACGAGGACGTGGATTACTACGTGCCGGTGGCAGAAATCGAAAAACTGGAAAACCAGCATTTCGATGAGATTACTAAGGCAGGGCTGAAAAATGGCAACTGATACTTTGACGCACGCGACTGCCCACGCGCACGAACACGGGCACCACGATGCAGGCGGAACCAAAATCTTCGGATTTTGGATCTACCTGATGAGCGACTGCATTCTGTTCTCTATCTTGTTTGCTACCTATGCCGTTCTGGTGAACGGCACCGCAGGCGGCCCGACAGGTAAGGACATTTTCGAACTGCCGTTCGTTCTGGTTGAAACTTTCTTGCTGTTGTTCAGCTCCATCACCTACGGCATGGCGGCTATCGCCATGTACAAAAACAACAAAAGCCAGGTTATCTCCTGGCTGGCGTTGACCTGGTTGTTTGGTGCCGGATTTATCGGGATGGAAATCTATGAATTCCATCACCTGATTGTTAACGGCATGGGCCCGGATCGCAGCGGCTTCCTGTCAGCGTTCTTTGCGCTGGTCGGCACGCACGGTCTGCACGTCACTTCCGGTCTTATCTGGATGGCGGTGCTGATGGTGCAAATCGCCCGTCGCGGCCTGACCAGCACTAACCGTACCCGCATCATGTGCCTGAGCCTGTTCTGGCACTTCCTGGATGTGGTTTGGATCTGTGTGTTCACTGTTGTTTATCTGATGGGGGCGATGTAATGAGTCATTCTAACGAACATAGCGGCGCATCCCATGGCAGCGTAAAAACCTACATGACAGGCTTTATCCTGTCGGTAATCCTGACGGTGATCCCGTTCTGGATGGTAATGACAGGTTCTGCCTCTCCGGCCGTAATTCTGGGAACAATCCTGGTAATGGCTGTGGTACAGGTTCTGGTGCATCTGGTGTGCTTCCTGCACATGAATACCAAATCAGATGAAGGCTGGAACATGACGGCGTTTGTCTTCACCGTGCTAATCATCGCTATCCTGGTTGTGGGCTCCATCTGGATTATGTGGAACCTCAACTACAACATGATGATGCACTAAGAGCGGCGGTTATGATGTTTAAGCAATACCTGCAAGTAACGAAACCAGGCATCATCTTTGGCAACCTGATCTCGGTGATTGGGGGATTCCTGTTAGCCTCAAAAGGCAGCATTGATTATCCCCTGTTTATCTACACGCTGGTTGGGGTGTCACTGGTTGTGGCGTCGGGTTGTGTGTTTAACAACTACATCGACAGGGATATCGACAGAAAGATGGAAAGGACGAAGAATCGGGTGCTGGTTAAAGGCCTGATCTCTCCTGCTGTCTCGCTGGTGTACGCCACCTTGCTGGGTATTGCTGGCTTTATGCTGCTGTGGTTTGGCGCGAATCCGCTGGCCTGCTGGCTGGGGGTGATGGGCTTCGTGGTTTATGTCGGCGTTTATAGCCTGTACATGAAACGCCACTCGGTCTACGGCACGTTGATTGGTTCGCTCTCCGGCGCTGCGCCGCCGGTGATCGGCTACTGTGCGGTAACGGGCGAGTTCGATAGCGGCGCAGCGATCCTGCTGGCTATCTTCAGCCTGTGGCAGATGCCTCACTCCTATGCCATCGCCATTTTCCGCTTTAAGGATTATCAGGCAGCAAACATTCCGGTACTGCCGGTGGTGAAAGGCATTTCGGTGGCGAAGAATCACATCACGCTGTATATCATCGCCTTTGCCGTTGCCACGCTGATGCTCTCTCTTGGCGGTTACGCTGGGTATAAATATCTGGTGGTCGCCGCAGCGGTGAGCGTCTGGTGGTTAGGTATGGCCCTGCGCGGTTATAAAGTTGCTGATGACAGAATCTGGGCGCGCAAGCTGTTCGGCTTCTCTATCATCGCCATCACTGCCCTCTCGGTAATGATGTCCATTGATTTTATGGTGCCGGACTCGCATACGCTGCTGGCGTCTGTTTGGTAAATCTTATCGTCATCAAAAAACCCGCTTACTCTGGCGGGTTTTTTATTGCCCCCACTTTTAGCAGATCCACTTCTTTACCCTTTATCGTTGCCGTTGCGGCAATAATGCGAGTCTTCACCTGTGAACACATTTTCGACTCAAAATCGGATCTATAAAGAAGGAGCAATGAATTGCTGCTAAACGAACCGATTATGTAATCAGTAAAGTTAATATTCAGCCGGTTTAAGCCGAAAGGCTCGAAACCAACCGTTTGGATAATTTCTTTACCAGACGGACTCTTAATGTTGTACGTAACACGAAGATTGGCCACTTCGCCTAATTTATTGGTTTCTGCAAAGAGGCTATCCATACAGGAAAAGCTCTCATCTAAAAAATTATCCCGCATTCCAGAATGGGTAATTGTGATGGCTGGCAACATATCATCGACCGTTTTTCTGTCAATCATGTCTTTTCGACAGGCGGCAAGAAAGTTCTGCGGGCCACCATAAATGTGGACACCCTTATCAAGATATTCCTTCGCTTTCTTACAATCTACCTCAACATACTGACCATTGGCGTACATCATACCCAATTTGGACCATGCTAAATTTATACCGTGCTGCGCGGCCTGATTAAATAACGCATACGCTTTGGCGTAATCCACCCGTATAAGTGTACCGGAATAGTAAATATCTCCCAGTGCCAGCAAAGCATCTCCATGACCTTGCCTGGCGGCTAACTCGAACCATTTAATCGCTTCCTGCACGTTGGGTTTCGTATCATAGCGGGGCTGATAATATTCCCAGCCTAACAGGCTCTGCGCGTCGACATCCCCCGATTCAGCCATTTTATGCAGTGTACTTATAACATCGGGCGCAGGTTTACCATCGTATATGCTGTCATACAATTCATGCGCTTTCTCGCTTGCCACCACGCCTGGTGGAACTATCAGCATTAAAGAAAATAATATTCTTTTAGGCAACATAAAATATCCCTTATTTATCTTGTACCTGAATATGCGCTTCTTTTAATAAATCACGTTGTTTTCCATTCAGTATCGCCGTCGCAGATTTAACAGAATAAGTCAAATCATGAAAATCGCATAAATTACGATTATACATTGGGATGTCTATATAGCTTTTTCTTATATGACTGGAATTATTATACATATCCACACCGAGCGTATTCAAACTAAAAGGAGGGACAGAAAGAGTATATTCTTTATTCACTCCCTCACCCCCTTTTAGCTCAAGCGTCAACTGCAAATTAGTTATACCACTAATTTTATCTGCATTAATTTCAATACTGACATCGCATATTTTTGGTTTTTCATTTGCGTTAAAGCCATAGGTCCCGTAATGTTTTAACGTGAGATAAGGTAAAATATCAGCCTGTGTTTCTCGGGTTTTCTGATCTTGATTACAACGGATTAAATATTCATCCTTATTGAATTTCATTGAATATTTCCCCGCACCTTTTTCGTAATAATCCCATGCCTTATTACAATCAAGCGTTTCACCTAATCCGTTGTAATACATCCAACTTAACCACAATGCGGCTTTTTTTGCCCCTTGCTGTTCAGCCTTGTCAAAAAGCACGCTCGCTTTAGAATAATCAACCTCACCGGTCAACCCAGAATAGTATATATTCCCCAGGGCCACTAATGCTTTTTCGTCATTCTTATTTGCAGCTAATTCGTACCATTTTTTGGCTTCGACAGCATCAATTTTTTAAACCAGCACTGCCATTTTCGTAGGCATCGCCCATGGTATACTGCGCCATCGGATAACCTTTTTCTGCCGCAGTGCGAAACCATTGCAGTGCTTTCTTTATGGTGTCTAAAGAACGTCTATCATCAGAAGGTGCAAAATCATCGAGATAAAGATTTCCGACAATATAATCCATTTCGGGGTCGCCTTCCTGCGCCCATAGAGTCGCCAGACGCAGAATTTCCGGTTTACTGAAACCAATTCGCCCCCAAAAAAGCAAATCATTCTCGGGTGCCTGACCGACATAACGACTGACAAATTCAATTAAACTCGCCCGTTTCGTTTTGTCTGTCTCGGCCCCGGATTTCAATTCATAGGCCTGATTAATTATTTTATTCATCAAATCAGGCGGAATATTAAGATCGTCAGTTTTCGACTTACTGGCATACATCTGTGCTCGTGTCACATCCAGGGTTATGCCTTTACCATATTGAAAGAAATAACGTGCATTATAACAACCGTATTCGCCCCCCTGGTTACAGGCTTTCTCATACCACTGAATCGCCTTTGGGATGTCAACAGATACTGTCACTCCGTGTTCATAAACAAATCCCAGTAGCACTAGCGCCTGCGTGTTATTGGTATCAGCTAATTTTTGCAGTTCTTTTAACGCCGTCTGATCTTTATTGACAATACGTTCATACAGTTGATCAATATCTGTTGAAGCATAACAAAAAGAAGCCAGAGATAAACCCAATGATAATAAAATAACTTTACCAGACCACATACATTCCTCCTTGATATATTCAACCACCAAACATCCACCTCATGAATAAATACGCTGCCATAACGGCCCAGGTAATAAGTAAACATTTAAGCTGAAACAGCATAACCAGTGCCTCCAACGCTTCTATTTATTGCGATAAAATAACACCATCCTTTGATAAAAATTACACGCCCATCAATAAATCCGAAAATAATGTCATTAGTTGCAGGATAGAATCATTTGAGCTTTTCATTTGTTATATTTAACGCATGATGTATTAATAGCAAGAATATGAGAGAAGCTCATACCTGACGTAAAAATCACTCTCTTATGTAATATTTACTCATTAACACTCTGTTTACCTAACATGCGCTCCGCACTACACTATGTGGGCAATTTTTTAAGAGGTGGTAATGAACGATTATAAAATGACGCCAGGTGAGCGGCGCGCGACCTGGGGTTTAGGGACCGTATTTTCATTGCGCATGCTGGGCATGTTTATGGTACTGCCGGTTCTGACTACGTACGGTATGGCACTGCAAGGCGCCAGCGAAGCATTAATCGGTATTGCCATTGGTATTTATGGTCTGACCCAGGCCGTTTTTCAGATTCCGTTTGGCCTGCTTTCCGACCGTATTGGTCGCAAACCATTAATTGTCGGCGGACTGGCGGTGTTTGCTGCCGGTAGCGTTATTGCTGCACTCTCTGACTCCATCTGGGGAATTATTCTGGGCCGGGCGCTACAAGGCTCCGGCGCCATAGCCGCAGCCGTTATGGCGCTGCTTTCCGATCTTACGCGCGAACAAAACCGCACCAAAGCGATGGCGTTTATCGGCGTGAGCTTTGGCATTACCTTCGCCATTGCGATGGTGCTTGGCCCGATCATTACTCACAAACTTGGGCTGCACGCGCTGTTCTGGATGATCGCTATTCTGGCAACGATCGGCATTGCGTTGACCATTTGGGTTGTACCCAACAGCAGCACGCACGTACTTAATCGTGAGTCCGGGATGGTGAAAGGCAGTTTCAGTAAAGTGCTGGCGGAACCACGGCTGCTGAAACTCAACTTCGGCATTATGTGTCTGCACATGCTGCTGATGTCGACGTTTGTTGCCCTGCCAGGGCAACTGGCTGATGCGGGTTTCCCGGCGGCTGAACACTGGAAGGTCTATCTGGCAACGATGTTAATCGCCTTTGGCTCTGTCGTACCTTTCATTATCTACGCTGAAGTTAAGCGTAAAATGAAACAAGTCTTTGTCTTCTGCGTCGGGCTGATCGTGGTTGCGGAAATCGTGTTGTGGAACGCACAAACGCAGTTCTGGCAACTGGTGGTCGGCGTGCAGCTTTTCTTTGTGGCGTTTAATTTGATGGAAGCCCTTCTGCCTTCGCTTATCAGTAAAGAGTCTCCAGCTGGTTACAAAGGTACGGCGATGGGCGTTTACTCCACCAGCCAGTTTCTTGGCGTGGCGATTGGTGGTTCGCTGGGCGGCTGGATTGACGGCATGTTTGACGGTCAGGGCGTCTTTCTCGCTGGCGCAATGCTGGCAGCATTGTGGCTGGCAGTCGCCAGTACCATGAAAGAACCACCGTATGTCAGCAGCTTGCGCATTGAAATCCCGGCGGACATTGCCGCAAACGAGGCGTTAAAAGTGCGTTTACTGGAAACCGCAGGCGTCAAAGAAGTGTTGATTGCAGAAGAAGAACATTCAGCTTACGTGAAAATCGACAGCAAAGTGACGAATCGCTTTGAGGTTGAACAGGCAATTCGCCAGGCATAAGAGCGAGGCGAAATTGCCTGATGCACTACGCTTATCAGGCCTACAAAGTTCATGAGTTACAAACCTTTGTAGACCGAATCAGGCGTTCATGCCGCATCTGACATGAACAAAACGCATGTTGTCGCGATTAATCGCGGAAGTTTTTGAACTGGAACGGCTGACCCAGATCGCCACCACGTACCATCGCCATGACAGCCTGTAAATCATCACGAGATTTGCCAGTCACACGGATCTCATCGCCCTGAATTTGCGCCTGCACTTTCAGTTTGCTGTCTTTGATCATCTTGACGATTTTCTTCTGGGTCGCGCTCTCAATGCCCTGCTTGAGCTTCGCTTCCACAAACCAGGTTTTACCGCTATGAACGATATTTTCCGGTACGTCCAGCGAACTGCCTTCAATGCCGCGCTTCAGCAGCTTGGCACGCAGAATATCCAGCAACTGATTGACCTGGAAGTCAGATTCGCTCAACACTTTGATGGTTTTGCTGGCGTCGTTCAGCTCAAATGAGGCTTCAACGTTACGGAAGTCAAAACGGGACTCCACTTCGCGGCTCGCGTTATCAACCGCGTTACGTGCTTCCTGAAGATCAACTTCAGAAACAATATCGAAAGATGGCATCTTTTCCTCTCCCTTCATTTTTGATGCGAAGCATAATACCTGCAAAGTTAAATAACCGACAGTCCTGCACCAGGACGTATCCCTTAATTGTGCATAGTCGCAACAGCATGCACAATTAAGGGATAGCCTTATTGAACACCCGGAGTGGTTGCGGGTGAGGAGGAACAATGAAAATTACCGTATTGGGATGCGGTGCCTTAGGGCAATTATGGCTTACAGCACTTTGCAAACAGGGTCACGAAGTTCAGGGCTGGCTGCGCGTACCGCAACCTTATTGTAGCGTGAATCTGGTTGAGACTGACGGTTCGATATTTAACGAGTCTCTGACCGCTAACGATCCCGATTTTCTGGCCACCAGCGATCTGTTACTGGTGACGCTGAAAGCCTGGCAGGTTTCCGATGCCGTCAAAAGTCTGGCGTCCACACTACCTGTGACCACACCAATTTTGCTGATCCACAACGGCATGGGCACCATTGAAGAGTTGCAAAACATTGCGCAGCCTTTACTGATGGGCACTACCACCCATGCGGCGCGCCGCGACGGCAATGTCATTATTCATGTGGCAAACGGTATCACGCATATTGGCCCGGCACGGCAACAGGACGGCGATTACAGTTATCTGGCGGATATTTTGCAAACCGTGTTACCTGATGTCGCATGGCATAACAATATTCGCGCCGAGCTGTGGCGCAAGCTGGCAGTCAACTGTGTGATTAATCCACTGACCGCTATCTGGAATTGCCCGAACGGTGAATTACGTCATCATCCGCAAGAAATTATGCAGATATGCGAAGAAGTCGCGGCAGTGATCGAACGCGAAGGGCATCATACTTCAGCAGAAGATTTGCGTGATTACGTGATGCAGGTGATTGATGCCACAGCGGAAAATATCTCGTCGATGTTGCAGGATATCCGCGCGCTGCGCCACACTGAAATCGACTATATCAATGGTTTTCTCTTACGCCGCGCCCGTGCGCATGGGATTGCCGTACCGGAAAACACCCGCCTGTTTGAAATGGTAAAAAGAAAGGAGAGTGAATATGAGCGCATCGGCACTGGTTTGCCTCGCCCCTGGTAGTGAAGAGACTGAAGCCGTCACCACGATCGACCTCTTGGTTCGCGGCGGAATCAAAGTCACCACTGCCAGCGTCGCCAGCGATGGCAACCTGGCAATTACCTGCTCGCGCGGCGTGAAGCTGCTGGCGGATGCGCCGCTGGTCGAGGTGGCTGATGGCGAATATGACGTGATCGTGCTGCCTGGCGGCATTAAAGGCGTGGAGTGTTTTCGCGATAGCACCCTGCTGGTTGAAACTGTTAAACAGTTCCACCGTTCCGGGCGTATCGTCGCGGCGATTTGCGCCGCGCCAGCCACCGTGCTGGTACCGCACGATATCTTCCCTATTGGCAATATGACCGGCTTCCCGACGCTGAAAGACAAAATTCCCGCCGAACAATGGCAGGACAAGCGCGTCGTCTGGGATGCACGGGTAAAATTGCTGACCAGCCAGGGGCCGGGTACAGCTATCGACTTTGGTCTGAAAATTATCGACCTGCTGGTTGGGCGTGAAAAAGCCCATGAAGTGGCATCACAACTGGTGATGGCGGCAGGGATTTATAATTATTACGAGTAGAGTCGGATGCGGTAAACGTCGCATCTGACCAGATGCGACGTCACAACCACAAATTATGGGCGATATACCTTCACATTGTTAAAGCCCTGCTCGCGCAGATAGAGCGCCTGCAGGCGGCTCATCACCCCGCGCTCACACCACAACAGCCAGGTTTTGCTCTGGTCGAGATCGCCAAATTTGGTGCTCAGTTTATAGAACGGCAGAGAAACCACATCAATCCCTTCAACTTTCAGTGGCTTATCTTCCTGTTCATCGATAGAACGGATATCGAGGATCACGTCGTTCGGACCGAAGCCATTGACGGTTTCCACTTCCACCACTTCCTGCTCGGTCTGCTGGGCGATTTCGCGGATATCAACGTTATTCGCTTCCTCAACCACTTTATCGAGGATGCTGAAGTCGAACTTCTCTTCTTCCGCTTCAATCTTCGATTTAACCGCTTTCACCGTCGGGCTTTTGGAGATCACACCGCAATATTCCGGCATCGTGCGGGCAAAGTCTTCGGTGCCAATCTGGCGAGCCAGGTTGATGATGTGCTCTTTGTCGTAAGAGATCAGCGGACGCAGGATCAGCGTATCGGAGACGTTATCAATCAGGCGCAGGTTGGTCAGCGTCTGGCTGGACACCTGGCCCAGTGCTTCGCCGGTGACCAGCGCCTGTACGCCGTAACGTTCAGCCACTTTAGATGCGGCACGCACCATCATACGTTTGAGGATAACGCCCATCTGACCGTCGTCGATTTTCTCGAGAATTTCCCCGACGACTGGTTCGAAATTAATAGCGACAAATCGCACACGGTGGGAGCTGCCAAAGCGGTTCCACAGATAATGCGCCACCTGGCGAACGCCGATTTCATGCGCCGCGCCGCCGAGGTTAAAGAAGCAGTAATGCACGCGGCAGCCGCGACGCATCAACATATAGCTGGATACACCGGAGTCGAAACCGCCGGAAATGAGCGACAGTACATCTTCCTGGGTGCCGATCGGGAAACCACCAATACCTTCGTAGCGACCTTTGATCAGCAGCAGACGATCGTCTTCCACTTCCAGATGGACAGTCACTTCCGGATTCGTCAGCTTCACGCGCGCGGATTCAATATGCTGATTTAAACCGCCGCCGACGTAACGTTCCACATCAATCGAGCTAAAATCATGCTTACCGCGGCGCTTCACGCGCACGCAGAAGGTTTTGCCTTCCAACTGATCGCGATACTGAACCAACGCTTTCTCGAAAATATCGTGCATGTCAGTAAACGGCACGTCTTCAACTTCGAGAATATGGTGGATACCCGGAATACGGGTCAGGGCGTCGCGAATGGCCAGACGCTGGTTTTCATCTTTCGCGCGAACTTCGATGTTATCCCAGTGGCGGACGACAGCGAGCGTCTCATCATAGTGCTTTAAAACGTTACGAATGTTCCCGGTAAGGATTTTTATAAAGCGCAAGCGCACAGATTGGCTTTTGATGGTGATTTCCGGGAACAATTTAATGATAAACTTCATGGCGGCAATGGTTCGTTGGCAAGTCTTAAGCGACTTGTATAGGGAAAAATACAGCAGCCCACACCTGCGGCTGCATCCAGGCGCGGAAGTATACCACTAACATCGCTTTGCTGCGCACATCACCTTACCATTGCGCGTTATTTGCTATTTGCCCTGAGTCCGTTACCATGACGGGGCGAAAAATATTGAGAGTCAGACATTCATTATGCCGAAGAAAAATGAGGCGCCCGCCAGCTTTGAAAAGGCGCTGAGCGAGCTGGAACAGATTGTAACCCGTCTGGAAAGTGGCGACCTGCCGCTGGAAGAGGCGCTGAACGAGTTCGAACGCGGCGTGCAGCTGGCACGTCAGGGGCAGGCCAAATTACAACAAGCCGAACAGCGCGTACAAATTCTGCTGTCTGACAACGAAGACGCCTCTCTAACCCCTTTTACACCGGACAATGAGTAATGGACTTTCCGCAGCAACTCGAAGCCTGCGTTAAGCAGGCCAACCAGGCGCTGAGCCGTTTTATCGCCCCACTGCCCTTTCAGAACACTCCCGTGGTCGAAACCATGCAGTATGGCGCATTATTAGGTGGTAAGCGCCTGCGACCTTTCCTGGTTTATGCCACCGGTCAAATGCTCGGCGTAAGTCTGAATACTCTGGACGCACCCGCCGCCGCCGTAGAGTGTATCCACGCTTACTCATTAATTCATGATGATTTACCGGCAATGGATGATGACGATCTGCGTCGCGGCTTGCCGACCTGTCACGTGAAGTTTGGCGAAGCGAACGCGATTCTCGCTGGCGACGCTTTACAAACGCTGGCGTTCTCGATTCTAAGCGATGCCGATATGCCGGAAGTGTCGGACCGCGACAGGATTTCGATGATTTCTGAACTGGCGAGCGCCAGCGGTATTGCCGGAATGTGCGGTGGTCAGGCATTAGATTTAGATGCGGAAGGCAAACACGTACCTCTGGACGCACTCGAGCGTATTCATCGTCATAAAACCGGCGCATTGATTCGCGCCGCCGTTCGCCTTGGTGCATTAAGCGCCGGAGATAAAGGGCGTCGTGCTCTGCCAGTACTCGACAAGTACGCAGAGAGCATCGGCCTTGCCTTCCAGGTTCAGGATGACATCCTGGATGTGGTGGGAGATACTGCAACGTTGGGAAAACGCCAGGGTGCCGACCAGCAACTTGGTAAAAGTACCTACCCTGCACTTCTGGGTCTTGAGCAAGCCCGGAAGAAAGCCCGGGATCTGATCGACGATGCCCGCCAGTCGCTGAAACAACTGGCTGAACAATCACTCGATACCTCGGCACTGGAAGCGCTAGCGGACTACATCATCCAGCGTAATAAATAAACAATAAGTATTAATAGGCCCCTGATGAGTTTTGATATTGCCAAATACCCGACCCTGGCACTGGTCGACTCCACCCAGGAGTTACGACTGTTGCCGAAAGAGAGTTTACCGAAACTCTGCGACGAACTGCGCCGCTATTTACTCGACAGCGTGAGCCGTTCCAGCGGGCACTTCGCCTCCGGGCTGGGCACGGTCGAACTGACCGTGGCGCTGCACTACGTCTATAACACCCCGTTTGACCAATTGATTTGGGATGTGGGGCATCAGGCTTATCCGCATAAAATTTTGACCGGACGCCGCGACAAAATCGGCACCATCCGTCAGAAAGGTGGCCTGCACCCGTTCCCGTGGCGCGGCGAAAGCGAATATGACGTATTAAGCGTCGGGCATTCATCAACCTCCATCAGTGCCGGAATTGGTATTGCGGTTGCTGCCGAGAAAGAAGGCAAAAATCGCCGCACCGTCTGTGTAATCGGCGATGGTGCGATTACCGCAGGCATGGCGTTTGAAGCGATGAATCACGCGGGCGATATTCGTCCTGATATGCTGGTGGTCCTCAACGACAATGAAATGTCGATTTCCGAAAATGTTGGCGCGCTCAACAACCATCTGGCGCAGCTGCTTTCCGGTAAGCTTTACTCTTCGCTGCGCGAAGGCGGGAAAAAAGTTTTCTCTGGCGTGCCGCCCATTAAAGAGCTGCTCAAACGTACCGAAGAACATATTAAAGGCATGGTGGTGCCTGGCACGTTGTTTGAAGAGCTGGGCTTTAACTACATCGGCCCGGTTGACGGTCACGATGTGCTGGGGCTTATCACCACGCTTAAGAACATGCGCGACCTGAAAGGCCCGCAGTTCCTGCATATCATGACTAAAAAAGGTCGTGGTTATGAACCGGCAGAAAAAGACCCAATCACCTTCCACGCTGTGCCTAAATTTGATCCCTCCAGCGGTTGTTTGCCGAAAAGTAGCGGCGGTTTGCCAAGCTATTCAAAAATCTTTGGCGACTGGTTGTGCGAAACCGCAGCGAAAGATAACAAGCTGATGGCGATTACTCCGGCGATGCGTGAAGGTTCCGGCATGGTCGAGTTCTCTCGTAAATTCCCGGATCGCTACTTCGACGTGGCAATTGCCGAGCAACACGCAGTGACCTTTGCCGCCGGTCTGGCGATTGGTGGGTACAAACCCATTGTCGCGATCTACTCCACTTTCCTGCAACGCGCCTATGATCAGGTGCTGCATGACGTGGCAATTCAAAAACTCCCGGTCCTGTTCGCCATCGACCGCGCGGGCATTGTTGGTGCTGATGGTCAAACCCACCAGGGCGCTTTTGATCTCTCTTACCTGCGCTGCATACCGGAAATGGTCATTATGACCCCGAGCGATGAAAACGAATGTCGCCAGATGCTCTATACCGGCTATCACTATAACGATGGCCCGTCAGCGGTGCGCTACCCGCGTGGCAACGCGGTAGGCGTGGAGTTGACGCCGCTGGAAAAACTGCCAATTGGCAAAGGCATTGTGAAGCGTCGTGGCGAGAAACTGGCGATCCTTAACTTTGGTACGCTGATGCCAGAAGCGGCGAAAGTCGCTGAATCGCTGAACGCTACGCTGGTCGATATGCGTTTTGTGAAACCGCTTGATGAAGCGTTAATTTTGGAAATGGCCGCCAGCCATGAAGCGCTGGTCACCGTAGAAGAAAACGCCATTATGGGCGGCGCAGGCAGCGGCGTGAACGAAGTACTGATGGCCCATCGTAAACCAGTACCCGTGCTGAACATTGGTCTGCCGGACTTCTTTATTCCGCAAGGAACGCAGGAAGAAATGCGCGCCGAACTCGGCCTCGATGCCGGTGGTATGGAAGCCAAAATCAAGGCCTGGCTGGCATAATCCCTACTCCACTCCTGCTATGCTTAAGAAATTATTCATAGACTCTAAATAATTCGAGTTGCAGGAAGGCGGCAAACGAGTGAAGCCCCAGGAGCTTACATAAGTAAGTGACTGGGGTGAACGAATGCAGCCGCAGCACATGCAACTTGAAGTATGACGAGTATAGCGGGAGTGGCAGCATGCAATACAACCCCTTAGGAAAAACCGACCTTCGCGTTTCCCGACTTTGCCTCGGCTGTATGATCTTTGGCGAGCCTGATCGTGGTAATCACGCATGGACACTGCCGGAAGAGAGCAGCCGTCCCATAATTAAACGTGCATTGGAAGGCGGCATAAATTTCTTTGACACCGCCAATAGCTATTCCGATGGCAGCAGCGAAGAGATCGTCGGTCGCGCACTGCGGGATTTCGCCCGTCGTGAAGACGTGGTCGTTGCCACCAAAGTGTTCCATCGCGTTGGTGATTTACCGGAAGGATTATCCCGTGCGCAAATTTTGCGCTCTATCGACGACAGCCTGCGCCGTCTCGGCATGGATTATGTCGATATCCTGCAAATTCATCGCTGGGATTACAACACGCCGATCGAAGAGACGCTGGAAGCCCTGAACGACGTGGTAAAAGCCGGGAAAGCACGTTATATCGGCGCATCATCCATGCACGCCTCGCAGTTTGCTCAGGCGCTGGAACTACAAAAACAACACGGCTGGGCGCAGTTTGTCAGTATGCAGGATCACTACAATCTAATTTATCGCGAAGAAGAGCGCGAGATGCTGCCACTGTGTTATCAGGAGGGCGTGGCGGTCATTCCGTGGAGCCCACTGGCGCGGGGCCGTCTGACACGTCCGTGGGGAGAAACCACTGCACGCCTGGTGTCTGATGAAGTGGGGAAAAATCTCTACAAAGAAAGCGATGAAAATGACGCGCAAATTGCAGAACGCTTAACGGGCGTCAGTGAAGAACTGGGCGCGACACGAGCACAAGTCGCGCTGGCATGGTTGTTGAGCAAACCAGGTATTGCTGCACCCATTATTGGTACATCGCGGGAAGAACAGCTTGATGAACTACTGAACGCGGTGGATATCACGTTGAAACCGGAACAGATTGCTGAACTGGAAACGCCGTATAAACCGCATCCGGTGGTAGGTTTTAAATAGGAATGTCGGCCTGATAAGACGCGACGGCGCACAACCGCCGGATGCGGCGTGAACGCCTTATCCGGCCGACTATAGGATACCAATCGGCCAGTGATGACCGATAAAATACAGGATGCCTGCGGAAATCACCCCGGCGACAATATCGTCGATCATGATCCCCATGCCGCCATGCACATTGCGATCAAACCAGCGGATCGGCCACGGTTTCCACATATCCAGAATACGGAAAATCACAAACCCGGCGGCGACCCACTGCCAGTCATTGGTCGGCAGCGCCATGAGCGTGATCCACATGCCGATAAATTCGTCCCAGACGATACTACCGTGATCGTGCACGCCCATATCTTTCGCGGTCTGATGGCAAAGATAGACGCCGATACAGATCCCCAGCATGACTACCAGCGAATAAAGCTGCCAGGGTAAAAAGGTCATCAGATACCAGAACGGAATCGCCGCCAGCGATCCCATCGTGCCAGGAACAATCGGGCTTAATCCACTTCCGAATCCGACAGCAAGCAAATGCCACGGATTACTCATCTTCAGGCGACTTTTCGCGACATCTTTATGGCGTGGCAAAATGGTCATATCCTTTCCAGTCTAACGTGACAGGTTCGCCGTCACGAACAAAACAGAGTCCTTCTATATCGGCGGTCATTTGCCCGATACAGGTAAACGGTACGCCCAGATGTCCCAAAGCGACATCCAGCGCGCCACGGTTCAGTTCCGGCACAGTGAAACACAACTCGTAATCTTCGCCACCAGAGAGCGCCCAGCGCAGCGCCTGTTCCGGTTCAACGTGGCGAGAAAGTGCGTCAGAAAACGGCAGCAATGCCAGGTCAATGCGTGCGCCGCAGTCGCTGGCTTTCACGATATGCCCGAGATCGGAAATCAAACCGTCAGAGAGATCGATGGCTGAATTTGCCAGATCGCGCAATGCCTGCCCCTGTAAAATACGCGGCGACGGACGGAGGTGACGTTTGATCAAGTAGTCCGCATCTTTAGCATCGGCAACCTGCAAACGGTTTTGCAAAATCGCCAGCCCGGCGGCGCTATCGCCCGGCGTACCGGTCACATAAATCCAGTCACCCGGTTTCGCCCCAGAGCGCGTTAAGGCTCGTCCCATCGGAACAAAGCCGTGGATACCCAACGTCATTGATAATGGCCCACGCGTGGTATCGCCGCCAATGAGTTGCATATCGTAATAATCGAGGAGCTCAAACAAACTGTCGCTGAAGGACTCAAGCCACGATTCGTCTACGTCCGGTAAGGTTAATGCCAGCGTCAGCCAGGCCGGATCGGCGCCCATCGCTGCCAGATCGCTTAGGTTTACCGCCAGTGCTTTGTATGCCAGATCCGCAGGATCGATATCAAGGAGGAAATGGTTGCCCGCCACCAGCGTATCAGTGCTGATCGCCAGAGTCTGTTTCTCGGGGATATTGAGAAGTGCGCAATCGTCGCCAATGCCAAGTTCGACATCAAGACGAGAGCTTCTTACACGGTCAAAATAACGGGCAATCAGGGAGAACTCGCCACATGCCATACGTTATGCCTCAGCAGGTAAAAAAGAAAAAGGCCGGCGAGTGCGGAACTGTTTTTCCGTTACTCTGCCGGCCTGGATATCACTTTTTGTTAGGGCGAATCACAGGTGCTGCTTTATCCAGTACGCCATTGACGAACTTATGGCTGTCTTCTGCGCCGAACGATTTCGCCAGTTCGATCGCTTCGTTAATGGCCACTTTGTACGGCACATCGCTACGTTTAGACAGCTCGTACAGCGCAATGCGCAGTACCGCTTTTTCTACCTGGCCCAGCTCTTCCAGCAGGCGAGACAGATATGGCTTCATCAGTCCGTCGAGGTATGCGGTGTTAGTCGCCACCCCGGCCAGCAGCTCACGGAAGTACAGGATGTCAACGTCTTTTACATCCTGTTCAGCCAGGAACTGGTATTCAACATCAGCGATGTCGTTCTGGGACAACTGCCAGGAGTAGAGCGCCTGGACGGCACACTCACGAGCGCGGCGACGAGCAGCAGGTTTCACGGATTTCCCCTTACTAATTTCAGGCCTTGATGGCTTTCAATACATTAATCATTTCAAGCGCGGTCAGTGCAGCTTCTGCACCTTTGTTACCAGCTTTGGTGCCAGCACGTTCGATCGCTTGTTCAATGCTTTCAGTGGTCAGAACCCCAAAAGCAACCGGAATTTCGCTGTCCTGGGCAACATGCGCCAGGCCGTTGCTTGCACCACCAGCGACATATTCAAAGTGGGCAGTGCCACCACGAATAACCGTACCCAGCGCAATCACCGCGTCGTATTTACCGGTTTTAGCCAGTGCACCCGCCGCCAGCGGCAGCTCATAGGCACCAGGCACCCAAACAACGGTAATGTTTTCATCTTTTACCTGACCGATACGTTTCAGTGCGTCAATTGCACCTTCCAGCAGGCTGTCATTGATAAAGTTGTTGAAACGCGCAATGGTGATGGCGACGCGAGCGTCCGGGGTAGCAACGTTAGCTTCAATAATGTTCATTTTCTTCCTTCGGGTTCGAGTATGGCCCCGCAGGGGGGCGGATTTTAGCATAATATTTCGTGCGCTGCTTCCCTTTCGAGCCGGGAGATCATGCACCCACTAAATGCA
This sequence comes from Escherichia sp. E2661, assembly GCF_004745185.1. Lineage (NCBI taxonomy): Bacteria > Pseudomonadati > Pseudomonadota > Gammaproteobacteria > Enterobacterales > Enterobacteriaceae > Escherichia > Escherichia sp. E2661. The sequence goes on from NZ_PDIG01000005.1 coordinate 328,915, forward strand.
GGCAAACATCCGGGCCTACATGACGTATCTCTTTGAATTTAAATTGGGGCGCGTCGGCTAATTTCTCAAGCCCCGGCAGCGTACATAATCCGCGGGCGTCGCTGCCTAATAGTTTAGGTGCGATATAGACAATCAGCTCATCGACTAAACCCGCCTGTAGCAATGCGCCAGCGAGCGTTGGCCCCGCTTCCACCCAGATGCTGTTAATCTGCTGTTTACCCAGTTGCATCATCAGTACAACCAGATCCAGATGACCTTTATGCTCTGGAATCAGCAAGGTACGCACCGTTTCCGGCCATTCACGAGAATCTTCCTGCGTACGCGCGAACCAGGTTTCCCCCGGCTGCTGCACAATGCGGTGTTCCGGCGTCACGCGATTTTGGCTATCAATCACAATACGTACCGGCTGACGGAGATTTTGTTGCGGATAGAGCGCCTGAGTTTGTTCATCCAGTTCAGACCAACGCACCGTTAAGGCTGGATCGTCCGCCAGCACCGTGGCGCTGCTGGTTAAAATAGCATGACTTTGCGCACGCAGACGCTGAACATCGCGTCGAGCCTGAGGTGAAGTGATCCACTGGCTTTCACCGCTGGCCATCGCAGTGCGACCATCTAGCGACGCGCCGAGTTTCAACTGTATATAAGGAAAGCCGGTGCGCATGCGCTTGAGGAAGCCTTTATTCAATTGCTCGGCTTCGCTCATCATCAGGCCGTGGCTGACGTCAATGCCAGCTTGTTGCAAACGGTAAAGTCCACGCCCAGCGACCTGCGGATTAGGGTCCTGCATCGCAGCCACCACGCGCGCCACGCCAGCAGCAATTAATGCGTCACAACACGGCGGCGTACGACCATGATGACTACAAGGTTCGAGTGTCACATACGCTGTTGCGCCTTTGGCTTTTTCACCTGCCATGCGCAACGCGTGTACCTCGGCATGCGGTTCGCCCGCGCGGTGATGGTAACCTTCACCGACAATTTCGCCATCTTTCACAATGACGCAACCGACATTCGGGTTAGGGTGAGTGGTGAAGCGCCCTCGTTGCGCCAGCTTTAGCGCCCGCGCCATGTATAACTCGTCCTGCACGGTTTAATCCTCCAGGCGCGCGATCTCTTCGCCAAATTCTTTGATATCTTCGAAACTGCGATAGACAGAGGCAAAACGGATATAGGCGACTTTGTCGAGCTTTTTCAATTGCTCCATCACCAGATTGCCAATCATTTTGCTCGGCACTTCGCGCTCACCGGTGGCGCGGAGTTGCGATTTAATATGGTTGATCGCCATTTCGACGTCATCGGAACTCACCGGACGTTTTTCCAGCGCCCGCAGCATTCCGCTACGCAATTTTTCTTCATTAAACGGTTCGCGCACGTCGTTGCTTTTCACGACACGCGGCATAACCAGTTCCGCCACTTCAAAAGTAGTGAAACGTTCATTACACACCAGACACTGCCGACGGCGGCGTACGGAAGAACCCTCGCTCACGAGACGAGAGTCAATTACCTTAGTGTCCACGGCGAAACAGAATGGGCAATGCATACGGCGTCCTGACCAGGTGGTTAATAGAAATCTATTTTACCCTGAACTGACGATACAACAAAGGCGCAACGCTTTTGAGATAAAGGATCGATGCTTTCACGGCTTTAAGCTTCTACCATTAGGCTAATTGTGACGAGAAAGGGACTACCTATGAACATTAAAGTATGTTTTCGACTACTCTTGCTGGGAAGCCTGTTCAGCCTGAGCGCCTGCGTACAGCAAAGCGAAGTACGCCAGATGAAACACAGCGTCAGCACGTTGAATAAAGAGATGACTCAGCTCAACAAAGAAACTGTCAAAATCACCCAGCAAAATACGCTGAACGCAAAATCCAGCAGTGGGGTTTACCTGTTACCTGGTGCAAATACACCGGCACGGCTGGAAAGCCAAATAGGCACTTTACGTATGTCGCTGGTGAATATTACGCCAAATGCAGATGGCACCACTCTGACGTTACGGATTCAGGGCGAGTCCAATGATCCTTTACCCGCTTTCAGCGGAACCGTTGAATATGGACAAATTCAGGGAACAATCGACAACTTTCAGGAAATCAATGTGCAGAATCAATTGATTAATGCACCTGCCAGCGTCCTCGCTCCGAGCGATGTTGATATTCCGTTACAGTTAAAGGGTATTTCTGTGGATCAGTTAGGTTTTGTACGTATACACGACATTCAACCTGTTGTGCAGTAAACGTATCGCGGGGCGTTTTGTGCGTCCCGCAACATCCTCCCCCCGTCATTTTGTTACTCCGCTTACATCACCCAGATTGATAGTAAAAGTTTGCAACAAGGGTGAAAGTCAGTACAATCCCCGCCCGAATATGTGTAAACGTGAACGCAATCGATTACGTAAATGATAGAACTGTGAAACGAAACATATTTTTGTGAGCAATGATTTTTATAATAGGCTCCTCTGTATAGGAAATATTTAGAAACGCAATTTGCGCCTTTTTCACTCCCGTAAGGGATTTTCAAACAGTGGCATACATATGAAAAAAACATTACTGGCAGCCGGTGCGGTACTGGCGCTCTCTTCGTCTTTTACTGTCAACGCAGCTGAAAACGATAAACCGCAGTACCTTTCCGACTGGTGGCACCAGAGCGTTAACGTAGTTGGTAGCTATCACACTCGTTTCGGACCGCAGATCCGTAACGATACTTACCTGGAGTATGAAGCATTCGCTAAAAAAGACTGGTTCGATTTCTATGGTTACGCGGATGCGCCGGTATTCTTCGGCGGTAACTCCGATGCCAAAGGTATCTGGAACCACGGTTCTCCGCTATTTATGGAAATCGAACCGCGTTTCTCCATCGATAAGCTGACCAATACTGACCTTAGCTTCGGTCCGTTCAAAGAGTGGTACTTCGCGAACAACTACATTTACGACATGGGCCGTAACAAAGATGGTCGCCAGAGCACCTGGTATATGGGTCTGGGTACTGACATCGACACTGGCCTGCCGATGAGCCTGTCCATGAACGTGTATGCGAAATACCAGTGGCAGAACTACGGCGCAGCGAACGAAAACGAGTGGGACGGTTACCGTTTCAAAATTAAATACTTTGTGCCGATTACCGATCTGTGGGGCGGTCAGTTAAGCTACATCGGTTTCACCAACTTCGACTGGGGTTCCGATTTGGGTGATGACAGCGGTAACGCAATCAACGGTATTAAGACGCGCAGCAATAACTCCATCGCTTCCAGCCATATTCTGGCGCTGAACTACGATCACTGGCACTACTCTGTCGTTGCACGTTACTGGCATGACGGTGGTCAGTGGAACGACGATGCAGAACTGAACTTCGGCAACGGCAACTTCAACGTTCGCTCTACCGGCTGGGGTGGTTACCTGGTGGTAGGTTACAACTTCTGATTATGAAAATGCCGGGATTTATTCCCGGCATTTCAGATTGTCGACAACGTGCGCTTTGTTCATGCCGGATGCGGCGTAAACGCCTTATCTGGTCTACAAAAGCACGTGAATTCAATACATTGCTGATATTACGTAGGCCTGATAAGCGTAGCGCATCAGGCAATTTTACGTTTTAATCACTTCTTCTTGTTCATCATCGCTTTCAGGTCAGCAAACGGGTTGTACTTCGCTTCACCGACATCTTTCTGCGCATCTTCCCCTGCGATAACGGTCGTACCATACTGATCCGCTTCGGTATATTTCGAATGCTCATGATCGTGGCAATAGAGACAAAGTAATTCCCAGTTACTGCCATCTTCCGGGTTATTGGTATGGTCGTGATCAATGTGGTGAACGGTAAGCTCACGCAGGTTGGAATAAACAAACTCGCGGGAGCAGCGACCGCAGACCCACGGATAGAGTTTTAATGCTTTTTCGCGATAGCCGCTTTCTAACCGCGCATAGTTTTTTGGGATGATAGCCATGAAAAGTTACCTGGATGAAATGTAGGGTTACGCGCAGTTTCCCAAGATGCGGGGATTTTCGCAATCTCCATACATCAAAAAAAATCCCGATCTTCTGACCGGGATTTTCAACATCAACGGGAACTTGATTAAGGCAGAATTGACGGCTGGTCCGCCCCTTCTTTTTCCACTTTCTGCTGCAGCATGTGTTCGCGCTTCATACCCAGTTTCAGGGCCAGCGCCGATGCTACATAGATGGAAGATGCAGTACCTATAGTCACACCAATCAGCATGGTCAGCGAGAAGCCTTCCAGCACCGGGCCACCAAAGAGATACAGCATCAGGATAACCATCAAGGTGGTACCGGATGTGATCAAGGTACGGTGCAGCGTCTGGGTCAAGGACACGTTAAAGATTTCGTAAGGCGTACCGCGACGGATCTTGCGGAAGTTTTCACGAATACGGTCCGATACCACGATACTGTCGTTAAGCGAGTAACCGATAACCGACATCAACGATGCCACAATGGTCAGGTCAATCTCGATATGGAATAACGACAAAATACCCAGCGTAATGATAACGTCGTGCGCCAGCGCAATAACCACCCCTGCCGCCAGTCGCCACTCAAAGCGGAAACCTACGTACACGAGGATAGACAGCAGCGCCGCCATCAGCGCCATCGCGCCGGTTTGCGCAAGGTCTGCCCCTACGCTCGGACCGACGAACTCAATACGCTTCACCGCCGCGTTCTGATTGGTAGCTTCGTTAATCACCTTCAGAACTTTGCTGCCCAGCACCTGACCACCGGTTTCTCCTTCAGCTGGCGGCATGCGGACCATGATGTCGTGGCTGCTACCGAAGTTTTGCAGCATCGGCTCTTCAAAGCCCGCTTTCTGCAATGCATCACGCATTACATCAATTTCAGCCGGTTTTTCGAGCGTAATTTCAATAACCGTACCACCGGTGAAATCCAGCCCCCAGTTAAAGCCACGCACGCCCATAATGACGATCGCGGCGATTAACAGTAGACCAGAGATGCCGAAAGCCCAGTAGTCCCAGCGCATAAAGTCGTAGACTTTACGGCCGTGGTTTAGTTGTTCAACAGTATATTCCTGTGCCACATCGCACTCCTCAGATTGACAGCTTCTTGACGCGCTTGCCGCCATATAGCAGGTTTACGATGGCACGCGTACCGACAATCGCGGTAAACATCGACGTCGCCACACCGATACCGGTAGTAATCGCGAACCCTTTAATTGCCCCGGTACCCACCGCGTACAGGATGATGACTTTAATCAGCGTGGTGATGTTCGCATCGAAGATGGAACTGAACGCGCCACGATAACCTTCATCAATTGCCTGCTGAACAGTACGCCCGTTGCTTAACTCTTCTTTAATACGTTCGTTGATCAGTACGTTAGCATCGACCGCTACCGCAAGGGTTAAGACGATACCCGCGATACCCGGCATACTCAGCGTTGCGCCTGGCAACAGCGACATAATGCCGACAATCAAGATCAAGTTCGCAATCAGAGCACTGGTCGCAATCAGACCAAACTTCTTATAGAAGAGGATCATGAACAGAATAGAAACCAGCAGGCCAGCCAGACACGCTTCCAGCCCCTGTTCAATGTTCTGCATACCCAGAGTCGGGCCAATGGTACGTTCTTCAACAATCTGAATCGGCGCGATCAACGCACCGGCACGCAGCAGCAGCGACAGCTGACGCGCTTCGTTCGGGTTGTTGATACCAGTGATACGGAAGCTGTTACCCAGACGAGACTGGATATTCGCGATGTTAATCACCTCTTCCTGTTTCACCAGAACCGCACGACCGTTAGCATCTTTCTTACCGCTGTCTTTGTACTCCACAAACAGGGTCGCCATCGGTTTGCCGATGTTGTCCTTAGTGAAGTTAGACATGATGTTGCCACCAGCGCTATCGAGCGAGATGTTAACCTGCGGCTGGTTGTATTCGTCCTGGCTGGAAGTGGAGTCGGTGATATGGTCACCGGTCAGAATTACGCGTTTGTACAGCACAACCGGCTGACCTTCGCGGGTCTGTTTCACTTCAGAGTCGCCCGGTACGCGGCCAGATGCAGCAGCGGCCTGGTCAACGTTGGTGTTTACCAGACGGAACTCCAGCGTCGCGGTCGCGCCAAGAATCTCTTTCGCGCGAGCGGTATCCTGAATACCTGGCAGCTCAACGACAATGCGGTCTGCGCCCTGACGTTGTACTACAGGCTCCGCCACACCAAGCTGGTTTACACGGTTACGCAGGATGTTAATGTTCTGCTGCACCGCATATTCACGCGCTTCACTGAGACGCGCATCGCTCATGACCGCACGCAGCTGGTTGCTACCCTGGCTGCTAATGACCAGATCAGGATGACGCTTGCTCAGATAGGCAATGGCTTCATCACGGGCGTTGCCATCGCGGAAAGTGATGCTCAGACCGTAATTATTTTCTTTACGAACAGTGGTATACGGGATGCCTTTTTCACGCAGATCGCTGCGCAGGCTATCGATATTTTGTTCCTGAAGTTTGCCAAGCGCAGTGTCCATATCCACTTCCATCAGGAAGTGAACGCCGCCACGCAAGTCAAGGCCGAGCTTCATCGGCTCAGCGTGAATAGCTGCCAGCCAGCGCGGCGTAGCGGGGCAAGGTTAAGCGCCACGACATATTTGTCACCCAGAATGCCCATTAATGCTTCACGAGCACGTAGCTGGGTGTCAGTGGAGTCGAAGCGCGCAAGAATAGCGCCCTCTTCCAGTGCCACAGACTTAGCAGTTATTTTTTCTTCTTGTAACGTTTTCTGGACCTGGATCAGCGTTTGCTCACTGGCGGCGACTCCGCGCGCGCCAGTGATCTGAACAGCCGGATCCTCACCAAACAGGTTGGGAAGCGCATACAGCAGACCGATGACAATCACCACGATCAGCATGACGTACTTCCACAAAGGATAACGGTTTAACACGGCAATTCCCTTAGGGAAAAATTTTAATTACAGCGCCTTCATGGTGCCTTTCGGCAGAACGGCGGCTACGAAGTCACGTTTAATAACTACTTCAGTGGTGTCATTCAGCGCGATAGCAATGTAGCCGTTTTCTGCTACTTTGGTTACGCGACCGACCAGGCCACCGTTCGTCAGCACTTCATCACCTTTCGCGATGGAGTCCATCAGCTTTTTGTGTTCTTTGGTGCGCTTCTGCTGTGGGCGCAGGATCATGAAATAGAAAATCAGACCGAATACCACCAGCATCAAAATCAAAGACATCGGGCTACCTTGTGCCGGAGCACCCGTTGCCGCTACCGCATCAGAAATAAAAAAGCTCATTAAATTTCCCTCATTATTAATATTAATCAACGTTCAAAGGTGGTACTTCTCGCCCCTGACGCTGGTAAAAATCAGCTACGAAGCTCTCTAATTTACCCTCTTCAATAGCCTTGCGTAAACCCGCCATCAAACGCTGGTAGTAACGAAGGTTATGAATGGTGTTGAGTCGCGCGCCTAATATTTCGTTGCAACGGTCGAGATGATGCAAGTAGGCACGTGAATAATTGCGACAGGTGTAGCAATCACACTCAGGATCGAGCGGGCCAGTGTCGCTCTTATACTTCGCATTGCGGATTTTCACCACGCCATCGGTCACGAACAGATGACCGTTACGCGCATTACGTGTTGGCATTACGCAATCAAACATATCGATACCGCGGCGCACGCCTTCAACCAGGTCTTCCGGTTTACCAACGCCCATCAGGTAACGTGGTTTGTCTGCCGGAATTTGCGGGCACACATGCTCCAGGATACGGTGCATATCTGCTTTCGGCTCACCCACTGCCAGACCGCCGACAGCGTAGCCATCAAAACCGATATCTACCAGACCTTTAACAGAGATATCACGTAAATCTTCGTAAACGCTGCCCTGAATGATACCAAAGAGCGCATTTTTGTTGCCGAGGCTGTCAAAACGCTCGCGGCTACGCTTCGCCCAACGCAGCGACATCTCCATAGAGCGCTTCGCGTAATCCCAGTCAGCAGGATACGGCGTACACTCGTCAAAAATCATGACGATGTCTGAGCCAAGATCGTATTGAATCTCCATCGATTTTTCGGGATCGAGGAAAATCGGGTCGCCGTTAATGGGGTTACGGAAGTGCACGCCCTGTTCGGTGATTTTACGGATATCGCCGAGACTGAAGACCTGGAAGCCGCCGGAGTCGGTAAGGATCGGGCCTTTCCACTGCATAAAATCGTGCAGATCGCCATGCAGTTTCATGATTTCCTGACCCGGGCGTAGCCACAGGTGGAAAGTGTTACCCAGAATAATTTGCGCGCCAGTGGCTTCAACTTCTTCCGGCGTCATCCCTTTTACGGTGCCGTAGGTGCCAACAGGCATAAAACAAGGCGTTTCCACTACGCCACGATCGAAGACCAGGCGGCCACGGCGTGCGCGACCGTCGGTGGTGTCCAGTTCAAATTTCATTTTTTCTCCACTACGTCAGAAAAACAGTCCAACGTTTAAACCAGCGCCGCGGAATTACTCCCCGACGCGCTCATTAATTGCCTGCGGATTGTACGTGATAAACATCGCATCACCGTAACTAAAAAAGCGATATTTCTCTTCTACTGCCGCTTTATAGGCGTTCATGGTGTGTTGATAACCGGCAAATGCGGAAACCAACATAATCAGCGTTGACTCCGGCAGATGGAAGTTAGTCACCAGCGCATCGACCACTTTGTACTGGAAGCCGGGATAGATAAAGATTTGTGTATCATCGAAAAACGGTTCAATCAGATCGTTTTTCGCCGCCTGGGCCGCGCTCTCAAGCGAGCGAACAGAGGTGGTGCCAACCGCAATCACCCGATTTCCACGCGCTTTCGCAGCCAGCACTGCGTCAACCACATCCTGCGGCACTTCTGCATATTCCGAGTGCATGATGTGGTCTTCAATGGTGTCGACGCGTACCGGCTGGAAGGTACCCGCCCCCACATGCAGAGTCACGAATGCCATCTCCACGCCTTTGGCGCGTAATTTTTCCAGCAGCGGTTCGTCAAAGTGCAGTCCGGCGGTCGGTGCTGCTACCGCGCCTGGTTTTTCGCTATAAACCGTTTGATAAAGTTCGCGGTCTGCATCTTCGTCCGGACGGTCGATGTACGGCGGCAGTGGCATATGGCCGATGCTGTTGAGAATATCCAGCACCGAGCGCTCATCGTTAAATTCGACTTCAAACAGCGCGCCGTGACGAGCGGTCATTGTTGCTTTGATGCTTTCATCATCGCCCAGCAGTAGCTCCGCGCCCGGTTTTGGCGCTTTCGAGGCGCGAATATGCGCGAGAATGCGTTTGTCGTCGAGCATCCGCTCAACCAGCACTTCAATTTTACCGCCGCTGGCTTTACGCCCAAACAGGCGCGCCGGGATCACGCGGGTATTGTTAAAAACCAGAAGATCGCCGGGGTTGAGCTTGTCGAGTAAATCGGTGAAAGTACCGTGCGTCAGCGCGCCCGTCGGCCCGTCCAGCGACAGTAAACGACAGCTACTGCGTTCAGGCATTGGATAGTGGGCAATCAGGGATTCGGGCAATTCAAAGGAGAAATCGGTAACGCGCATGACACTGACTCAGACTAAAATAAGAGGCGGGTAGTCTAGTGCCGGGGCGCTCTCCCTGCAACCTTTACCCCCCTTTGGATAGAATATAATCGATGAATTTTTTAGCTCACCTGCATTTAGCCCATCTCGCTGAAAGTTCGCTTTCCGGCAATTTACTGGCTGATTTTGTTCGCGGAAATCCTGACGAAAGTTTTCCGCCCGACGTGGTTGCAGGTATTCATATGCATCGGCGTATCGATGTGTTAACCGACAATCTGCCGGAAGTCCGCGAAGCGCGGGAGTGGTTTCGTAGTGAAACTCGCCGCGTTGCGCCTATTACGCTGGATGTGATGTGGGATCACTTTCTTTCCCGCCACTGGTCGCAGCTGTCGCCGGACTTTCCGCTACAGGAATTTGTCTGTTATGCCCGCGAACAAGTGATCACCATTCTGCCGGACTCACCGCCGCGCTTTATCAATCTGAATAACTACTTGTGGTCAGAGCAATGGCTGGTGCGCTATCGCGATATGGATTTCATCCAGAGCGTGTTAAACGGCATGGCAAGCCGTCGCCCACGTCTGGATGCTCTGCGTGACTCCTGGTACGATTTAGACACCCATTACGACGCCCTTGAAACCCGCTTCTGGCAATTTTATCCGCGGATGATGGAGCAGGCGTCACGCAAAGCGTTGTAGGGTATTAATTCATCCACACCGTGGCTGATATCGCGGGCAACGTCAGGATCTCATCTACCCGTTGTCCGTTCCCTTCTTTGCATTGCCATTGCGCGACATTAAGCAACGGCGATGCGGGTAGCACCACTTCACACGCTTCACCACGGTTGATTGCCACTAGCACACGCTGCTGATTGAGCACACGCACAAACACCACCACGTTATCTTCCGCATACAACACCTGACAGCCGCCACGACGCAATGCCAGGCTCTTCTTACGCAGCGCAATCATTCGCTGGTATAGCGCGAATAGCTCCGTATCTTGTTTTTCCGGGTCCCAGGGAAACGGTTTACGACAAAATGGATCGTTATTGCCGTCCAGCCCCACTTCATCGCCGTAATAAATACACGGCACACCAGGCCAGGTGAACAGCCAGACGACCGCCAGTGGCAGACGCGCAACATCCCGTCCGAGTAACGTTTTAAATCGCGCGGTATCGTGACTATCGAGCTGGTTAAACATACGCAGTTGCTGTTGATGAGAAAGCCCGGCACGGTAATTGTCCATCCAGGTCATACAGATTTGAGCGTCAATCTGCTGCGGATCGTAAGAGACATCGGTATTAGCGAGAAAGCCCCACAGCGGAAAAGTAAAGCCGCGATAGTTCATCGATGCATCTTCCACATCGGCCTGTAACCATTGCCGCGCATCGCCAAAATATTCACCGACAATGTACGCTTCTGGCTGGGTTTCTTTCGCCGCCTCAGTGATGCCGGCGACATGCTGCAAATTATTGCGCGCCCCGCCCGCTTCCCCCCAGCATATGCACCACATCCAGCCGCCAGCCGTCCATATTCCACGGCGCTTTCAGCCAGTGACGGACAATGCTGTCTTCACCGCGATAAATTTCATTCACCAGACTTTCCGACTGATAATCCAGTTTTGGCAGGCTGGCATAGCCCAGCCAATCGAGCGCCGTGCCGTCATCGCGAAACGAGTACCAGTCGCGCCAGGGCGATTCGGGGTTATGGCAAGCGCCGCCCGTCCCGCGATTGTGCCTGTCAAACCAGGCATGAGAATCGCCACTGTGGTTAAACACGCCGTCCAGCATCAGGCGCATTCCTTGCTGCTGCGTGTTGTGTCTCAAACGCAGCAACGCCCCGTCGCCGCCAAACTGCGGATCGACGTGGCGATAATCTTCGGTATCGTATTTATGCACGCTGGGTGCTTTAAACACCGGATTAAGATACAGCGCTGTCACCCCGAGTTTTTTCAGGTACGGCAGTTTTTCGCTTATCCCGTCCAGATCGCCGCCATAGAACGTTGATCCGCCCGCCTGTGCCGTGACCGGCTCATCCCAGTCACGCAATATGATTTCCCGCCCGGCGGCGTGATGATAATAGACATGATCCTGATCGGCATTACGAGGCAGACTCCGGGCAAAACGATCCGGGAAGATCTGATAAAAAATCTGATCCGCCGCCCATTGTGGTCCGATATCCGGCACATCGACGGCAAACTGTTCCAGCCGTGCTGGTGGTATTGGGCTGAAACCTTGCGGCGAAAACCAACGCTGGCGATCGTGCCACAACAATTTGAAACTGTAGCGCCGCCGTGGTTGCCCGGTGGCGAGAGAGAGCGCTCCCCGCCACGCCGTCACTCGAGGCTGCGGCTGGCTGCGCTGTTTATGCATCGGTATTGATGTTTCTTCGTTATCGTTTTCCACGCGCAACATAATGCGCTGTGGCGGCTCTTCGCCCGTCAGCCACAGTGTAATGAGTAGTTGATCTTTGCTTTGCTTAACAAACGGGGACACCGGCAGGTGCCATGCATTCAACATCATAATTCCCCTGCGATTAAAATGTGTTCACCTTGCCATAGCCTAATGCAGGATCAATCATCATCTGAAGGATATTTAGGGGATGAGGACGGGGGCGGATAATTTTCGGAATAGCCGGATCAGGTTTTGCTCCTGATCCGGCGACAAAAGGCAGGAATTAGTGGTTTTCTGCCAACTGGCGATCGTGGCGGCGTTTAAACATCCAGCCAATCAACAGCACCACAATCCACGCAAAACCAACGTACAGAGAGATACGCGTTTCAGGGTGATAACCGATCAGTCCGATGATAAAGACCAGGAAAACCAGCCCCGTGATGGTCGTTGCCACTCCGCCAGGAACTTTAAATTTCAGCGCTTTAACTTCTTCTGGCGGCAGGCGGCGACGGAAGGCAATCTGCGACAGCAGGATCATAATCCACACCCACACGGTAGCGAAGGTCGCCAGCGAGGCAATCACCAGGAAGACGTTTTCCGGCATGATGTAGTTCAGATACACAGCAAACAGCAGCGCGGTAGTCATGACCAGCACCGTGACCCACGGAATACCGCGACGCGACGTTTTGCTGAAAATTTTCGGCGCACTGCCCTGCTCTGCCATGCCGTGCAGCATACGGCCTACACCAAACACATCGCTGTTAATTGCCGACAGCGAAGCAGTCAGCACAACGAAGTTAAGAATGCTGGCGGCAAAGGTAATCCCCAAATGCTGGAACGTCAGCACGAACGGGCTACCAGCAGTACCTACCTGATTCCACGGATAGATAGACATAATGACGAACAGCGTACCAACATAGAACACCAGAATACGCATCGGCACTGAATTAATCGCGCGCGGAATAGACTTCTCCGGCTCTTTCGCTTCACCGGCGGTAATCCCGATAATTTCGATCCCACCGTAAGCAAACATCACCATTTGCAACGACATCACCATGCCAAGCCAGCCGTTACTGAAGAAGCCGCCGTTGCTCCACAGGTTATGGATACCGGTCGGTTGCCCGCCGTTGCCAATCCCCCAAATGATGATGCCGAAACCAGCAACGATCATGATGATAATGGTGGCGACTTTAAAGAATGAGAACCAGAACTCCAGCTCACCAAAGACTTTCACGCTCATCAGGTTAATGGCGCAGATAATCAGCACCACGCTCAACACCCATATCCAGTGCGGCACCGTCGGGAACCAGACGCCCATATAGATACCGAAAGCGGTGACATCGGCGATGGCGACAATAAGGATTTCAAAGCAGTAGGTCCAGCCGGTGATATAACCTGCCAGCGGGCCAAGGTTTTCCTGCGCATAACGCGAGAAAGAGCTGGCGGCCGGGTTATGTACCGACATTTCTCCCAGCGCACGCATAATGATATACGCCGCGACACCACCGATAATATAGGCCAACAACACGCTCGGTCCGGCCATTTTGATGGCGTCCGCCGAACCGTAAAACAACCCGGTGCCAATTGCTGAACCCAGTGCCATAAAGCGTATGTGTCGGGTACTTAGCCCACGCTTTAGCTTGTTCTTACTTTCCATCAATTCCTAACCCATCAACACAATAAAAAACCACGGGGCATCGCAGCCCCGTGGTTAAAACAAATTTACAGTGATTTAGTGGGCGCTGGAGGTCACCTGACGACCTGCTGCGCGATCCCAGATAATGGCCAGAACCACCATCACCACCGTTGGCATTAACCACGCCAGACCTTGTTCGGCCAGCGGTAAACGCTGCGCCCAGGACGGTAAAATATCGCTGAATGCAGATGCTTTGATCCCGTCGAGAATACCAAAAAGCAGGCTGATAAACATCGGCGGAGCAATCACGCGGGACGAATTATGCCACCATGAGCGTGTAAAACTTAATACAACCAGTGCGATACACGGCGGATAAATGGCAGTCAGCACCGGTACAGAGATCTGAATCAGCTGGCTCAAGCCCAGATTAGACACCACCATCGAGAAGCCGCCGAGGATAAACACCAGCGTACGGTATGAGAGCGGGATGTATTGGGCGAAGAATTCCGCACAAGCGCAGGTCAGACCAACCGCCGTGACCAGACAAGCGATGAAGATTAACGCCGCCAGCAGGAAGCTACCGCCGCCGCCAAAGGTGTGCTGAACGTAAGCATGCAGAATAGCGGCACCATTTGCGGATTGATCAACCAGCGACGCGCTGTCTGAACCCAGACGGAACAGCGCCAGGTACAGCAGAGTCAAACCAACGCCTGCCATCAGGCCAGCCCAGACGGTATAACGGGTCAGCAGACGCGCTTCGGTAACGCCGCGAGAACGCGCCGCATTGACAATAACGATACCAAACACCATCGCGCCCAGCGTATCCATCGTCAGATAGCCATTGACGAAGCCGTTAGAAAACGCAGCGTTTTGATAAGCCTCAGTCGCCGTGCTGATAGAACCCGCCGGCCAGACAATCGCGGCAACAGACAGGATGACCAGCGCGATAATTTTCAGCGGCGCAAGGAAGTTGCCCACGGTATCCAGCAGCTTGCCCGGATAGAGCGAAACCAGAATAACGATAGCGAAATAGACCAGGCTGTAGATAAACAGCGGCAGTGCGGAGTCACCCGTCAGCGGCGCAATGCCCACTTCAAAGGAGACAGTTGCCGTACGCGGTGTTGCAAACAGCGGCCCTACCGCCAGGTAGCAGACCGTTGCCAGCAGCACGCCTGCGACTTTACCGATTGGTGTGCTCAGACTGTCAACGCCGCCGCCAACTTTCGCCAGCGCCACTACCGTTAATACCGGCAGACCAACGGCAGTAATAAGGAAGCCGAATGCCGCAGTCCAGACGTGTTCGCCTGCCTGCAAGCCGACCATAGGAGGGAAAATAATGTTACCTGCGCCAACGAACAACGCAAATGTCATAAAGCCCAGAGCGATGATATCGCGCGATCTTAACTGATGGGTCATAAATCATACTGCCTGTGGATGTGGTGTTGTAACGTTAAATTTTGTGCCAATCCCTGGGGATGATACAGCGGTATATTTAAACAATTTTAGCGGGAAATACTCCCAACCAGGCGCGGCGAAGAATAGTTTTTCGATTTACCGCGTGAATGCAGTCAGTATGACAGCACCTGAAGCGCAATTTAAACGCTTATAACGTTTTAAAGCAAGGAGGGATCTAAAAACCAGAGGTATATAGCGATAAGAAATCACCAACCAGTATAAAACACTATTTCCGTGAAAAAGATATGGCTTATCATGCGAACAAAAAATCACCAGACATTGTAAAATTCAGCGCCCGTTTTTTGACTGCAAAGAAAAAAAGCCAGCATCGGCTGGCTTATGGCAACAAAAAATGACAAAGGTGGATTAATCGCTATTTTTGGCAATTAAACGTTCCGGCAGAACAAAACTGAAACGCGTACCTTTGCCCACCGTACTTTCAATATTGAGCCGACTTTCATGATGATTTACCGCATGCTTCACGATCGCTAACCCCAACCCGCTACCGCCTGTTTGTCGGGAACGCGCTTTATCAACGCGATAAAAACGCTCGGTCAGGCGCGGAATATGCTCCGGTGCGATGCCCGGTCCATTATCTTCAACACTAAATTCGGCACCGTGCGGTACTCGCTGCCAGCGTACGGTGATATGGGTACCTTCCGGCGTATGATTCACGGCGTTATAGACCAGATTCGAAATCGCACTGCGTAACTGGTCTTCGCTGCCAGACACTTTGAGGCCGTTATCAATCTCAAAGGTAAGTGTCTGTTTTTGCTGGCTCAGCGTCTGAGCTTCACGCTCAACGACGCGCAGCATCATCGGCACATCAACCATCTCATTCAGCAACTGCGTCGGCGCGGCTTCAATTTTCGACAAGGTCAGTAACTGCTTCACCAGCCTTCCATCCGCTGAGTCTGCTCGCGCATGGTGTGCAACGCTTTTTCACGTACAGCCCCCTCCAGTGGTTGCTCATCCATCATCTCCAGGTAGCCCTGTAACACGGTCAATGGCGTACGTAACTCATGGCTTACGTTGGCGAAAAAGTTGCGCCGCGCCCCTTCCAGTTGATGCATTTGCGTGACATCTCGCGCCACCATCAGCAGCTGTTTATGGGTATAAGGCATGACGCGAATTTCCAGATGCCGCCCGGTGTTGAGCACCAGATTGAGCGGGCGAGAAAAATCACGCGTTTTCAGATATTGCGTAAACTCCGGATAACGCAGCAGGTTAAGGATGTTCTGCCCGTTATCTTCTGGCCAGCGCAGACCTAGAATTTGTTGCGCCAGACCGTTACACCAGAAAATACCGCCCTCTTCCGTGGTCAGCACCACCGCGTCAGGCAGCGACTCCGCGCCGCTACGAAAGCGTTTGATAAGATTACCCAGCTCGCGGCGGCGTTTTTTTATTACGCAGTTGCATCTGGTGTAAACCGTACAGCAGCGGTTCCCAGCTACCACGCCCCGGTGGCGGTGTCATACTGCGATCCACCCACAGCCACCATGAAAGGCGCAATAAATTCCAGAAATGCCAGATAAGCAGTCCTGTTACCGATGCCAGCAAAAACCAGGGCAGGTAACCAAAAAATGCACCCAGGATGAAAGCCGGGAGGCAGCAAAGTAGCAGCTCCAGCACCAGCCTTTTCCACGACAGCCGTTCCAGCACGTAAGATACTCCAGTTAAGAAATCATAAGCCCTGCTCTGCGTCCGATGAGCAAGGCGTTAAAAGCGGGTTGAAAAACGATATCCTGTACCGCGCACGGTCTGCACCATGCGGTCATGCCCGCCGGGCTCCAGTGCTTTACGCAGGCGGCGAATGTGGACATCGACCGTGCGGTCTTCCACATATACGTTGGTTCCCCAGACGTGATTTAACAGTTGCTCGCGACTGTACACGCGCTCGGGATGCGTCATAAAAAAAGTGCAGCAGTTTAAATTCAGTTGGCCCCATCTCCAGCGGTTCTTCGCCCGCCATCACCCGGTGAGATGTCGGGTCGAGACTTAGCCCCTGCATCTCAATCACCTCTTCCACCGCCATCGGCGATATACGGCGCATTACCGCTTTGATTCGCGCCACCAGCTCCTTCGGCGAAAACGGCTTGGTGATATAGTCATCCGCACCGGTTTCAAGGCCGCGCACGCGATCTTCTTCTTCCCCTCTGGCGGTCAGCATCACTACCGGAATATCACGGGTCATCGACTCACGCTTGAGATGTTTGATGAACTGGATACCGGAGCCGCCGGGTAACATCCAGTCGAGGAGAATTAAATCCGGCCAGGGTTCATTCAGTTGGTTCACAGCACTGTCATAATCTTCCGCTTCGACCGGCTGGAAGCCATTTTGCTCGAGCACGAAGCAGACCATTTCGCGAATTGGAGCTTCATCTTCTACGACCAGAATACGTCTCGCCATGATTTGCCCTGTTGTAATAAATAGATTGCGATCATTAATGCGACGTCATTATGCGTCAGATTTATGACAGATTTATGAAAAGCTCGTCGCACATATCTTCAGGTTATTGATTTCTGTGGTGCAGAAAAAAGCAAATAGCGCACCTGTTTGGGTATAATCGCGCCCATGCTTTTTCGCCAGAGAATCGTTATGCGCATCCTTCACACTTCAGACTGGCATCTCGGCCAGAACTTCTACAGTAAAAGCCGCGAAGCTGAGCATCAGGCTTTTCTTGACTGGCTGCTGGAGACAGCACAAACCCATCAGGTGGATGCGATTATTGTTGCCGGTGATGTTTTCGATACCGGTTCGCCGCCCAGTTACGCCCGTACTTTATACAACCGTTTTGTTGTCAATTTACAACAAACGGGCTGTCATCTGGTGGTACTGGCAGGAAACCATGATTCGGTCGCCACGCTGAATGAATCGCGCGATATCATGGCGTTCCTCAATACTACCGTGGTCGCCAGCGCCGGACATGCGCCGCAAATCTTGCCTCATCGCGACGGGACGCCAGGCGCAGTGCTGTGCCCCATTCCTTTTTTACGCCCGCGTGACATTATTACCAGCCAGGCGGGGCTAAACGGTATTGAAAAACAGCAGCATTTGCTGGCGGCTATTACTGATTATTATCAACAACACTATGCCGATGCCTGCAAACTGCGCGGCGATCAGCCTCTGCCCATCATCGCCACGGGACATTTAACGACCGTGGGCGCCAGTAAAAGTGACGCCGTGCGTGACATCTATATTGGCACGCTGGACGCGTTTCCGGCACAAAACTTTCCGCCAGCCGACTACATCGCGCTCGGGCATATTCACCGCGCGCAGATTATTGGCGGCATGGAACATGTTCGCTATTGCGGCTCCCCCATTCCACTGAGTTTTGATGAATGCGGTAAGAGTAAATATGTCCATCTGGTGACATTTTCAAACGGCAAATTAGAGAGCGTGGAAAATCTGAACGTACCGGTAACGCAACCCATGGCGGTGCTGAAAGGCGATCTGGCGTCGATTACCGAACAGCTGGAACAGTGGCGCGATGTATCACAAGAGCCACCTGTCTGGCTGGATATCGAAATCACTACCGATGAGTATCTGCATGATATTCAGCGCAAAATCCAGGCATTAACCGAATCATTGCCTGTCGAAGTATTGCTGGTGCGCCGGAGTCGTGAACAGCGCGAGCGTGTGTTAGCCAGCCAACAGCGTGAAACCCTCAGCGAACTCAGCGTCGAAGAGGTGTTCAATCGCCGTCTGGCACTGGAAGAACTGGATGAATCGCAGCAGCAACGTCTACAGAATCTTTTCGCCACGACGTTGCAGACCCTCGCCGGAGAACACGAAGCATGAAAATTCTCAGCCTGCGCCTGAAAAACCTGAACTCATTAAAAGGCGAATGGAAGATTGATTTCACCCGCGAGCCGTTCGCCAGCAACGGGCTGTTTGCCATTACCGGCCCAACCGGTGCGGGGAAAACCACCCTGCTGGACGCCATTTGTCTGGCGCTGTATCACGAAACCCCGCGCCTCTCTAACGTTTCGCAATCACAAAATGATCTCATGACCCGCGATACCGCCGAATGTCTGGCGGAAGTGGAATTTGAAGTGAAAGGTGAAGCGTATCGCGCGTTCTGGAGCCAGAATCGGGCGCGTAACCAGCCGGACGGTAATTTGCAGGTGCCACGCGTAGAGCTGGCGCGCTGCGCAGACGGCAAAATTCTCGCCGACAAAGTGAAAGATAAGCTGGAACTGACGGCGACGTTAACCGGACTGGATTACGGGCGCTTCACCCGTTCGATGCTGCTTTCGCAGGGGCAATTTGCTGCCTTCCTCAATGCGAAACCGAAAGAACGCGCGGAATTGCTCGAGGAGTTAACCGGCACCGAAATCTACGGGCAAATCTCTGCGATGGTTTTTGAACAGCATAAATCGGCCCGCACAGAGCTGGAGAAGCTGCAAGCGCAGGCCAGCGGCGTCGCGTTATTAGCGCCAGAACAGCTGCAATCGCTGACAGAAAGTTTGCAGGTACTCACTGACGAAGAGAAACGGTTACTCACTGCGCAGCAGCAAGAACAACAATCGCTAAACTGGTTAACGCGTCTGGACGAATTGCAGCAAGAAGCCAGCCGCCGTCAGCAGGCATTGCAACAAGCGTTAGCCGAAGAAGAAAAAGCGCAACCGCAACTGGCGGCGCTCAGCCTGGCGCAACCGGCACGAAATCTTCGTCCGCACTGGGAACGCATCGCAGAACACAGCGCAGCGCTAACGCATACTCGCCAGCAGATTGAAGAAGTAAATACTCGCTTACAGAGCACAATGGCGCTTCGCGCGAGCATTCGCCACCACGCGGCGAAGCAGTCAGCAGAATTACAGCAGCAGCAACAAAGCCTGAATGCCTGGTTACAGGAACACGACCGCTTCCGTCAGTGGAACAACGAACTGGCGGGTTGGCGTGCGCAGTTCTCCCAACAAACCAGCGATCGTGGGCATCTGCGGCAATGGCAGCAACAGTTAACCCATGCTGAGCAAAAACTTAATGCGCTTGCGGCGATCACGTTGACGTTAACCGCCGATGAAGTTGCTAGCGCCCAGGCGCAACATGCTGAGCAACGCCCACTGCGTCAACGCCTGGTTGCGCTGCATGGGCAGATTGTTCCCCAACAAAAAACGTCTGGCGCAGTTACAGGTCGCTATCCAGAATGCCACTCTGGAACAGACGCAACGTAATGCCGCACTTAACGAAATGCGCCAGCGTTATAAAGAAAAGACGCAGCAACTTGCCGATGTGAAAACCATTTGCGAGCAGGAAGCGCGCATTAAAACGCTGGAAGCCCAGCGCGCGCAGTTACAGGCAGGTCAGCCTTGCCCACTTTGTGGTTCCACCAGCCACCCGGCGGTCGAGGCGTATCAGGCGCTGGAACCTGGCGTTAATCAGGCCCGGCTATTAACGCTGGAAAACGAAGTGAAAAAGCTCGGTGAAGAAGGCGCGGCGCTACGTGGGCAACTGGACGCCTTAACGAAGCAGCTTCAGCGCGATGAAAACGAAGCACAAAGCCTCCGACAAGATGAGCAAGCACTTACTCAACAATGGCAAGCCGTCACGGCCAGCCTCAATATCACCTTGCAGCCGCAGGACGATATTCAACCGTGGCTAGATGCACAAGATGAGTACGAACGCCAGCTGCGGTTACTCAGCCAACGGCATGAATTACAAGGGCAGATAGCCGCGCATAATCAGCAAATTATCCAGTATCAACAGCAAATTGAACAACGCCAGCAGCAACTCTTAACGGCATTGGCGGGTTATGCACTGACATTGCCACAGGAAGAGGAAGAAGAGAGCTGGTTGGCGACACGTCAGCAAGAAGCGCAGAGCTGGCAGCAACGCCAGAACGAATTAACCGCGCAGCAAAACCGTATTCAGCAGCTGACGCCGATTCTGGAAACGTTGCCGCAAAGTGATGAACTCCCGCACAGCGAAGAAACTGTGGCGCTGGAAAACTGGCGGCAAGTTCACGAACAATGCCTCGCGTTGCAAAGCCAGCAGCAAACGTTGCAGCAACAGGAGGTTCTGGCAGCGCAAAGTCTGCAAAAAGTTCAGGCGCAGTTTGACACCGCGCTACAGGACAGCATTTTTGACGATCAGCAGGCATTTCTTGCGGCGCTAATGGATGAGCAGACGCTAACGCAGCTGGAACAGCTGAAACAGAATCTG
The DNA here is from genome assembly GCF_004745185.1 of Escherichia sp. E2661. Taxonomy (NCBI): domain Bacteria; kingdom Pseudomonadati; phylum Pseudomonadota; class Gammaproteobacteria; order Enterobacterales; family Enterobacteriaceae; genus Escherichia; species Escherichia sp. E2661. The sequence goes on from NZ_PDIG01000005.1 coordinate 350,069, forward strand.
GAAAACCAGCGTCGTCAGGCGCAAGCGCTGGCCACTCAGACAGCTGAAACGCTGGCACAGCATCAGCAACACCGACCTGGCGGGCTGGATCTCACGGCGACGGTGGAACAGATTCAGCAAGAGTTAGCGCAAACTCACCAAAAGTTGCGTGAAAACACCACTCGCCAGGGGGAAATTCGCCAGCAGCTGAAGCAGGATGCAGACAACCGTCAGCAACAACAAACCTTAATGCAGCAAATTGCACAGACGACGCAGCAGGTTGAGGACTGGGGATACCTTAATTCGCTGATTGGCTCCAAAGAGGGCGATAAATTCCGTAAATTCGCTCAGGGGCTGACGCTGGACAATCTGGTCCATCTGGCTAACCAGCAACTTACCCGGCTGCACGGTCGCTATCTGTTACAGCGCAAAGCCAGCGAGGCGCTGGAAGTTGAGGTTGTTGATACCTGGCAGGCAGATGCGGTACGCGATACCCGTACGCTTTCCGGCGGAGAAAGTTTCCTCGTGAGCCTGGCACTGGCGCTGGCGCTTTCGGATCTGGTCAGCCATAAAACGCGTATTGACTCGCTGTTCCTCGATGAAGGTTTCGGCACGCTGGATAGCGAAACGCTGGATACCGCCCTTGACGCACTGGATGCCCTGAACGCCAGTGGTAAAACCATCGGGGTGATTAGCCACGTTGAAGCGATGAAAGAGCGTATTCCGGTGCAGATTAAAGTGAAGAAGATCAACGGACTGGGCTACAGTAAACTGGAAAGCGCGTTTGCGGTGAAATAACTATTCAGCAGGATAATGAATACAGAGGGGCGAATTATCTCTTGGCCTCGCTGGTCGTTATCCTGCAAGCTATCACTTTATTGGCTACGGTGATTCGTAGCTGCTCTGTTGGTTGTGATGGTGGTATGAAAAAAGTTATTTTATCTTTGGCACTCGGCACATTTGGCCTGGGGATGGCTGAATTTGGCATTATGGGGGTGCTCACGGAGCTGGCGCATAATGTGGGGATTTCGATTCCTGCCGCCGGGCATATGATTTCGTATTATGCGCTGGGGGTGGTAGTCGGTGCGCCGATAATCGCGCTTTTTTCCAGTCGCTACTCACTCAAACATATCTTGTTGTTTCTGGTGACGTTGTGCGTCATTGGCAACGCCATGTTCACGCTCTCTTCGTCTTACCTGATGCTCGCCATTGGTCGCCTGGTATCCGGCTTTCCGCATGGCGCATTTTTTGGCGTCGGAGCGATCGTGTTATCGAAAATTATCCAACCCGGCAAAGTCACCGCCGCCGTGGCGGGGATGGTTTCCGGGATGACAGTCGCCAATTTGCTGGGCATTCCGCTGGGGACGTATTTAAGTCAGGAATTTAGCTGGCGCTACACCTTTTTGTTGATCGCTGTTTTTAATATTGCGGTGATGGCATCGGTCTATTTTTGGGTGCCGGATATTCGCGACGAGGCGAAAGGAAAGCTGCGCGAACAATTTCACTTTTTACGCAGCCCTGCCCCGTGGTTAATTTTCGCCGCTACGATGTTTGGCAACGCAGGTGTGTTTGCCTGGTTCAGCTACGTAAAGCCATACATGATGTTTATTTCCGGTTTTTCGGAAACGGCGATGACCTTCATTATGATGCTGGTCGGACTGGGGATGGTGCTGGGGAATATGCTAAGTGGCCGGATTTCCGGACGTTACTCGCCGCTACGCATTGCGGCAGTGACTGACTTTATTATTGTGCTGGCACTGTTGATGCTCTTTTTCTTCGGCGGCATGAAAACAACGTCGCTTATTTTTGCTTTTATTTGTTGCGCGGGATTATTTGCCCTTTCAGCACCGCTGCAAATATTGTTACTGCAAAATGCCAAAGGCGGAGAGTTATTAGGTGCCGCAGGTGGGCAAATAGCGTTTAACCTCGGTAGCGCCGTGGGTGCTTATTGCGGCGGGATGATGCTGACGCTGGAGCTGGCATATAATTACGTGGCGTTGCCTGCTGCCCTGCTCTCGTTTGCTGCGATGTCCTCATTGCTGCTGTATGGTCGCTATAAGCGCCAGCAAGTAGCGGAGAGTCCGGTGCTGGCGAAACCACTGGGATAGGTTGCAGTCACGGTGCACGTTACTTGTTGCCGGATGCGGCGTGAACGCCTTATCCGGCCTACGGGCTGCTCATTTTGTAGGCCTGATAAGACGCGGCAAGCGTCGCATCAGGCATCTGAGCACGGTGCCGGATGCGGCGTGAACGCCTTATCCGGCCTACGGGCTGC